>CALWQV010000015.1 GCA_944383785.1 uncultured Enterocloster sp. | reverse complement strand
TTTAAGGAAAAAATTGTGTTTTTGGGAAAAAGGGGCTGTTATGTCTGAGATTTTTTGATCTCTAATGCAACAGCCCCGGTTTGTCTGTCTGGTGCTGTCGGAGCCGTATATCCGAAGCCATTTCGCCCAGGTGAAGCAATATGCGAATGTGATTGAGAAGCGCTTGGATGATTCCTGGTGCAGCATGGAAAGGATTTTGGAAGAGAACCGGAAAAACGAAAGGCTTTGCCGGGAATATGGCTGCGAGATGATCTTGATTCGGGAGAATTATTTAGAAGAGCTGTTGGAACAGATTGGGCGCAGATTTCCCATTCGGAACCGCTAAAACTGCGGTCAGGAAAACCGAAGGGAAATGGAAGAGGTGGGGTGTATGAGAAGAGTAGTAGCTTTAGGGATTGACCTGATTTTCGTCATAGTGATGACGGCACTTTTGAAAATTTTTTTAGCGGCTTTCGGGGCAGGAAACTCACCGGGATTTTTAAGCCGTACAGTCACGCCAGTTCTGATGTTTGCCTATACCTTTGGATTTGATTGCTTCAGCAACGGTATGAGCTTTGGAAAAATGTTGATGATGATTGTCGTAGAGAGGGACGATTCGGTTTCGAAGGTAAAATACGCGCTCGTTCACGGAACTATACGGGCAATGCTGCTCTACGTCTCATGGCTTTGGCCTATATGTATATTTCTTCTTTTGTGCGGGAATGGAACCATGCCTTACGACCGATGGCTGAAAGTGCGTTTTACCCATGAGGGCAGCTTAGTGAAGGTGTCAAAGAATGGAGCGGCGGTAAAAAGGCTTGGCGCCTTCTGTGTGGATTGGCTGCTTGTAAGCATTGCCGGAATCGGGGCATTGGGGCTTCTGTCCCCGTTTTTAGGAATGGTCTTATGGATGTTCTGGCCTGGGCTTTCCGTAACGCTTATCCTTCTGAATTTTTTTCGTGTCCTGGTGATTGGGGTGCTGCTGTTCCTCTATACCTTCGCCTGCGACTGTCTGGCAAGCGGTGTTACGGTGGGGAAAAAAGCTGCCGGACTGATGATCCGGCAGGAATCAATGCCAACTGCTCTATTTGCGTTATGCCACAGCTTTTTAAAAACCATTGCCGCGCAGCTTGGTCCGATCAGCCTGATCATTTATCTCTGCTGCCGGGGAACCATGCCTTACGACCGATGGCTGAAGATGCGGATTGTTGAAAAGCATCAATCATCGGAATAAAGGAGCGCACAACTATGACCATCAATTACGAATATTACAAGGTTTTCTACCACGTCAGCCAGCAGGGCAGCCTTACCGGGGCCGCAAAGGAGCTGTGCATTTCCCAGCCTGCGGTAAGCCAGGCGCTGCGCCAGCTGGAGCGGGAAGCGGGTGTAAAACTGTTTTCGCGTACTTCCAGGGGCGTCCAGCTGACCCGGGAAGGGGAAATTCTTTACCGTTATGTAAAGGAGGGGGTGGAAAATCTGATGGAAGGGGAGCGGATGCTGAAGCAGATCCTGAATAAGGATACCGGCGAAGTGCGGGTGGGGGCCAGCGATATGACGCTGCAGTTTTTCCTGCTGCCCTATCTGGAACGGTTCCACCAGCAGTATCCGGGCATCAAGGTAAACGTGACCAACGCTCCTACGCCGGAAACCATCCGCAGCCTGCGGGAAGGGCGGATCGATTTTGGGGTGGTGAGCACGCCTTTTCAGAATGAAGGTGAGATAAGAGAAGTTCCGGTAAAGGAGATCCGAAATGTGTTTATCGCAGGGAGCCGTTTTGAGAAGGAACTAAAGGGGAAAACTTTGGATTATGCTGTTTTGGAGCATTTTCCCTGCATTTTTCTGGAGCCAAATACCAGCACCCGCTTTTTTATGGATCAGTTTCTGGAAGAGAAGGGCATCTGCGTGAAGCCGGAGTTTGAGCTGGCCATCAGCGATATGGTGGTGCAGTTTGCCAAGCGGAATATGGGAGTGGGCTGCGTGATGGAGGGCTTTGCCAAAGAGGCCTTAAGGCGGGGAGAGGTCTTTGAACTGCATTTTAAAGAGCCGATGCCGGGACGGGAAATTTGCGTGGTGACCGGTGAGAAGGCGGTGATTTCACTGGCGGGGAAAAGCCTGCTGGCTTTGGTGCTGGGAGAATCGGAGTGATATAATGTATAATTATGGATTATATAATAAATATTGTCTTTACTTATGACGCCTTCTGTAGTAAAGTAATAACGGAATGGGGCTGTGAAGGCTTCCCTTCCGAAGAATGCCATTGAAAGTTACGGGCCCGGCCCAAAGGAGGAATTTTTAGCTATGGTTCAAGCAATTGTTGGAGCGAACTGGGGAGATGAGGGAAAGGGCAAGATTACGGACATGCTTGCCAAGGAATCCGATATTATTGTGCGGTTCCAGGGAGGCAGCAACGCCGGCCATACCATCATCAACAACTACGGGAAATTTGCCCTTCACCTGCTGCCGTCCGGTGTATTTTATCAGCACACCACCAGCGTGATCGGAAATGGAGTCGCATTAAACATCCCCTATCTGGTAAAGGAGATTCAGTCCCTGGTGGACCGGGGCGTGCCAAAGCCCAGAATTCTGGTTTCCGACCGGGCCCAGATTTTGATGCCTTATCATATTCTGTTTGACCAGTACGAGGAGGAGCGTCTGGGTGGAAAGTCCTTCGGCTCTACCAAGTCGGGAATCGCTCCCTTCTATTCTGATAAATATGCCAAGATCGGTTTTCAGGTCAGCGAACTCTACGATGAGGAGCTGTTAAAGGAGAAGGTGGAGCGGGTATGCCAGCAGAAGAACGTGCTTTTAGAGCATCTGTACCACAAGCCTCTGATCGATCCTGAGGAGCTTTACAAGGAGCTTTTAGAGTACCGCGAGATGGTGGATCCCTATGTGTGCGATACCGCCGCTTACCTGTATAATGCAAATAAGGAGGGTAAGAAGATCCTCTTAGAGGGCCAGCTGGGCTCCTTAAAGGACCCAGATCACGGAATCTATCCTATGGTAACCTCTTCCTCTACTCTGGCAGCCTACGGCGCCATCGGAGCGGGGATTCCGCCCTATGAGATCAAGAAGATCACCACTGTGGTGAAGGCTTACTCCAGCGCGGTAGGCGCGGGAGATTTTGTCAGCGAGATCTTCGGGGATGAGGCCGAGGAGCTGCGCCGCAGAGGCGGAGACGGCGGCGAGTACGGCGCTACCACCGGACGGCCCAGAAGAGTAGGCTGGTTTGATGCCGTTGCCACCCGCTATGGCTGCCGGGTGCAGGGCGCTACGGAGGTAGCCTTTACGGTTCTGGACGTGCTGGGATATCTGGACGAGCTGACGGTCTGCGTGGGCTATGAGATCGACGGAAAGGTGACGAAGGACTTCCCCACCACCGTGAAGCTTAATAAGGCAAAGCCTGTTTATGAGAAGATGCCTGGCTGGAAGTGCGATATTCGGGGAATCAAGAAATATGAGGATCTTCCTGAGAATTGCCGCAGATACATCGAGTTCGTGGAGAAGGAGATCCAGGTGCCCATCACCATGGTATCCAACGGACCGGGACGGGAGGATATTATTCTCCGGGATGTAAAGTAAATACTGCAAATACGCTGCTATAAAAGTAGGGAGCTATCCGATTCAAGGATCAAACTTGAAGGATGGCTCCCTATTTCTTTCCAATGTCTAAAGGGACTTTGCAAGCCCTTTCATATATGCAAGCGCAAGCTTGCGGTCTTCTGGGGACAGGGAAGAAAAAATATGCAGGCATAATTTTTCTTCAGACGTCATAGAAGCAGATGGATGTTCCTGTGTAAAAAATTCAGCCAGAGAAATGCCGAAGCCTTGGCATATTTTATTTAGAGTGTTTAACGACGGAAGCGTCTGCTTATTCATTAGCGTGTTGATCGTGGAATATGTAAGCCCTGAGACCTTTGACAGCCGGTAATAGGACCAGTTCCTTTCCTGACAAAGCTGGTGGATGCGAGTGATTGGGTCAAATTCTTTCATATGCAAAATATCCTCCTCTCCCCCGTTCTTTCCATTATAAATGATGTTGGTGAAAAATCCTATATGACGAATAACAAATATAAGATATGACGAAAAAACGTTGCAAAGTAAAGTGTTTTGCGCTATAGTTAATGTTAAGAATCGTCACATAGGGGATAGCCCGAAGGCAGGGACTATGAGAAAAAGAAGAAAATTCAGATGGTTTTTAAAGAGGATCCTGCCCGGCAGGCCGCAAATATATCGAAGGCTGGGAATCTTTTTCTTACGGCCCGGACAGTATTGTGACAAGAGGCTGGCCCGCACATTTTTGCTGGAAGCTTTGCGGAAGGGGGATGAGAAGGCGTATTTGATCTACCATCGTCATTTTTCCCGAAAGAAGAAGGTGATCGATGATCGTTCTTATCGTGAGATATATCGGGATTACCTGAGGGAAAGCTGCAAAAGCAGACGGAGAAGGCTGAAAGAGTATTTGAAGCTGGGAACGAGGAAACAGAAAAGAAGCCTGCGGAGGGAAAAGGAAAAGTTTCTGAAAGCTGGCTGAGATATTTTAAGGAGGTTCTAGATGCGGAAAGTAGGATTGGTAAAAGGAAAGGTGCGCAGGGCAATCGCTGTGGCTTCTGTCTTTATGCTGACCTGCAGTGTAGAAGCAGGGGGCATAGAGGCAGGGATGATGACTTCCTACGCACAGCAGGCAGATGATTCCGGCAGCGCGGATGAGTTTGGCGGAGCGGAAGCGGCAGGCGCAGCTTCCGAGGAAAACGAGGAAAGCGGGCCAGAGGAGGACTCCGTGGCAGGAGAGGAGTCTGGCTTAGAGAAAGGCTCCGTGGAAGATGAGGAATCTGGCTCGGAAGATGGCTCCGGGGAAGGAGAGAAAGCCGGGACAGAGGAAGGTTCCGGGGAAGATGACGAAACCGGAACGGAAGAAGGTTCTGGGGAAGAGGACGAAACTGGAACGGAAGAAAGTTCTGGGGAAGAGGACAAAACTGGCTCGGAAGAAGGCTCCGGGGAAGGAGAGGACTCTGAACCAGGTGAGGAAGCTGGAGAGGAAGAAGAGTTAGGCGAGGGAGAGGAAACTGGGCAAGAAGAATCTTCTCAGGAAGAAGGGGAAGCTGGAATAGGCGAGTCTACCCAGGAAGAAGCGGGAACAGATGAGTCTCCTGAGAAAGAAGAGGAAGCAGCCGGTACAGAGGAGGATTCCGGGAAAGAAGAGGAAACCGGGACGGGAGAGAGCGACAGAAAAGAAGATGAAACAGGATCGGTTGGGGAATCCGGAGGTAAGGAAACAGATCCAGTTTCGACGCCTTCTGCTGAGACGAGCATAGCCCAGGCGAATCAGCTGACGGCAGTGACGCCTCAGGCGGAGGCAGAGGAAGAGTGGGTGCTGACAGATGTTTATGAGAAGGATGGATTCTACTATAGAGATGAGACATATACAGATCCAATAACGAATGCCTATATCGAAATACAAGAAGACGGCGAGTTCCGTATTATTCGTGTTAATGGGGATGGAAAACGTGATACAAGTGAGAAGGGCAAGTGGATCGAGGGAGAAGTTCGTTATGTAGACAAGAATGGTTACCTTAAGATTGACGAAATTGAAAGGGTAGCCAACTGCTATGGAAAATTTGACGATAAAGGCTATTGGACTGCGATTGAGAATGTCCTTTTTGAAGATGAAGGGCTGACAGAAGATCTAGGGGTTAACCTGTGGCTTTATTCAGGTAAAGATGGCAATATCGCAGGTCCAGATGGTTACTTCTATTGCTTCATCGAAGAGGCGGATGGGATGAGGTGCTACCTATACAATCGGGATCGAAAAAGCTTGGAAGAGGAGCCTCAAAGCATAGGGTGGCTTGGATTTGATGACAGTGAAGATTCCTGCGGCTTCTACATTGATGAAAATGGTTATCTTGTAGAGGATTCAGAGACAAAGAGAATCGGTGATTCCTTTTATTCTTTTGGTTCTTTGGATGTAACATCAAATGAAAAAGGCGGAAGCGAGATCGCCTGCAATGCCAGCTTGATTAAGAGTGAATTAATTACGATCGTAATTATGAACGAGGAAAACGAAGAAGAGGTTTCCTACTATGTTGACGAAAACGGTGAAATCGTTAAAAAGGAATTTGTCGATTATGACGGGGAAACCTACTACTTTGACGAAAACGGAGAAAAACTGTGCAGAAACTGGATCGAAGATGCTGCCGGAGATTGGTTCTACGTAAACGGAGAAGGCCATGTAGTAAAAGATGATACCAGAAGGACTGGCGGTTCTTACGGCACGTTTGACGCAGAAGGCAGGTGGACGCCTGTAAAGGGATTTTTCGATGAAGAACTGGATGACGGAACTGTGGTACGGCTTTATTCCGATGAGGAAGGCGATATAGCTGGACCATACGATGAGGCGGGAATGGATGGCACAACGGAAGAAAAAATGACATTCTACCGTTTCGTGGAAGAGGACGGCAAAACCGCCTGCTACCTGATGGACGGGGCAAAAGGCACAGTGCTTGATGAGAGGGAAACCGGCCCGGCGTGGATCAAGGATCTGTACTTAGGCGAGGACGGTTATCTGATTACCAGCCAAACCAGCGTAAAAATCGGAGATACCTACTACAACTTTGACGCGGAAGGCATCAGCAGCTACGCGGCAGGGGCGATTGTAGAGGAAGACGGCAAGAAATACTGCGTTGGCGAGGATGGAACCTTTGTTAAGAATCAGTTTGCGGATGATGAGGAAGGGAATACCCTTTATTTCGGCGCAGACGGTTCCCAGCAGTTTAGCCAGTGGGTCGATGACGGCGGCGAGCGCTTCTATGTAGGCGCAGACGGCTATGTAGTAAAAGGAGCGGAAAATATCATCATTGGCGGCCGCTATGGCAGCTTTGACGAGAGCGGCTGCTGGACGGCCGGCGAGGCTGGGCTTGTGACCAATGAAACGGGCACATTCTACTGCATGGAAGAAGGTAAATTGGCCGGTCCCTCTGATCAGGAGACATCCTACTACGGATTGGTGGCAGACGAGAGCGGCAGGGAGGCTTGTTACCTGTTTGATGCACAGGGAAATCCGGGAAGCGAGCGGCAGACGAAGCTTTGGTTTGGAGACTATTACGTAGGCGAAGACGGATATAAAGTGACAAATGCCTCTTATATGGAGATTGACGGAGTCTACTACGACTTTGACGCAGAGGGGAACAAGTCATTTGCCAAAGAAGGAATGTTCGAAAAAGACGGCAAAACCTACTACATGGGAGAGGATGGCACAGTCCTAACCGACCAGTTTAAAGACGTAGACGGGGAAACGCTCTATTTTGGAGAGGACGGTTCCCAGCAGTTCCATCAATGGATTGAGTACAACGGCGGTTTCCGTTACGTGGACGGCAAAGGCTATGTGGTGAAAAACGATGATGGAAAAATGGCTGGCGGCAATTATGGAAGCTTCGATGGAGAGGGATACTGGAAGGCAGTAGAAGATGTATTCTTCACCAGCGATATGGACGACGGGACAGTGGTGACCTTCTACTCCGGCTCGGAAGGAAAGGTGGCTGGACCTGAAAACCAGGAGATGGTATTCTACTGCTTAGTAGCGGAAGATGAAAGACAGGCATGCTATCTCTATGAGGCAGGAGAGGAAAATGATGCCATTGGCAGCGTAAAGCAGGCTAACCTCTGGATTGGGGACCGCTATATTGGCGCGGACGGCTATGTGACCGCAAATACAGTCCGGGTGGAGATCGGCGGTGTTTACTATGATTTTGACGCCGACGGCAAGGGAACTGTTTCCCCGGAAGGCCTGATGAACCGGGACGGCAAAACCTACTACATCGGATCTGAGGGTACGCTGGTAAAAGAGGCGTTCGTGGATGTAGAAGGGGAGACGCTTTACTTTGGCACAGACGGCTCCCAGCAGTTCCGTCAGTGGATCGAGGATGGGAACGGCTTCCGGTTTATTGACAACAAGGGATACATGGTTAAGAATGAAAACCGCATCGCCGGAGGCTACTATGGTACCTTCGACAGCCAGGGCTACTGGACGGCCATTGAGAATGAGTTCTTCAAACAGGAGCTGGACAGTGGCAGCATTGTCTGGTACTATTCTGGCGATGAGGGGCTGGTTTATAAGAACGGTGATGGACGTTTCTACGCCTTTGCAGAAGATGCCTCCGGCGCTATGACCTGCTATCTGATGGACAGCGAGGGAGAGAACCTGACAACAGAATTGGTGGCGGGCCAGTGGATCGGGCATCTTTGGGTCAATGCCCAGGGTGTTGTCGGCAGAAACAGCACAGAAGCAGTTGACGGTATTTACTATACTTTTGACGGCCAGGGCTACGGAACAGTAATTACCTACCAGGTTACATACGTTTTAGGCGACGGGAGCAACAGCGGTGAAAATCCGTCCCGGTACACAGGAGAAAGCGCGGCGGTTGCCCTGGCGGATCCCTCCAGAAGCGGCTATACCTTTGACGGATGGTACACGGACAGTGCCTATACTAATAGGGTTACGCAGCTGACCAGCAAGGATAATTCGGATCCGCTGACCCTTTACGCCAAGTGGAACCGGATTGTATCCAGCGGCAGCGATGACAGCGACCGGGATATTGGCATCAGTGTGGACTCCGGTTCCAGCAGCTCTGCCGGCGGAACATCTTCAGCAGGCTCCTCCAGCAGCGCCGCTGTATCGAATCAGCAGCAGGTAACCTCCGCTGCGGCAGGGCAGAGCGTGACGGTTTCAGCAGGGGGAAGCAGCATATCCTCTGTGGTGGCCCAAAGCGCCGCGGGAAGCGTTACCGGAAATACCATTGTGACGGCAGCGGCGGCTCCGGCGGTTACGGTATCAGAGGGGCACAGCGCCCAGGTTGTGACCATTGCCGTGGGAGCAGACGGCTCCACACGTTCGCTTCTTGCTTCTGACCTTCAGGGAAGCGTGATGCAGCAGACGGCGGCAGCTCAGGCCCAGGGGCCTGCGGCAGTCCAGAATGTAGTGGTCTACGCAGATGGAACCCAGGTTTCCCAGAAATCCGGGGCGGATGAGCTTTCAGGCTTTGTCCAGGAGGTTGTGGCGGCTGAACAGGCGATTCAAAACGGTACGATGAATATTGCGGCTGCCTACAGCGGAAAGGTCAGCCTGAATCTGCCGCAGTATGTACAGGTTGGCGCGGCGGTGACCTACGCGGTTACGCCCGGCGCAAATGGACCGGCGTCTCAGATGCAGATGGAACAGACCAGCCTTACTGCTGGGCAGCAGATTGTCGTTATGGTTACCGACGCGGCAGGCAATGTAACGGTTTCTGACGTGGTTGTTGGCGCAAACGGCGTAGTCCAGTATCAGATTCCAGGGTCAAACTGCATTGTAAGATTCCTTCGCCTGGCCGGATAGAAACTGAAAATACAAGATAGAAATAAAAGAACCCTGCGGGAAGGAATTTGATCGTCCTCTCCCACAGGGTTCTTTTTTATTCTTGTTTCTTTTTCCCAAAGACCCGCGCCGCCAGTATCATCGCGTAGGCGATGACGGGAATCAGCACCAGGCAGAAGAGCAGGGCTGCAAGAACTTCAAAGGGAGCTCCCAGAATAGCCAAAATCAGAGCCAGGAGCGCCATAAAGATCAATAAAACCGCCGCTATGAGAGCGGCTGCCCGTTTAAAGTTCATGAACCTTCCACCTCCTCCGACAGCTCCTCCCAGCGCTGATACAATTCTTCCAGCCGGGAAGCCGCCGTTTCCTTTTCCTGATTCAATTCCATCAGCTGGGCCACATTGGTGTAGACCTCTTCCTGGGAAAGGAGTCCATCAATTTCCTGATCCCGCATCTCCAGACGGTGGATCTCATCCTCGGTTTTTTTGAGCTCGTTCTGGAGCTTGCGCAGTCTGGCCTGTTCCTCCTTCTGAGCCTTCCAGTCCTGAGCGGAGGAGGTTTCGCCTGAAGGGGCTACGGGGACACTTCCCGGGCCATTTGAGGAAACGCCGGCAGGGGCCGTCTTCCCTTCCCGGGCCAGCCGGGCAAAGTGGGCGGTCTCCACATCCTCCTTCTTTTCCAGGTAATATTCGTAATTGCCGATATAGTCTACAAAGCTCTGCCCCGTCAGATCCAGGATTCGGGTGGCGGTGCGGTTAATGAAATACCGGTCATGGGATACATAGAGCACTGTGCCAGTATAGCGGTTTAAGGCGCTTTCCAGAATCTCCTTTGAGGTAATGTCCAGGTGGTTGGTAGGCTCGTCCAACAAGAGAAAATTTGCGTCTGAGAGCATAAGCTTGGCTAAAGATACCCTCCCCCGCTCGCCGCCGCTTAAATCCCGGATCAGCTTAAACACATCGTCTCCCGTAAAGAGAAAGGAGGCCAGGGTATTGCGGATCTGGGTATTGTTCATGGCAGGATAGGTATCCTGGATTTCGGCAAAGAGGGTCTTTTCTGGGTGGAGCACCTGCTGCTCCTGGTCATAGTAGCCGATGTGGACCTTTGAGCCTAAACGGATCTGGCCGCTGTCTGCGGGGACGATGCCGTTGATGATTTTTAGGAGGGTGGTTTTCCCGGTGCCGTTATTTCCGATGATGGCCACCCGCTCGCCGCGCTTGATCTCAAAATCCACATGGGAAAAGAGAAGATGGCTGCCAAAGGCTTTTGAAAGGTCCCTAACCGTCAGCACATCGTTTCCGCTGACCACATCCGGCTCCAGACGGATATCCATGGCGTCATTAACCTCCACGGGACGCTCCAGCCGGTCGATCTTTTCCAGCATCTTCTCACGGCTTTCCGCCCGGCGGATGGATTTCTCACGGTTGAAGGATTTCAGCTTCGCGATCACCGCCTCCTGATGCTTGATTTCCTGCTGCTGATTTAAGTAGGCCCGGATCTGGGCGTCCCGCAGCATGGCCTTTTTCTCGCTGTAGGCGGTATAATTTCCGGAAAATACAGTTCCGGCTCCGTTGTCCAATTCAATCACCTTGGTCACTACCCGGTCCAGGAAATATCGGTCGTGGGCTACCAGGATCACGCTTCCGGCGTAGCCCTTCAGATACGTCTCCAGCCAGGAGATGGACTCCATGTCCAGGTGGTTGGTGGGCTCGTCTAACAGAAGGATATCCGGCTTGGTCAAAAGCAGCTTTCCAAGGGAGACGCGGGTTTTCTGGCCGCCGGAGAGGGATTTGATATTTTTGGAAAATTCCTCTTCCTCAAAGCCAAGTCCCTTTAGAACCCCGGTAATCTCGCTCTTCCAGGCGTATCCCCCGGCCAGTTCAAATTGATGATCCAGACGGCTGTACTCCCCCAGGGCGTTTTCTAAAGCCTCGCCTGTCAGATGCTTCATGGACTGCTCTAAGGCTCTGAGCCGTTCCTCCATTTGGATCACCGGCCGCTTCACCTCCAAAAGGGCGTCATAGATGGTGGAGGCGGCGTCCAGGTCCTGGTGCTGGGCCAGGTAGCCAATGGAAGCTCCCTTGGCCAGGGAGACAGAGCCGGAGTCGGGTGCCAGCTCGCCGATGATGATCTTTAAAAGCGTGGACTTGCCGGCGCCGTTGATGCCGACGACGGCCGCCTTTTCATGCTCTTCTATGTGAAAGGAAATATGTTTTAAAACGTCATTTTCGCCAAATGATTTACTGATATTGCTGCAGGATAAAATCACAGTATTTCTCCTTTAAAAATCGTGGATTAAATTGGGTATAGCCAAAAAACAGTATAATATAAGAACATGTTTTTTTCAAGAATATCGTTAAACAGGTTTGACATTTTTTTGTCACTTGCGTATAATAAAACACATGACAGTATCTATAATTTTGAAAGGTGAGACAGAATGGAAGAAAAGAAGATTTCGAAAGCGGTGATTGGGCGTCTGCCTCG
This sequence comes from uncultured Enterocloster sp., assembly GCA_944383785.1. GTDB lineage: Bacteria > Bacillota > Clostridia > Lachnospirales > Lachnospiraceae > Enterocloster. The sequence continues at coordinate 30,993 of CALWQV010000015.1, read as the reverse complement.
GTATTACCGGTATCTGGGTGAGCTGATCGAGGAGGGCGTGGAACGGATTTCTTCCAATGAACTAAGCGTCAGGATGAAGGTGACCGCCTCTCAGATCCGCCAGGATTTGAATAATTTCGGCGGTTTCGGACAGCAGGGCTACGGCTATAATGTAAGGTATCTTTATGCGGAGATTGCCAAGATCCTGGGGATTGACCAGCAGCATAATCTGATTATTATTGGAGCGGGAAATCTGGGACAGGCCATTGCCAATTATACGAATTTTGAGCGCAGAGGTTTCCTGATTAAGGGAATGTTTGACATTAATCCCAAGCTGATCGGGCTGGTGATCCGGGGGATTGAGATCCGTTCCGTAGATGAACTGGAAAGCTTTATTAAAGCCAATGATATCCAGATCGCGGCCCTGACCATTCCCAAGACCAAAGCGCCAGAGATTGCGGACCGGCTGGTGAAAGCGGGGATCAAGGCGATCTGGAATTTCGCCCACACGGACCTGGTGGTTCCGGAGGACGTGGTGGTGGAGAACGTTCATCTTTCTGAGAGCCTGATGCGCCTGTCCTATCGGGTATCCAGCCGCAAGCTGGAGGAAGAGGCGAAAAAGGCGGAGCGCAATTAAAGAGGGAACAGCAGAAGGATCGGGGTAGGATGTCAGATGGTGATCGGAGTAGGAACGGATCTTGTGGAGATCCATCGAATCAAAAGAGCCTGTGAGCGGGACTCTTTTGTGGCCTATACTTTCACAGAGGAAGAGCGCCGGCAGGCAGGGGAGTCCGTCTCCAGGCTTGCCGGCGATTTTGCTGTGAAGGAAGCGGTTTCCAAATCCCTGGGAACCGGATTCCGGGGGTTTGGGCCTAAGGATATTGAGGTGCTCAGGGATGACCTGGGAAAACCCTATGTGAAGCTTTACGGGGAAGCGGACCGGCTGGCCGCCAGGCAGGGGATCGAGGAGATTTTCGTTTCCATCTCCAATACCGGCGATCATGCCCTGGCCTTTGCCGTGGCTCAGGGAAGAGAATCAGAAGGGAGGATGCAGGATGCGGTATCTGCTGACGGGAAAAGAGGCTCAGGCTATTGACCAGTATACCATGGAGCAGATGGGGGTTCCGTCTTTGGTTCTGATGGAACGGGCGGCTCTGGAGGTGGCCCGGGCCGCAGAGCGTGAGGCAAAGGGGCTGAACGGAGAAAATCCCTTGAGCCAGGTGCGCATCCGGGCGGTCTGCGGTACCGGCAACAATGGAGCCGACGGCGTGGCGGCGGCCAGGATCTTGTTTTTAAAGGGGTATAACGCCGGGGCACTGATTCTGGGCGATCCGGGAGAGGGCAGCAAACAGTTCCAGAAGCAGCTTCAGATTGCCCGAAGCTTCGGCATGCCCGTTTACCAGGTGGGAGAAGAACAGCCCCTTAAGCTGAAGGCGGAGCTGGTGATCGATGCCATCTTCGGCGTAGGCTTAAGCCGGGAAGTAGGTGGTATGTTCGCGGACTGGGTTAGACGGATCAACGAGGAACGGGCCGCAGGGAAAATCCGCCGCGTCATTGCCGTGGACCTTCCATCCGGCATCCACGGAGGGAGCGGCCAGGTGATGGGAACGGCTGTGAAGGCGGATGTGACGGTGACCTTCGGCTGGGAAAAGCGGGGGAGCGTTCTCTATCCCGGAAGAGATTACGCGGGACAGGTGGAGACGGCGGATATTGGCTTTTCGCCGGCCGCCGTGAACCTGCTGGAAGAAATTCCGGCCTGCGCTTACGGCCCCGAGGATCTTGCGAGAATCCCTGAGCGGAAGGCATATTCCAATAAAGGAAGCTTCGGCCGCGTGCTGATCGTGGCGGGCTCCGCCAATATGTGCGGGGCGGCCTTCCTCTGCGCCCTGGGCGCATACCGTATGGGGGCCGGCCTGGTGAAGGTCTTGACGGTGGAGGAAAACCGCCAGCCCCTTTTGCAGCTGCTTCCGGAGGTGATTCTGGAAACTTATACGGAGAGCCAGCTGATGGAAGGCAGGGAGGAATTCCGACAGATGATCGACGCCCAGTGCCAATGGGCGGACGTGGTGATTTTAGGCCCCGGTCTTGGGTCGAAGGAGTACGTAGAGTACCTGGTGGAGGACATTTTAACCGCCGCCTGTACGCCGGTGGTGGTAGATGCAGACGGGCTGAACGCCATCGCCGCTCACCCCTATCTGACCTCCTATTTTACGGAAAATCTGATCATTACGCCCCATCTGGGGGAGATGTCCCGCCTGACGGGGGAGCCCATTGCCCAAATGAAACAGGATACGGCGGCCTGGGCCAAAAGCTATGCCCTGCGCTACGGACTTACCTGCGTGTTAAAGGACGCGGCCACAGTGGTGGCTTCCAGGGACGGGGAGATCTATATTAACACCAGCGGCAACAGCGCCATGGCCAAGGCAGGTTCCGGTGACGTGTTGGCCGGAGTCATCGGCGGCCTTCTGGCCTTAGGGATGGAGGAAAAGGAGAGTGCCAGGCTTGGGGTCTACCTTCACGGAAGGGCAGGGGACCTGGCGGCTGCCCGGTCGGGGCCCCACGGCCTGCTGGCCCGGGAACTGGCGGATGGTTTGACGAAAGCGGCTTTTAACAGAGGGGAATTAAAGAGGGATTGAAGATGGAGCAGCTGACATTGAGACATACAAGACGAGTATACGCGAAGGTGGATTTGGACGCTATTGTGTCCAATATGAAGGCGATGAAGGCTCTTTTGCCGGAGCAGACCGGTATGCTGGGAGTGGTGAAGGCCGACGCCTACGGCCATGGAGCCGTACCGGTTGCCAGGGCTATTGAGCCCTATGTATCGGGATTTGCGGCCGCCACGGCAGAAGAAGCGGTTCAGCTGAGAAAGGCAGGCCTTAAGGGGCTGATTCTGGTGCTGGGAGTGACGTTCCCGGAGGACTTCGAGGATCTGATCCGCTGGGACATCCGGCCCGCTGTTTTTGAGTGGGAGCAGGCCGAAGCCCTTTCCCGTCTGGCCCTTCTTTGCCACAAGGTCCTTCACATCCATCTGGAGGTGGATACGGGCATGAGCCGCATCGGCATGAAGCCGGGGGAGGAAGCCTTAGAGCTTGTAAAGAGAGTATCCTGCCTTAAGGGAATCCGGATTGAGGGAATCTTCACCCATTTTTCCAGGGCGGACGAGAAGGATCTTTCCTGTACGGAGGAACAGCTGAATGCGTTTGAGGCCTTTGACCGGCAGCTGAGGGAGCAGGAAATTCGAATCCCCCTTCGCCACTGCTCCAACAGCGCGGCCATTGTAGGTGGATTAAGCTCCAACCAGCTGGAACTGTGCCGGGCGGGAATCGCGCTCTATGGAATCTATCCCTCCGGCGAGGTGCGAAAGGATCTAGCGGCCCTTACGCCTGCGCTGGAATTAATCAGCTGCGTTAGCTGCCTGCGGGACATTGGGCCCGGAACCGCCGTCAGCTACGGCGGTACCTTTGTGGCGGACCGTCCTATGCGCATCGCTACCATCCCTGTGGGATACGGGGACGGCTATCCCAGAAGCTTGTCCGGGAAGGGGGCGGTGCTGATCCACGGGCAGCGGGCGCCGATTTTGGGCCGGATCTGCATGGATCAGTTTATGGTGGATGTCAGCTATATTCCGGACGTGAGAAATTTTGACGAGGCGGTGCTGCTGGGCTTTCAGGGCGGGGAGCATATTTCAGTGGAAGAAATCGCCGAGGCAAGCGGCGGATTCCATTATGAGATTCTCTGCGGATTAAACAAACGGATTCCGAGAGTGTATATAAGAGAAGGGAAGGCAGTGGAGATCAGGGATTATTTTGATGAGAACTGAGGGCCGGGTTTCATCCGCAGGTCCGGATTCATATGCTAATATATGCCCACGTTTTGCCGTATAAGACGGGAAAATGTGTCAATACTAGTGGTAAGGGATGCCCGGGAACGGGGCCATTATCGGAAAACGGAGTGTGACATCATTGATCATCAAACGCGGAGACATATATTATGCGGATTTAAGGCCTGTGGTGGGATCGGAGCAGGGGGGAGTGCGGCCGGTTCTGGTGATTCAGAACGACGTAGGGAACCGGCACAGCCCCACGGTGATCTGCGCGGCCATTACCTCCAGGATGAATAAGGCGAAGCTGCCTACCCATGTGGAGCTGACGGCAGGACGCAGCCTGATGGCAAAAGATTCGGTGATCCTTTTAGAGCAGCTTCGGACCATTGACAAGCAGAGGCTCAGGGAGAAGATCTGCCATATTGACGAAGAGCTGCAGGAGAGGGTAAATCAGGCTCTGAAGGTCAGCCTGGCGCTGGATACATAAGGCTGCCGGCGCGGGCGTCAAGAGAAGATTGACGAAAAAACGGAATAATGATATGATAACCTTCAGTGATTATGTGGAAGGGAGTGCTTTTTTACTTTTATGGACGATGGTTTTTCGCCGGTCGGTATATTGCTGCTGATTGGTTTTATTCTGCTGGAGGCGGCATTTTACGGATTCGGCTCTGCCATCCAGAGTGTGGACGAGGATGAGCTGAAGGAGGAGGCGGACCGGGGAGACAAACGGGCGGTTCGTCTGCTGGATATGATGGAGAATCCCGGAAGGCTGATTAATACGATTCAGCTGACTACCCATCTGCTGGGGATTTTGGTTGGGGCGGTGTTTCTGCCGGTCCAGATTCAGCGCGTGATTCGCCTGGTACAGGGATGGTTTCCGGCCCTGGGCGGCGAGGGCGCGGTTTGGTATGGGGATCCAGGCTGGTGGTGCCAGACGGGCCTGATTCTTTTGATGGGGGTTCTGACCCTGGTTTTGATCGTCAGCTTCGGCGTGACGATCCCAAAGCGGGTGGCAGCGGCAAACCCCAAGGCCTGGTGCTACGGCCTTCTCTCGCTGGTGACCTTTGTATCGGCTCTTTTTATGCCAGTGGCGAAGCTGACCAGAGGGATTTCCTTGGCAGTGCTGAAGCTGTTTCAGGTTAAGATCTCTGCGGGCAGCGAGAACGTAACCGAGGAAGACATTATGTCCATGGTGAACGAGGGCCATGAGCAGGGAATCCTGGAAGCCGGCGAGACGAAGATGATTACGAATATTTTCCAGCTGGCGGATTTGGAGGCCCAGGACATTATGGTTCACCGGACCAATATGGAGATTCTGGACGACGATATGACCCTACAGGAAGCGGTGGCATTTATTTTAGATGAGGGGAATAAGACCCGGTATCCGGTGTCCGGGGAGGATATTGACGATATTATCGGCATCCTCCACATGCGGGACGCTATGAGCGCTTATGAGAAGGAGGAGAACCGCAGCCTTCCCATCGGGAAGATCCCCGGCCTTTTGATGGAGGCCAGCTTTATTCCGGCTACCCGCAGCATAAATACCCTGTTTAAGGAGATGCAGTCCAAGAAGATCCATATGGAGATTGTGGTGGACGAGTACGGCCAAACCGCCGGTCTTCTGACCATGGAGGATATTCTCGAAGAGATTGTGGGCGATATCCAGGACGAGTACGACGACGAGGAAGAGCAGATGATCCTGGAACAGCCGGATCACAGCTATGTGATAAACGGCATGGCGGATTTAGAGGACGTCCAGGAAATTCTGGGCCTGACTCTTTCTAAGGAGGACAGCGATACATACGGGACCTTAAGCGGCTTTCTGATCGCACGGCTGGACCGGATTCCCAGGGAAGAGGAGCAGCCTGTAGTGGAGTACGATGGCTGGCGGTTCCAGGCGCTGAAGGTGAAAAACAAAACCATTGAATCCGTACATGTTGTGAAAAATCCGCTTGTAAACGGCCAGGAATCGTGCTAAACTTGAAAAGATGTGGATGCGCGGGGCAAAAGAAAGCCGGATAAGCGCATGAAATACGAGTCAGAAAGAAAGGATGTTTTACCAATGTCAGGACATTCAAAGTTCGCTAATATTAAGCATAAAAAGGAGCGCAATGACGCGGCTAAGGGCAAGATTTTTACGGTGATCGGCCGTGAGATCGCGGTGGCGGTAAAGGAAGGCGGGCCAGATCCGGCCAACAACAGCAAGCTGCGCGATGTGATTGCCAAGGCCAAGGCCAACAATATGCCCAACGATACCATTGACCGGGGCATCAAGAAGGCTGCAGGTGATGCGGGAAGCGTCAACTACGAGTCCCTGCGCTACGAGGGCTACGGCCCCAGCGGCGTGGCGATTATTGTAGACACGCTGACGGACAATAAGAATCGTACTGCTGCCAATGTGCGCAGCGCCTTTACTAAGGGCGGCGGAAACGTGGGAACTCCCGGAAGCGTTTCCTATATGTTCGATCAGAAGGGCCAGATTATCATCGATAAGGAAGAGTGCGAGATGGATCCCGACGAGCTGATGATGCTTGCCCTGGATGCGGGGGCGGAGGACTTCTCCGAGGAGGAGAGCAGCTACGAGATTATCACGGCTCCTGATGATTTCAGCGCCGTGAGAGAGGCTCTGGAGGCACAGAATATTCCTATGCTTCAGGCCGATGTGACCATGATCCCCCAGACCTGGGTGGAACTGACCGATGAGGAGGATATTAAGAAGATCAACCGGATTCTGGATCTGCTGGACGAGGACGACGACGTCCAGGCCACCTACCACAACTGGGACGAATAATGAAAAGAGGGTCCCCTTTCTGCCGGAAAATCCGACGGAAGGGGGACTTGTTTTTTGCAGATTTACTCTTGTGTTTCCAGTTAGACTCCGCTATAATTTCTTTGGTACATAATTGATAAAAAACTTCAACAAGAGGGGACCTACATGAAACTGAACCAAGGAGAAATCGCCGGGACCTACCAGGTAATCAAGGTAGAAGTCCAGAAGGACTTAAAGCGCAGGCTGGAAGTGCTGGGGATGACCGGCGGCACTGTGCTGGAAGTGATGAATAAAAAGAGCGGCGGCACCATGATTGTGAAGATCCGCGGCACCCGTTTTGCCCTGGGCAAGAAGATTACGGAGAATGTGGAGGTGTCGGCCACATGATGACGGTAGCATTTATCGGAAATCCCAACTGCGGAAAGACGACTTTATTTAACGCCTATACAGGGGCCAATCTAAAGGTGGCCAACTGGCCGGGGGTGACGGTGGAAAAGGTGGAGGGAAGCTTTACCTTCCAGGGGGAGCAGATCCGCCTGGTGGACCTGCCCGGCACCTACTCCCTGACCTCCTACACCATGGAGGAGCAGGTTTCCAGAAATTTTATCCTTTCCGATGAGGTGGATGTGGTAATCGACGTGGTGGACGCTTCCGCCCTGGAGCGAAACCTCTACCTGACCTTACAGCTTCTGGAGCTTGGAAAGCCTGTGGTGATCGCCTTAAATATGATGGATATTGTGGAGAAGCGGGGCATGGAGATCGACCTGCACCGGCTGCCGGAGATGCTGGGCGCGCCGGTGATCCCGGTGAGCGCGAGGAAGCGCCGGGGCCTGGAGTCCTTAATCCACGCGGCGGTCCATCACAAGGAGGGCGGACACGACCCGCTGATCCATGACCACAAGAATCTGGAGCCCTCCAGGCATCGGCACAACCACCATTCGGAGTACGCCATGGTATACTCCGACGCCCTGGAGGATCAGATCGACCTGGCCCAGGAGCGCTTAAAAGCCGCTTATCCCGGCCTTTCCAATTACCGGTGGCTGGCATTAAAGACCCTGGAAAATGACCAGAACATAAAAAGCCAATACCCCATTGACATGACCGGGGTGGAGGATGATACAATAGAGGACAGGGTGATCAATGAAAAATACGATTTCATTGAGGAAATCATCCAGGAATGCCTGGTAGGCAAGGCAAAGAAGGAGGAATTTACGGATCGAATCGACCAGCTTTTGACCCATCGGATCTGGTCCATTCCCGTATTCTTGTGCATCATGGCCTTGGTGTTCTTCCTGACCTTTACGGTGGGAGACTTCTTAAAGGGCTATGTGGAGCTTCTGATCGATGAGATTAACGCCCTGACCGCGGCGCTGCTGACGTCCGTACACGCTAGCGAGATTGTTACCTCCCTGATCTGCGACGGCATTATCGCGGGGGTAGGCGGAATTATCACCTTCCTGCCCAATATCTTTATCCTGTTTTTGGCCCTGGCTCTTTTGGAGGACAGCGGCTACATGTCCAGGGTCGCCTATGTGATGGATGGGATTATGGGCAGGCTGGGGCTTTCGGGCCGGGCCTTTATCCCCATGCTTTTGGGATTCGGCTGTACCGTGCCGGCCATCATGGCCTCCCGCGCCCTGGAAAACCGCAGGGACCGGCTGAAGACCATGCTGGTAACGCCCTTTATGTCCTGTTCCGCACGGCTTCCGGTGTATATCCTGTTTTCCGAGATGTTTTTCCCGGAGAACGCCATGGTGGTATCCTACTCCATGTATGTGCTGGGTATCCTGGTGGCGATTTTTGTGGCCTGGGAGATGAGCACCATCGATAAGGAGCATCATTCGGAGAACGCGCTTTTGATCGAGCTGCCTGAGTATAAGATGCCAAGCTCCCGCACCGTATTTATTTATGTATGGGAGAAGGTAAAGGATTTCCTTCAGAAAGCGGGAACCACCATCTTTGTGGCCTCGATTTTCATGTGGCTGATTTTAAACTTTGGGCCTGCCGGATATACGACCCAGATGTCCGAAAGCTTTGGCTCCATGATCGGCCGCTTCATCGTGCCGGTATTCGCGCCGGCCGGCCTGGGCTTCTGGCAGATTGTGGTGGCGCTGATCGCGGGCATTTCCGCTAAGGAAGTGGTGGTGTCCTCCTGCGCGGTGCTTTTCGGAATCCAGAATATCAACTCCGCCTCCGGTATGGAGGTGCTGCATCAGGGGCTTGAAAGCATCGGGTTTACAGGGCTTAACGCCGTCTGCCTGATGGTATTCTGCCTTCTGTACATCCCCTGCGCGGCTACGATCATGACCATCCGCAGGGAGTCTGGCAGCAGGAAATGGACGCTGTTTTCCGTCTGCTTCCAGCTGGCGATCGCCTGGGTCGCCGCATTTTTCGTCTACCATGTGGGAATACTGATTTTGTAAGGAGAATTTTATGAACGCTTCAAGAAAGCCGGAGCCTTTCCGGAATCCCAAAGGAATTTTAGCCTTTCTCGCGATCCTCTGCGCTGTGGCCAGCGGCCTGTCCTTTTGGGTCCGGCTCTATGGGGGGATCCTGCTTGGGGGGATGGAGGAGCAGATCCGGGAGGCCGTTTTGTCCGCCTCTCTGCCCTTAGGGGCGCTGTTTTGCCTTCTGGCTTTCTGGGCGCTCTGGGCGGTTTTGGGTCTTTCCTGGCGCAAAGGCTGCCTGGTTCTGGCTTTTTTGTGGGGAGCGGGGGCTGTGTGGGGGATCGTCTATGCCCTTCGGTCCATTCTGCAGCCGGAGATGCCCTACTATTTGGCAGATTATCTGGGGGAAGATGACCCTTACGGAAATGTCTGGTATGGGGTTATCCCCCTGGCCTGCGGGATTTTATGCCTGGGGTTGGGGTTAAAGGCTCGTGGCAGGAGGATCTTTCTGGGAGAGGCCGTCCTGTTTTTAATCGCAGGGGCCTGCGCCCTGGTCTACCACCTGTACATGCCGGGGGAGAGGAACGTCATGTGGCAGTGGAATATCTACATTCCCCTGGGGGTCTGCATTTGCTGCCTTTTGGGCGCTTTTGGAAAAAGAGCGGGACAGCTTTTGATGGCCGCCCAGTGCTGCTTTGGCCTTCTGGCGGCGCTGGGGCTTTACCAGCTGATCTTATCCGGCGGCCGGGAGAACGCCTCCTGCGTGGTGCTTCCCCTTGCGGGAGCCCTGGGGTTTGAGCTGGCGCGCAGGGAGCTTCGGAAAGTATTAAAGAGTGCGGAAGAATAGAAAGGCAGCTGCCTTTTGGAAATGAAACGGTTTCCAAGGCAGCTGCCCTTTTGATTTCCCAGGCCGGTTAGTTGGAAAGGATCATGGTTTTCAGGCCGTCTACCGCGTTTTCCGCGTTGAAAATGTAGAAGGTATAGGATGTATTGGCGCTTAAGGTAGCAGCGGAGGAGGCTACGTAGATGCCTGGGGAGGTTCCGGTTCGCGATACGTTCAGCTGATACCATCCGGGATAGAAGCTGGTGTAAGGCGTTACTTCCTTATAGCGCACATTGGTAAAGGGGGTGTACAGGCTGCTCTGGCTGCCCACGGAGACATCGAAGGGCCCCAGATTAAGGGAAAGATTGCACACACGCAGACAGCTTGCGCCGGAAGGGGCGCTGCAGGATAGGTCTGAGATTTCCATCAGATCCAAACCGCTGGCGGTGTTGATGATGGCCACGGTCATGGGCACATCGGAGCGGACCCGGATCTCCTTCTGCACGTAGACATAGCCGTTGATCCCGGATACGGTTACGGTCTGGGAGCCGGTGGTAGCCTGAAGGTAGCGGGTCGTCTCGCCGTTGCCCAGCTGGCTGGCTACCAGCCAGTTGCCCAGGTAAATGTAAAATCCCGGATATCCGGTGGAAGTATTGATGAAGCGCACCTTCCCGTAGGTGTTGCTGCTGCAGGAAGAGCAGGGGAAGGTGATTCCCGGAATGATTACGGTGTGGTTATTTCCGCCTGGACGGATGGGACGGTAGATGGGCGGCGTCAGATCCGCCACGGGGCCTCCTTCGCCGGGGTTGGGAAGGGGAATCATGGGAATCTGCCCGGGATCAATGGGGCCTGCGCCTTCATTTACGGTCTGGGACGAGCCCTCCGCAGCCGGGGAGGAGCTTCCGTCCGGGGAAATGACGGCGGAATTGTCAGCGGCTGCCGCCGACAGGGCGGCCTGGTTCTTGGAGCCTGCCGTATAATAGGATTGCCGATTCATAACGAACCTCTCTGCTGAATGGATTCAGTGTAATATATTCCGAAAACATGGGAAAGTTCCTCTTTTTGCGGCATATATATAAAAAGAACCATTGATGCGGGAGCGAGGGCATGGCGGGAAAGTTGAAGGCGCAGGCAGCGAAGGCCCTGGGACTGCCGGGGGATGTGGTTTTTGGAGATGTGCTGATTCATTTTACCGGGAACCGGACGGCCTATATTGAAAATTACCGCTGCATCCTGTTTTATGGAGAGGACCGAATCCGTCTGCAGACAAAGACCTGCCGGGTGGAAATCCGGGGCTTGGAGCTTCAGATCGTCTATTATACGGGGGAGGCGATGAAGATTACGGGAAAAATCTGCGGGATGGAATTTATGGCGCCCTGAAGGCGGTAAAGTTGGTAGAAGGAGGATATGTTTGGTTGAACTGGACAGAATTGTGGCGCCTCCTGGGAGGATATGTGCGGATCCGGATTCAGGGATATTCTCCGGAGCGTTTCCTGAATTTATGCAATTTCAAGGGCCTGGATCCCTGGGAGATCCAATGCCGTGAAGGAAATTATGAATTAAATCTGACCCTGAAGGGCTTCCGTCAGATCCGTCCACTGGTGCGCAAGGCCGGGGTGCGGCTGGTGATTCTTGAAAAGCGGGGACTTCCATTTTTCCTCTATAAACACCGCAGACGAAAGCTGTGGGTCTTGGGCTTTGGCTCCTTTTTCATTCTTCTCTACGTTATGTCCTTGTTTTTGTGGGAGATTGAATTTCAGGGAAATGTACGCTACAGCGACGATACCCTTGCCCGATGCTTAAAAGGCCAGGAGATTGCCTGCGGGATTCCCAAAAGCCGGATCGACTGTGAAAAGCTGGAGCATGAGCTTCGGAGCGCGTTTCCGGAGATCACATGGGTTTCGGCCCAGCTGTCCGGAACCAGGCTTTTGATCCGGATTCGGGAAAATGAGGCGGTTTCCCAGCCGGTGGAAGATGAGGGAGAACCGGCGGATCTGGTGGCCGCTAAGGACGGCGTGATCACTTCTATGATCGTGCGCAGCGGGAGAGCGCTGGTTTCCATCGGGGATCAGGTGGAGAAGGGACAGCTGCTGGTGGAGGGGGCCCTGGCTATTACGGACGATGGCGGACAGGAAGTCCGCCGGGAGCTGGTGCGGGCTGATGCGGATGTGGTAGCCCGGACGGACTGCGGATATGAGCAGACCCTTCCTCTTACCCATCGGATCCGCTTCCCCACGGGAAAGAAAAGGCAGGGCTTTTTTTTCAGAGCCGGCGGTTTTTCCTGGACCTTTCTGCTGCCCTCAGCCGGCGGGCAGGAATGGGATTACGTTACCCAAGGGGGACAGATCAGGCTTTTGGGGGATTTTTATCTACCTCTTTACTACGGCGTGATCGAGGGCCTGGAGATGGAGGAGTACGAGGCTTTTTACTCCCTTTCCCAGGTGGAGAGGCTGTCGGAGGATTATAATCGGCGTTTCGCGGAAAATTTACGGGAAAAGGGGGTTCAAATTCTGGAAAATAATGATAGAATAAAAAGAAGCGCGGAGGGCTGGACTTTAACGGGACAGTTTACGGTCCTGGAGGAGATTCAGCAGGCGGTTCCGGTAGAGCGGCCGGAGAATTAGGAAGAACAGAGGAGATAATAGCTTCATGAGCGTAATTGAGACAATGATCGATATTCCGGCAGAGCACGAGAAGAACGTGTGCGGCCAGTTTGACGTATATTTAAAGAAGATCGAGCGGACCTTGCATGTAACCATATTGGCCCGGGACGGGCAGATTAAGCTCATCGGCCCGGAGCGGGCGGTGGGCCAGGCGAAAAGCGTATTTAATAACCTGGCGGAGCTTTCACGCAGGGGGAATACTATTACGGAGCAGAACGTGGACTACGCCCTTTCCCTGTCCTTTACGGAGGATGACGGGCAGATTCTGGAAATTGACCGGGACATTATCTGCCGCACCATTTCCGGCAAGCCGGTGAAGCCCAAGACCATGGGACAGAAGCAGTATGTGGACGCTATACGGAATAAAATGATCGTATTTGGCATCGGCCCCGCCGGTACGGGCAAGACCTACCTGGCCATGGCTATGGCGATCCAGGCATTTAAGAACGGAGAGGTAGGGAGAATTATTTTGACCCGTCCGGCCATCGAGGCGGGGGAGAAGCTGGGCTTTCTTCCAGGGGATCTCCAGAGCAAGATCGATCCTTATCTGCGGCCTCTTTACGATGCCCTGTATCAGATCATGGGAGCGGAGAGCTATCTGCACAATTCCGAAAAGGGACTGATCGAGGTGGCGCCTCTGGCCTATATGAGAGGCCGAACCTTGGATAACGCCTATATTATCCTGGATGAGGCTCAGAATACCACCCCGGCTCAGATGAAGATGTTTTTAACCCGTATTGGCTTTGGCTCAAAGGTGATTATCACCGGCGACCAGACCCAGAAGGATCTGCCAAGCGGCGCGGCTTCCGGGCTGGATACGGCGCTAAAAGTGTTAAAAAAGATTGACGATATCGGCTTTTGCTATCTGACCAGCTCCGATGTGGTGCGCCATCCCCTGGTGCAGAAAATTGTCCAGGCTTACGATGATTATGAGAAAAAGGCCGCAAAGCCGCCGGCGATCCGGCGGGGGGCCAGAAAGGAACACAAGTCATGACGATCGAGATTGAGTACGAGACAGAAAAAGAGCTGCAAGTCCCGGTAAGGGAGATTATCGAGGCAGTGGTGAATGAGTCACTGGATTATGAGGGCTGTCCTTACGAGGCGGAGGTCAGCGTGATTTTGACGGACAATCCCTCCATCCAGGAGATCAACCGCCAGCAGAGAGGGATTGACGCGCCTACGGATGTGCTTTCCTTCCCCATGATCGAGTATGAAACCCCTTCTGATTTCAGCCATGTGGAGGAAGCGGCGGAGGATTACTTTAATCCGGAGACAGGGGAGCTTCTTTTGGGGGACATAGTGATTTCCGTGGATAAGGTGGAGGAGCAGGCTGAGAAATACGGCCATTCCCAGACCAGGGAGCTGGCCTTCCTTACGGCCCACAGCATGCTTCACCTGTGCGGCTACGACCATATGGAGGATGAGGAACGGCTGGTGATGGAGGACAAGCAGCGGGAGATTTTGGAACGTTTGGGTTATAGAAGGTAAAATTTTCCCCTTTTGGCGGTTAAAACCGGCAGGAACGCAGATAATAACCTTATAAGGAGGTTATTTCATGAAAAAGTTTCTGTACTGCGCGCTGCTGTTTGCCGCCGCATCCTTTGTCTGCCTGGCGGGGGGCTACGCCCTGACCCGCTACAGCATCCGGCAGGAGGAGGGGACGCCTAATTCGCTGATCGAAACACAGACCGTAGATCCCATGGAGAATCTGGCCGCCGCCGGGCAGGAAGAGATCCGGCCGGTTTTGGAAACTGAGGCAAGGAAGGAATTTTATCTGGTGTCGGAGGCCGGTTTTCTGCTGGTGTTTTCCAGCGACCAGAGCACCATCTGCCTGTACACCCATATTCCGGTAACGGATTTCCCCGAGGAAGAACAGGCCAGGCTGATGGAGGGCATATGGTTTCCCACGATGATGGATGTGTATCATTATCTTGAATCCTACACCAGCTGATGGACAGAGGAAGGATCGGGCTTTTGAGGAGAACAAAAGAGATGAAACAGGATATTTTGATTATCGGCGGCGGAGCCAGCGGGCTTGCGGCCGCCATTTTGGCTGCCCGCAAGGGGGCGAAGGTAACCATACTGGAGCATATGGACCGGGTGGGAAAGAAGATTTTATCCACGGGAAATGGACGCTGCAACCTGACGAACCTGAAGATGGACGCTTCCTGCTACCGCAGCGAGAACCCCTCCTTTCCCATGGAGGTGATCGGGGGATTCGGCGTGGAGGAAACCCTGGAATTTTTCCGCACCCTGGGAATTGAGCCCAAAAGCCGGAACGGGTACATATATCCGGCCAGCGACCAGGCCTCCTCGGTGTTAGATGGGCTTCGGTTTGAGGCGGAGCATCTGGGGGTGGAGGTGGTGACCGGCTGTCAGGTAAAGGAGATCCGGACGGGGGCAGGCTTTCAAGTCGCCACAGGAGAGGGAGCCTTCCGCTCGGAGGCGTTGATTCTGGCCACAGGCTCCAAGGCGGCTCCCGCCACAGGCTCCGACGGCAGCGGCTATGAACTGGCCAGGCAGCTGGGCCACAGGGTGATAAAGCCTCTGCCCGCCCTGGTGCAGCTGCGCTGCCAGGGGAACCATTACCGGCAGCTGGCCGGCATCCGCACCGACGCCAGGCTGACCTTAAAAGCCGGCGGGCAGGTTCAGGCGGTGGAGCGGGGGGAGCTGCAGCTGACGGACTACGGGCTATCCGGGATACCGGCCTTTCAGATCAGCCGCTTCGGGGCGGTGGCCCTGGACAAGAAGCAGCGGGTGGAGGTGGAGATCGATTTTCTGCCCCAATGGGAGGAAGGAGAGAGGGAGACTCTTATGCGGCTGTCAGAGCGGGCCGCCCTGCTGGATTACCGGAGCAGCGGGGAATTTTTAAGCGGTCTTTTGAACAAAAAGCTGGCCCAGGTGCTGGTGAAGGCAGCGGGGATCAGTCCGGAGCGCCCGGCGGGAGAGCTGCGGCAGGGGGAGCTTCGGCAGCTGGCCAGGCAGCTGCGCTGCTACCGGGCCCTGGTCATGAGCGTCAACCCCTTTGCCAACGCCCAGGTCTGCCGGGGCGGAGTGGATACGCGCCAGGTGGACTCCCGGACCATGGAGTCAAAGCTTTGTCCCGGCCTGTATCTGGCGGGGGAGCTTTTGGATGTAGACGGTATCTGCGGCGGATATAATCTGCAGTTTGCTTGGTCCAGCGGGGCTCTGGCCGGACAGGCGGCGGCGAAACGCGCGGCAGGAGAAGGGAGGAAAAGCCGATGATCCGAATCAGCCAGCTAAAGCTGCCCTTAGGCCACAGCCGCCAGGATCTGGTGAGAAAGGTTGCCAGGGCCTTGGGAATCCGCGAGAGGCAGGTGGAACAACTTTCCATCCTGCGCCAGTCGGTGGACGCCCGGAAAAAGCCGGAGATTTTTTACAGCTACACGGTGGATGTAAAGCTGAAAGGGGCGGATGAGGCAAAGCTTCTGCGCCGGGGAGCCTGCAGGAACGCATCCCTTGTCTCAGAGAAGCCTTACCGCTGTCCGGAGTCGGGGAAGGATTGCCTTTTAACGCCTCCGGTGATCATCGGCACAGGCCCGGCGGGGTTATTTTGCGGCCTGCTTCTGGCAAGGAAGGGCTACAGGCCCATTCTTTTAGAGCGGGGCCGGGATGTGGACCGGAGAACCCAGGATGTAAAGCGGTTCTGGGAGGGCGGCCCATTAGACCCCAGCTCCAACGTCCAGTTTGGCGAAGGCGGGGCGGGAACCTTTTCCGATGGGAAGTTAAACACCCTGGTAAAGGATACCTCCGGGCGCAACCGGGAGGTGCTGCGGATCCTGACCCAGTTCGGGGCGGACCCTTCCATCCGCTATGAGAGCAGGCCCCACATCGGCACCGACGTGCTGAGCCGTGTGGTCAAAGCCATCCGCCAGGAGATCCTCTCCCTGGGGGGACAGGTCTATTTTGAATCCCAGGTGACGGACCTGCGCGTTGAAGAAGGAAGGTTAAAGGGGCTGGTTCTGGAAAAGGGAGAGGAGATCCCGGCCCAGGCGGCGGTTTTAGCCATCGGCCACAGCGCCAGGGATACCTTTTCTATGCTTCTTAAGCAAGGGGTGAAGCTGGAGCCGAAGCCCTTTGCCGTGGGACTGCGCATCCAGCATCCCCAGTCTATGATCGATGAGAGCCAGTATGGCGGGACCATAAGGGAGCTGGGGCCCGCGCCCTACAAGGTGACCTGGAAATCGGCCTCGGGCCGGGGAATCTACTCCTTCTGCATGTGCCCCGGCGGCTATGTGGTCAACGCATCCTCGGAGCCGGGACGCCTGGCGGTAAACGGCATGAGCTATCACGGCCGTGCCGGGGAAAATGCCAACAGCGCCTTGATTATCACTGTGGGGCCTGAGGATTTTCCGGATCAGACCGAGCTAGGGGGCGTTAAGTTCCAGCGGCTTTTGGAAGAGAAGGCTTACCAGCTGGGCGGCGGGAAAATACCGGCGGAGCTTTACGGGGATTTTAAGGCGGGACGAAGCCCCTCCGGCGCCTTGGGGGAAGTTGTCCCCCAGTTTAAAGGGCAGTGGGCCTTTGCCGATCTTAGAGAGCTTCTGGGAGAGGAACTGTCGGAAGTGATGGTGGAAGGAATCGAAGCCTTTGAACATATGATTCGCGGGTTTTCCAGGGAAGACGCCATTTTGGCGGGGATTGAAAGCCGCACCTCATCCCCGGTGCGGATTCCCAGAGACGAGCATGGGGAGAGCAGTCTTAAGGGGTTGTTTCCCTGCGGCGAGGGAGCCGGATACGCGGGGGGCATCACCTCTGCGGCCATGGACGGGCTGAAGATCGCGGAGGAAATCATCCGCCGTTACCGTCCGCTTCCGAAAGATAAGACACAGAAAAAAGAGGTAGAATGATGGAACATACAGAGCGGCAGAAGTTAAAGGACAAAAAACGGATTGTGATTAAGATTGGCTCATCCTCCCTGACCCATCCCCAGACCGGGGCGCTGAATCTACTGAAAATTGAGCGGCTGGTTCGGATGATCAGCGACCTTAAGGGAGAAGGAAAGGAAGTGGTGTTAGTTTCCTCCGGCGCCATCGCCGCCGGACGCCAGGCATTGGGACACCAGAAGCCCAGGTCCCTGGCCCAGAAACAGGCATATGCCGCAGTGGGTCAGGCCAGGCTGATGATGGTTTATCAGAAGATTTTTTCTGAATACAACCAGACGGCGGCTCAGATCCTTTTGACAAAGGATACCATGGTAAACGATGCCTCCCGCTACAATGCCCAGAATACCTTTGAGGAGCTTTTGAAGCTGGGGGCGGTGCCCATTGTAAATGAGAATGATACGGTTTCCACCTCGGAGATTCCCTATGTGGACAGCTTCGGGGACAATGACCGGCTCTCGGCTATTGTAACCGCCCTGATTGGAGGGGATCTTCTGATCCTGCTTTCCGATATCGACGGCCTCTATACCGACGATCCCAGGAAAAATCCGGAGGCCAGATTCATTTCCCTGGTTCCGGAAATCACGCCGGAATTTCTCTCTATGGGAAAGGAAAGCTCCGGCAGCGATGTGGGCACCGGCGGAATGTCCGCGAAGCTGGCGGCGGCCCGCATCGCCACGGACAGCGGGGCGGATATGGTGATCGCCAACGGGGATCAGCTGGAAGTGATTCTGGATATCATGGGAGGGCAGGAGAAGGGAACCCTCTTTTTGGCCCATCCCAATCTGGACTTTGACCTGATGCATTATTTGAACAATGAGTACTAAGAAGGAGCGCAAGGCTATGACATCGGAACAGATCGAACGGATCAATACCCTTTATCATAAATCTCAGTCCGTAGGGCTGACCCTGGAGGAAAAGGAGGAGCAGGCAAGGCTGCGAAAGGAGTATATTGCGGCCATACGGGCTAACCTGCGGGGAACCTTAAACCAGATTTCCATCAAAGAGCCGGACGGCTCCATCACGGATCTGGGAAAGAAGTATGGAGGAGTGAAAGAGGACCAGGATTAATGGACAAACAAAGTCTTCGAAGAGAGATCCTGTCCATCCGGGACCGGCTGGGAAAAGAGGAAAAGGGGCGGATGGATGAAGCCCTTCACCATAAGCTGTTGTCACTGGAGCTTGCCTTAGGGGGCCCCCCGGTGTACCTTTATCTCTCCTTTGGTTCGGAGATCGATACCTGGGGGATTTTAAAAGAGCTGACCAGCCGGAACATCCCGGTGGCCGCCCCCAGAGTGCGGGGAAAGGAAATGGCTTTTTTTAAGATCCGCGGCCTTAAGGATTTAAAGCCCGGATTTCATGGGATTATGGAGCCTGTCCCTTCTTGCCCCCTTATGGAGCCGGAGGGGGAGGAACTGGTGGTGGTTCCGGGGGCGGTCTTTGACCGAGAGGGCTACCGGATCGGCTATGGGGGCGGATATTATGACCGGTATCTGGCGGCCCGCAGGGAGATTCCTTTTGATACGCTGGCCTTAGCTTATCCCTTTCAGCTGGTGGAGGAAATCCCGAGGGATGATTGGGATCTTCCGGTAGGGAAGGTTTTGACGCCCTGGGACATTTGAGCCGATTGGAAAGAAGATAGTAGATTTTGACGGCTATCTGTGGTATGATGTGTAAAAAATAATCGAAAGGGCATGATGAATACCATATGACATTAAGCGAAATAGGCCGACGGGCCAAGGATGTATCCCGAATTTTGAATAACCTGGGTTCCAGAGAGAAGAATATGGGACTGGAGGAGGCTGCAAGGGCTCTTTTGGAGGGCGAGGACGAGATCCTGGCGGCCAATGAGGAGGACTGCGATAAGGCGGCTTCAAACGGTATGAGCCAGGGCCTTTTGGACCGGCTGCGCCTGACACCCGCCAGGATTAATTCCATGGCCGACGGCCTTTTGCAGGTGGCTTCCCTGGAGGATCCGGTGGGAGAGGTGCTTTCCATGAAGAAACGGCCCAACGGGCTGATGATCGGAAAAAAGCGGGTTCCCCTGGGGGTGATCGCCATGATCTACGAGTCCCGGCCCAACGTGACCTCCGATGCCTTCGGCCTCTGCTTTAAAAGCGGAAACGCGGTGATTTTAAAGGGCGGCAGCGACGCCCTGCGCTCGAACCAGGCCATTGTGAAATGCCTGCGGGAGGGCCTTGCGCGGGCCGGACTTCCCGAGGACGGGGTGCAGCTGGTGGAGGACACCAGCCGGGATACCACAAGAGAGCTGATGCGCTTAAACGAGTATGTGGATGTGCTGATCCCCCGAGGCGGCGCGGGATTAATCCGAAGCGTGGTGGAGAATAGTACCGTGCCGGTAATCGAGACGGGAACCGGTAACTGCCACATCTACGTGGATGAGACGGCGGATCTGAATATGGCCCTTGATATTATTTACAACGCCAAGACCCAGCGGGTAGGAGTCTGCAACGCCTGCGAGTCCCTGGTGGTTCACCGCTCTGTAGCAGGCAAGTTCCTTCCGCTGCTAAAGAAGCGGCTGGCGGATAAAAATGTGGAGATCCGGGCGGATGAGGACGCCCGGGCCATTGTGCCGGAATTTAAGGCCGCCACGGAGGCGGACTGGGGGACGGAGTATCTGGATTATATTCTGTCTCTGAAAATTGTGGATTCGGTGGAAGAGGCCATCGCCCATATCAACCGATATAATACAGGCCATTCGGAGTCCATTATCACCTCCGATTATTTCAATGCCCAGCAGTTTTTAAATGAGATCGATGCAGCAGCCGTATATGTAAATGCCTCCACCCGCTTTACTGATGGGGAGGAATTTGGCTTTGGGGCGGAGATCGGCATCAGCACCCAGAAGCTCCATGCCAGGGGGCCTATGGGCTTAAAAGAGCTGACTACTACAAAATACATCATTTACGGCGACGGACAGATCCGGTAGCGCGGCGGAAAAGAGGAATACGGACATGTTTCACAGAAATGACTCAGATCAGAAAAAGAAGGAACAGGAGGAGAAGGAGCCCTTTAGCCTGAAGAAGGAGATCATCAGCTGGATTCAGATCATCGTAGCAGCGGTGGTGATCGCCTTTGTGCTGAATACCTGTATCATTGCCAACAGCTATGTGCCTACGGGCTCCATGATTCCAACCATTCCCTTAAAGACCAGGGTGATCGGCTCCAGGCTTTCCTATCTGGCTGATGAGCCGGAGCGGGGAGACGTGGTGATTTTCTACTATCCCGATGATCCGGAGCAGAAGACCTTTTACGTGAAGCGGGTCATCGGTCTTCCGGGGGAGACGGTTACCTTAAAGGAAGGAAAGGTCTACATCAACGATTCAGAAACGCCTTTGGAAGAGCCCTATCTGGCGGAGCCGGTCCATCCGACGGAGATGTATAACAATGAGGACGTAAATAACGCGGTTTATCAGGTGCCGGAGGGCTGCTACTTTATGATGGGGGATAACCGCAACCATTCCCTGGACGCCCGTTTTTGGGTGAATACCTACGTCCCCAAGGACAAGATTATCGCGAAGGTTCTGTTCAGCTACTTCCCCAAGCTGAAGCTGATCGAATAGAGGGGAAATTACAGGAGGAGCGCATATGATTAATACGATTTGGAAAGCAAGAAAACGGAATTTCCTGGGACTGCCCTGGACCTTTACCATTTATGGTTTCTCGGATGATCGTTTATACGTTAAAACAGGAGTTTTAAACACACGGGAAGACGAGGTCCGTCTGTATCGGATTACGGATATTGGCCTGACCCGCAGCCTGTGGCAGCGGATTATGGGGATGGGAACCATTCAGATCTACAGCTCCGACCAGTCCATGGGGGATTTTAAGCTGGTAAATGTGAAGGACAGCGAGAATGTAAAGGAGCAGCTGTCCCAGCTGATCGAGAAGGAGCGGGAGAATAAACGGGTTTCCTCCAGGGAATTCCTTGGTGTAGAGGAGGACGAAGGGGATACATTAAACTAGAAAGGTTTACCACATATTTATGACAGTGAACAACGGAAATTTCGAATTCCAGTGGAATCAGATTGAAAGTGGGGCGCCCAAGGAGGAGCCAGCCCGCCAATATTACTTTATGGACGAGGCCAGGAAGCTGTTAAAGGCCAGATTTGAAGAGGATCTTTCATCCGGAAGAGCGATGGAGCGCTACGGCGAGGAAGCCTTGGGGGAGATGATTACCAAGAAGGTTTTCGGTACCTGTGCTGTAGTTACATTTGGGTGCCAGATGAATGCGAAGGACTCGGAGAAGCTTTTAGGAATCCTGGAATCCATCGGTTACAGGGCTGTTGAGACGGAGGATGCGGATCTGGTCCTTTATAATACCTGTACCGTCCGGGAGAATGCCAATCAGCGGCTTTACGGACGTCTGGGTCAGGCAGGGGCCAGAAAGAAGAAAAATCCCCGGATGCTCATCGGCCTCTGCGGCTGCATGATGCAGGAGTCCCAGGCGGTGGAGAAGATACGGGGCAGCTACCCCTTTGTGGATCTTGTTTTCGGCACCCACAATATTTTCCTGCTGGCCCAGCTGGTGTGCCGCTGCCTTCTTAGTCAGGGAGCGAAGAAGCACCGCACGCTGGTGGACGTCTGGGAGGGGACGGACCAGATCGTTGAGGACCTGCCGGCGGACCGGAAGTATCCTTTTAAATCCGGCGTCAACATTATGTTTGGCTGCAATAACTTTTGCAGCTACTGCATCGTTCCTTATGTGAGAGGCAGGGAGAGAAGCAGAAAGCCCCAGGAGATCTTAAAGGAGATCCGCCGCCTGGCAGAGGACGGGGTAGTGGAGGTTATGCTTTTGGGGCAGAACGTAAACTCATACGGCAAGACGTTAGATGAGCCTATGACATTCGCCCAGCTGTTAAGAGAGGTTGAGAAGATTGACGGCATTAAGCGGATCCGGTTTATGACCTCCCACCCCAAGGATCTTTCCCCTGAGTTAATTCAGGTGATGGCGGAATCGAAGAAGATCTGCCGTCACTTCCATTTGCCCCTACAGTCGGGCAGCAGCCGGATTCTGGAGAAGATGAACCGGCATTATACAAAGGAACAGTTTCTGGATCTGGTCCGCCGCTTAAAGGAGGCGGTGCCTGGGATTTCACTGACCACGGATATCATCGTGGGCTTTCCAGGAGAGACGGAAGAAGATTTTCTGGAAACCATGGATGTGGTGCGTAAGGCTGAGTTTGACAGCGCCTTTACCTTTATCTATTCCAAACGCACCGGGACGCCGGCTGCCGTGATGGAGAATCAGGTTCCGGAGGATGTGGTGAAGGATCGTTTCGACCGGCTGTTAAAGGAGGTTCAGGAGATCTCCGCCCGCGTCTGCGGTAGGGATCAGGGGACAGTTCAGGAGGTGCTGGCGGAGGAGATGGACAGCCATCTGCCCGGATACGTGACGGGACGGCTTTCTAACAATATCCTGGTGCATTTCCCGGGAGATCCCTCTATGATCGGCCATTTTTATCAGGTGTATCTGGCGGAAAGCAGAGGATTCTATTACATGGGGCGGCTGGCGAAACAAAAGGAGCCGGAGGCTGCCATGAACCATACGAAAGAAGCGAGGCAGGAAAATTGGAAGTGAACATGTCACAATTATCTCCCATGATGCGCCATTACATGGAGACGAAGAAGCAGTATCCGGACTGTATTCTTTTTTACCGGCTGGGAGATTTTTACGAGATGTTTTTTGAGGACGCCCAGACGGCCTCCAGGGAGCTGGAAATCACCTTGACGGGCAAGGAGTGCGGCCTTTCGGAGCGGGCGCCCATGTGCGGCGTCCCTTTTCACGCGGTAGACTCCTATTTGAATAAGTTGGTTCAGAAGGGGTATAAGGTAGCCATCGCGGAGCAGATGGAGGATCCCAAGCTGGCTAAGGGCCTTGTAAAGCGTGAGGTGATCCGGGTGGTAACGCCGGGCACTATCACCAGCGCTCAGGCTCTGGACGAGACGAAAAATAATTACCTGATGGGGATTGTATGCACCGACGGGCGCTACGGCGTGGCCACGGCTGACATTAGCACCGGAGATTTCCTGGTAACGGAGGTGGAGACGGAGCGGGAGCTTTTTGACGAGATCAATAAATTTTCCCCTTCCGAGATCATCTGCAACAATGCCTTCTATATGTCCGGCGTGGATCTGGAGGAATTGAAAAACCGCTATCATGTGGCTGTTTCCGCCCTGGAACCCCGTTTTTTCGGCGAGGAGGCCTGCCGGAAGATTTTGAAGGAGCATTTCCGTGTGGGGGCCTTAAACGGGCTGGGGCTTGAGGAACTGGGAACGGGCATCATCGCAGCGGGGGCGGTGATGCAGTATATGTATGAGACGCAGAAAAGCACCCTGGAGCATATTACCACCATTCAGCCCTACAGTACCGGCCAGTTTATGATTCTGGACACTTCCACCAGGCGGAACCTGGAGCTGGTGGAGACTTTGCGGGAGAAAAATAAACGGGGCACTCTTTTATGGGTTCTGGATAAAACAAAAACCGCTATGGGAGCTCGCCTGCTGCGAAATTGGATTGAGCAGCCTTTAATCCGCAAGGAGGCCATCACCGCCCGACAGGATGCGGTGGAAGAGCTGAATATGAGCTATATTTCCAGGGAGGAGATCAGGGAATATTTAAATCCTGTTTATGATTTGGAGCGTCTCATTGGTCGTATCAGTTATAAGACGGCTAATCCCAGGGATCTGATCGCCTTTTGCGGCTCCCTTGAGATGCTTCCCTTTATCCGGAACATATTGACGGAGTTTTGCAGCACTCTGTTAAAGGAAGCGGCGGCGGATCTGGACCCTTTGGAGGACTTGTTTGACCTGATCCGGAGGGCGATTGTGGAGGAGCCTCCTATTACCCTGCGGGAGGGAGGCATCATCCGGGAAGGATTTAACAGCCAGGCGGACGAGCTGCGCAAGGCAAAAACCGATGGAAAGAGCTGGTTGGCCGAACTTGAGGCTAAGGAACGGGATAAAACAGGCATTAAAAATCTAAAGGTCAAGTTTAACAAGGTCTTCGGCTACTATTTTGAGGTGACTAACTCCTTCAAGGATATGGTTCCCGACTATTTTGTCCGCAAGCAGACCCTCACCAATGCGGAGCGCTATACCACGGAGGAGCTAAAGCATCTGGAAGAGGTGATTCTCGGAGCGGAGGATAAGCTGGTTTCCCTGGAATACGATCTGTTCTGCCAGGTGCGGGATGAGATCGCTTCCCAGGTAGTACGGATTCAGAAAACGGCCAGGGCCATTGCCCTGATCGACGTGTTCTGTTCCCTGTCTCTGGTGGCCTCCAGGCAGAACTATGTAAAGCCCTCCATTAATGAGCGGGGTGTAATCTCCATTAAAAACGGCCGCCATCCAGTGGTGGAGCAGATGATGCGGGACGACCTGTTTGTGGCGAACGATACGGAGCTAGACAACGGGAAAAACCGTGTATCCATCATCACCGGCCCCAATATGGCGGGCAAATCCACCTATATGCGCCAGGTAGCGCTGATCGTCCTGATGGCCCAGCTGGGAAGCTTCGTGCCGGCCCAAGAGGCCAATATCGGCATCTGTGACCGCATTTTCACCAGGGTTGGAGCTTCCGATGACCTGGCAAGCGGACAGAGCACTTTTATGGTGGAAATGACGGAAGTAGCCAATATTCTGCGCAATGCCACCAAAAAGAGCCTCCTGATCCTGGATGAGATCGGGCGGGGCACCAGCACTTTTGACGGCTTGTCCATTGCCTGGGCGGTGGTGGAGCATGTAAGCAATACAAGGCTTTTGGGGGCTAAAACCCTTTTTGCCACACATTACCATGAACTGACGGAGCTGGAGGGAACCATTGCCGGGGTGAAAAATTACTGTATCGCGGTAAAGGAGCAGGGGGACGACATTGTGTTCCTGCGAAAAATCGTCCGGGGCGGCGCGGATAAGAGCTACGGCATCCAGGTGGCTAAGCTGGCGGGAGTGCCGGATTCGGTGATTGCCAGGGCTAAGGAGATTGCCCAGGAGTTAAGCGAGGCGGATATTACGGCCAGGGCCAAGGAGATCGCCCAGATCAGCGCCAACATCACTCAGCACAAGGCGGTTCCCAAGCCGGACGACGTGGATATGCAGCAGCTGACCTTTTTCGACACGGTGAAGGACGACGATATTATACGGGAGCTTGGGGAGCTGGAGATCAATAACATGTCCCCCATGGACGCCTTAAACACCCTTTACCGGCTGCAAAATAAACTGAAAAACCGATGGAAGGAATAGATATCCATGAATTTCTATATTTTAACCCTCTTTCCAGAGATGGTGGAAGGGGGGCTGGCCACCAGCATCACGGGAAGGGCTATGGAAAAGGGACTGATCGCAGCCAAGGCCATTAACATCCGGGATTACTCCAAAGAAAAGCACCGCCATGTGGACGATGCCCCCTACGGCGGAGGGGCGGGGATGGTGATGCAGGCGGAGCCCATCTGCGACGCCTACGAGGATCTCTGCGAAAAAATCGGCAAGCGTCCTCGGGTGATCTATATGACCCCTCAGGGGCAGGTCTTTAACCAGCAGATCGCCGCAGATCTGGCCCGGGAGGAGGACCTGGTCTTTCTCTGCGGCCATTACGAGGGGGTGGACGAGCGGGCTCTGGAGATTTTGGAGGCGGACTGCCTCTCCATCGGGGATTACGTCCTTACCGGCGGAGAGCTTCCCGCGATGGTGATGATCGACTGCATCTCCCGGCTGGTTCCCGGGGTTTTAAACAACGACGCTTCCGCAGAGATTGAGTCATTTCACGACAATCTCCTGGAGTATCCCCAGTATACCAGGCCGGAGGAATTTAAGGGGCTTAAGGTGCCGGAGGTTTTGCTGAGCGGGCACCACAAGAATATCGAGGAATGGCGCAGGCAGCAGTCCATTCAAAGAACCCTGGAACGTAGGCCGGATCTTTTGGAAAATGCGGTTCTCTCGAAAAAGGAAAAGGCCTTTTTGGAGGAACTGGTGGAAAAGAGCGGGAAAGAGGGGGAAACTTCGTAAAAAGCCCTTGCATTTTCCTTCCTTCTATGATAAAATGTTGTCCGTTGTGACAAGAAAAGAGATGGTCCTCTGTTACGGTCTGCGGTGAGAGAAGCTTACCGGCCTGCGTATTAAGAACATCCAATAGATGAAGGAGGTTCACATCATGAACGAGATTATTAAGAACATCGAGGCGTCCCAGTTAAAGGAGACAGTTCCCAGCTTTAAGGTTGGCGATACCGTGCGGGTTTACAATAAGATCCGTGAGGGAAACCGTGAGAGAATCCAGGTATTCGAGGGAACCGTGATCAAGCGTCAGAACGGCGGAGTCAGAGAGACCTTTACCGTAAGAAAGAATTCGAACGGTATTGGCGTTGAGAAGACTTGGCCCCTGCATTCCCCCTCCGTTGACAACATTGAGGTTGTCCGCAGAGGTAAAGTAAGACGCGCAAAGCTGAACTACTTGAGAGACAGAGTAGGAAAGGCCGCCAAGGTAAAAGAGTTGGTAAAATAATTCCGTGGCTTGTGACAGGAGGGAGAATGGGTGCTATTCTCCCTCTTGTGTTTTTCGCGGCGTCCTTTCGCAAAAAGGAGGTTCCTTTGGATTTTTATATCAATGAAGATACGGCTTTGCTGCGCCGGATCGCCCGCTGGGCGGTAGATGTGGTGGTGACCATTGCCCTGGCCTGGTTTCTTGTTTACGGCTTCTGCGGACAGGTGAGAATCAGCGGCAATTCCATGCAGCCCCTCTTAGAAGCTTCCGACGTAGTGCTGGTTAATCGTCTGGCTTACGATCTTGGAAAGCCGAAGCGCTATGACGTGGTGGTTTTTGGCAGTGAGGATCGGAAGAATAATGTGAAGCGGGTCATCGGCCTTCCGGGGGAGACGGTTCAGATCATAGGCGGTCTTGTTTATATTGACGGCGCGCCCCTGGAGGATGAGAGCGGGCTGGGACAGGTATCTTTAGCCGGCCGGGCGGGTAGTCCTATCACCCTTGGGGAGGATGAATACTTCCTTCTGGGCGATAACCGGGACAGCAGCGAGGACAGCCGGTTTGCAAATGTAGGAAACGTCAAGGCGGATCAGATCCAGGGAAAGGTCTGGCTGCGGATTCTGCCGATTTTAAAGCTTGGATTTTTGTAGAACAGGAGAGTGTCATGAATATACAGTGGTATCCGGGCCATATGACGAAGGCCAGGCGGGCCATGGAAGAGGATATGAAGCTGATCGACCTGGTGATGGAGCTTTTGGACGCCAGGGCGCCGATGGCCAGCCGCAATCCGGACATTGACCGTCTGGCAAAAGGTAAGGCGCGGATGGTTCTTTTAAATAAGGCGGATCTGGCAGACCTGGCGGCCTGCGCCGCCTGGGCTCAGTGGTTTGAGAATCAGGGGATCAGTGTGGTGCGAATCGATGCCAGAAACAGAGGCACCTTAAAGGCGGTTCAGGCCAAGGTGGAGGAAGCCTGCCGGGAGAAGATTGAGCGGGACCGCAGAAGAGGAATTTTAAACCGGCCCATTCGGACCATGGTGGTAGGGATTCCCAACGTAGGGAAATCTACCCTGATTAATTCACTGGCCGGGAAGGCCTGCGCCAAGACGGGAAACCGTCCCGGTGTTACCAGAGGGAACCAGTGGATTCGGCTGAATAAAAGCCTGGAGCTTCTTGATACGCCGGGAATCCTCTGGCCCCGCTTTGACGACCAGAAGACCGGCCTTCATCTGGCTTTTTTGGGTTCTATCAACGATGAGATTCTGAATAAGGAGGAGCTGGCGGCGGAGCTGATCCGCTTCCTTGAGGGAGCCTATCCGGCGGCTTTGACGGAGCGCTATGGAATCCAGCAGGCGGAAGATCCTTACGCTTGTCTGGAAGAGATCGCAAGAAAACGCTCCTGCCTGGTTAAGGGGGGAGCTCCCGACCTGGCTCGGGCAGCGGCCCTTCTGCTGGAGGATTTCAGAGGCGGAAGGCTGGGGGCGGTGACCCTGGAACAGCCGCAGCCGGCTGAGAAATCCGGCGGACAAAAAGCAGGAGAGAAAGAGGAGGCTTAAGATGGCGGCGCTTAAAGGAGAACGGCTGGAAAAGGAACTGAATCGGCTGGAGCAGATGTGCGAATACGAAAAGGCCCATCGGGACTGCGCCCTGATCTGCGGCGTCGATGAAGCGGGCCGCGGGCCCCTTGCGGGTCCGGTGGTGGCGGGAGCGGCCGTCCTTCCTAAGGACAGCCGCATTCTCTATCTGAATGATTCCAAAAAGCTGTCGGAAAAGCGCAGGGAAGAGCTATTTGTCCGGATTAAAGAGGAGGCCATTGCCTGGGCGGTGGGAATTGTAGGGCCGGAGCGCATCGATGAGATCAATATCTTGCAGGCCACCTACGAGGCCATGAAGCAGGCTATCGGCAATCTTTCCCAAACCCCGGATCTTTTGCTCTGCGATGCGGTGACCATTCCTGAGGTAAAGATCCCTCAGATTTCCATCATAAAAGGGGATGCAAAAAGCCTGTCCATCGCGGCGGCCAGCGTCCTGGCGAAGGTGACCAGGGATCATATGATGGAGGAATATGACAAGCTGTATCCACAGTACGGATTTGGAAAGCACAAGGGATACGGCACGGCGGCCCATATTCAGGCGATCAGGGAATTTGGTCCTTGTCCCATACACAGGAGAACATTTATCCGGAAGTTTACCGGGGCAGATGGAGAGTAAAGGGGTTATGAACAGGCGGAAAGTAGGAGCGGACTACGAGGGCCTGGCCGCCGCTTTTCTGGAAAGCCAGGGCTATGAGATTTTAGAGAGGAATTTTTATACCAGAAGGGGAGAGATCGACCTGGTGGCCAGGGAGGGCTCTGCCCTTGTGTTTGTGGAAGTGAAATACCGGTCGGATTTAAGACTGGGAGAACCGCTGGAAGCGGTGGGGCCCCGAAAGCAGGAGCGTCTGCGCGGGGCCGCCGCTTATTATCTGATGAAAAAGCGCCTGCCGGAGGACACCTCATGCCGTTTCGATGTGGTGGGAATTTTGGAAAAAGAAATCCGCCTGGTGCGCGACGCTTTTTAGAGAAGGGAGACGAATATGAAACTTCAGCCAATTTACAGGGATTGCCGTCAGATTCCGCAGCTTCGGGAGCATGAGGGCGTCCCGTTTTTTGTATTTCCTGCCATAGAAGCGCTGGGAATCGCGGTTCACGGCTTTTCCAGCCGCCTGGGGGGAGTAAGTGAGGGAAATTTTTCTTCCATGAATTTTTCCGCAGGCCGGGGCGACCGGCCGGAAGCGGTTCTGGAAAATTTCGGCCGCATGGCAAAGGCCATAGGCGCGGACCGGGATCGTATGGTGGTGTCCTGGCAGACCCACACCGCCAATATCCGCCTGGTAACCGAAGAGGATGCGGGAAAGGGGGTCATATACCCCAGGGATTACCGGGATGTGGACGGCCTGATCACCAACGTACCGGGCATTACCCTGGTTACGCTGTACGCGGACTGCGTTCCCATCTACCTGGTGGACCCGGTGAAAAAGGCGGTGGGCCTCTGCCACTCCGGCTGGCGGGGAACCGTAAAGGGAATCAGCTGTGAAACCATCAAAGCCATGACCGCCGCCTACGGGACAGCTCCGGCGGATCTGACCGCATGTATTGGCCCAAGTATCTGTGTGGACTGCTTTGAAGTGGGGCCTGAGGTGGCGGAGGAATTTCTGAAGGCATTTCCGGAAGCGGAGCCTGAAACGCTGTGCCCATTTTGGAAAGAGACAGGGAAATATCATGTAGATTTGTGGCTGGCCAATGAACTGATGCTAAAAAGAGCGGGCGTAGAGGCGGGGCGGATTTACACCACCGGCCTCTGCACCCGCTGCAATCCAAAGCTTCTCTTCTCCCACCGGGCCATGGGGGAGAAAAGAGGAAATCTGGGGGCTTTTTTGGGGCTGCGTCCCTGAAGCTATACAAGCTTCTGGAAATACTCGTACCCGCCCGACTGGTAGCGCTGCACCAGCTTCTGAATCTTCTCAGTGGGATTAAGACTGGCGCTGATGGAGCGGTCATGGTTTAAGGCATTGATAATGGCGGCCAGATATTTGCTCATGTCCGCCTCCAGATACCAGGGGCGCTCTAAAAGCTCTTTGGGACGGTAATTTAAGTTTGTGGTAATCACATAGTCCAGATAACCCTTCAGATAGAATTCGTCAAACTTCTCCAGACCGCTTGTAAAGAGGCCGAAGGTGCAGCAGACAATCACGTTGGCTGCCTTGCGTTCCTTTAACTCTTTGGCGGTATCCAGCATGCTTTCCCCGGAGGAAATCATATCGTCGATGATTAAAACCGTCTTTCCCTCCACGGAGGTTCCCAAAAATTCATGGGCCACGATGGGGTTGCGCCCGTTCACCACGGTGGAATAGTCCCGCCGCTTATAGAACATGCCCATGTCGACGCCCAGGTTATTGGCCAGGTACACCGCACGGTTCATGGCTCCCTCGTCGGGGCTGATGATCATCAGGTGATCCTTGTCCAGAGATATGCTGTGATCGTGGGTGAAGAGGGCCTTTACAAACTGATAGGTGGGCATGAAGTTGTCGAAGCCAAACATATGGCTTGCGCTCTGCCCGCCGCCATGGATCACGAAAAGCAGAACAAAATAGCTCTCGAAAGTAGT
>CALWQV010000014.1 GCA_944383785.1 uncultured Enterocloster sp. | reverse complement strand
CTTTTATTTTACATTAAAAGAGCCAGATCCTGCAAGCGGTCTGGCTCTTTTTAATGCTTAAATCATTCGATTTTTTTTCATCATAGCAGGGGCGGATGCCGCCTTTTTAGCGCAACAGCCCCTTTTTTAATGGAATACAAGAGTTGATCTTCCCCATAGATAATGGTATGATAAAGGAGAAATTTGTCGAATCTTCACAAAGGAGGACTCAAACTATGACCACGATTCAAAAAGTTCTAATCGGAGCCGGCGCCGCAGCGGTGATTGTAGGCGGAATCGCCATCGGATTGACCGTCAGCCGCACTCCAGATAAAATTGACCTTTCCACCATCCACACCGAGGCCCCGGAGGAAACTATGACCCAAACTGAAGCGCCCTCTTCCTCTGTCCCGGCCGAAACCATGGAGAGCAGCGAGGAAAAAGATTCCTCTGCCGCAAGCGTCTCCGCCTCTATTGAGACTTACGCCTCTGGCAAAATTTCCGTCCAATACCCGGTGGTATCCAACTTAGAGGATACCGAGCTTCAGGAGCAGATCAACGCCCACTTAAAGGAGAATGCTCTTTCCGTTATTGCCGCCAATGAACTGGATGAGGAAAATGATTCCCTGGCAATTCAGTGCAGCGTGATTTCCGCAGACCGCAGCCGCCTTACCGCCACCTACAGCGGCACTTTAAGCGTCCAGGGAGCCGCCCACCCGGTGAACCTGTTTTATTCCAACACGGTCAGCATGACTCTGGGAACAGATTTAGGCTTCAGCGATTTTACAGATGCTTACACCATGGCGGGCTATGTATTAAGCGATGACGTAAAATTCCTGAACTTGACTGCCGATGCCCTGGCCGCTGTGCTGGAATACCGTCAGGGGCTTACCCTGGAGGAACTGACCGCCATTTTCGAGGGAGCGGACTTCCCCTTAAATGAGGACGGGACCTGGCCTGAATCCTTCAGCTACGAAAAACAGGGGGCGATCTGCTTCTCCATGCCGGTTCCCCATGCCTTAGGCGACTATGTAATCGTATGCTTTGACCCTGTAACCAAGTAGATGAAACATAAAGGAGCTTTTAAATTATGGAAAATGTAATGATTTTCGACCATCCCCTGATCCAGCACAAGATTTCCATCCTCCGGGACAAGCGCACCGGCACCAATGAGTTTCG
The DNA here is from genome assembly GCA_944383785.1 of uncultured Enterocloster sp. Classification (GTDB taxonomy): domain Bacteria; phylum Bacillota; class Clostridia; order Lachnospirales; family Lachnospiraceae; genus Enterocloster. Next base: position 43,779 of record CALWQV010000014.1, on the reverse strand, counting down.
CTCCCTAATCGAAGAGATCGCCATGCTGATGGGCTACGAAGCCCTCCGCGACCTTCCCTTGGAGGACGTGACGGTGGAAACTCCCATTGAAACCTGCCTGACTCCCATGATCGCGGGGCGCAAGCTGGCGGTAGTTCCCATCCTGCGGGCCGGGCTGGGAATGGTAAACGGCATCTTGGCCCTGGTTCCCAGCGCCAAGGTAGGACATATCGGCCTCTACCGGGACGAGGTAACTCATGAGCCCCATGAATACTACTGCAAACTTCCCAATCCCATTGACCAGAGAACCATCATTGTCACCGACCCCATGCTTGCCACCGGCGGCTCCGCTGTGTCCGCTGTAGACTTTATCAAGGAGCACGGTGGGAAGAAGATCAAGTTTATGGCCATTATTGCCGCCCCTGAAGGGTTAAAGCGGCTTCATGAAGCTCATCCGGACGTGCAGATCTACGTGGGCCATCTGGACCGCTGCCTCAATGAAAACGCCTACATCTGCCCTGGACTGGGAGATGCGGGGGACCGGATTTTCGGGACAAAATAAACGGCAAAAGCGCCGCCCTATCATCTATCCATGATGAATAGGCGGCGCTTTTTACCATCTTTACCCCCTTCTGTATACCTAATTTTACCCCTACAGCAGCCGTATAATCTCCCCGATATACTCCTTCGTGGTGGCGGTTCCGCCGATATCCGGGGTATTAAACTTCCCTTCCTCCAAAACCTTGTCCACGCTCTTTCGGATTCTGGCTGCGCACTCCATCTGGCCTAAGTACTCTAACATCATGCAGGCGGACCAGAGAAGAGCCGTGGGATTGGCGATTCCCTTTCCGGCGATATCCGGGGCGCTTCCGTGAACCGCCTCAAACATGGCGTATTCCTCTCCCAGGTTACTGGAGGGCAGAAGGCCCAGGCCGCCGATAAGGCCGCTGGCCAGGTCGGAAAGCATATCGCCGTACAAATTCGGCATTACCATCACGTCAAACTGGGCCGGGTGCATCACCATCTGCATGGCGGCGTTGTCCACAATAATATCATTTGCCGTAATCTCCGGATAGCCCTTGCTGATCTCATAGAAAATATCACGGAACATTCCGTCGGACATCTTCAGGATATTGGCCTTGTGAACGCAGGTCACCTTCTTTCTCCCGTGTGCCCTAGCATATTCAAAAGCGTCCCGGCAGATGCGTGTGCTGGCCCTGCGAGTAATAATCTTGGTGGCGTAAACCGTATCCGCATCGATCTGCTCTTCCACTCCCACATAAAGATCTTCTGTATTCTCCCGGAAAATCACCATATCCACCTGCTCGAATGGCGTCTTTACCGCGTGGTTGCTCTTGGCAGGTCGGATATTGGCGTAAAGGTCGTATTTCTTTCTCAGGAACACGTTCAAAGAGCGAAAGCCCTTGCCCACGGGGGTTGTAATCGGGGATTTCAAAAATACCTTATTGCGCTCCACGGAGGCAAATGCCGCCTCAGGGATCAAAGCGCCGTGAGCCTCGTACTCCGCCTCGCCTACGTTAAAGATCTCGTAGTCCAGTTCAGCTCCGGCCGCATTTAACACCTCCAGCACCGCCTCCGTAATCTCCGGCCCGATTCCGTCACCCTTAAATACTGTAATCGTCTTTCTGCTCATTGCTGTTCCTCCATCCTTTTGCGAATTTTGTCTTTTACTATAACGCATTTCGGAAGAAATGTACAGTCTTTTTATTGTAATTATTACAGCTTTTTGATTGTGCATCTAAAAAAGTGCAGGCGCCAAGTGCTCATAACAAAAGCCGCGGAAGGGGGAAACCGCGGCTTTTGCTTGTGGACACTTTTAAGTTCCTATATTCAGTTCTGCGACAGATTATTTATTTCTGTTGCGGTTGTAGTTGATCAGGCAGCCTGCCTTAACGATCTCACGCTCCTCGGCGGTCATGTCGGCAATGTACAGGTTTAGCTCCTTCACCGTATCGCCCAGAACGTATGCCTTGATGTTCTGAAGATCGCCCTCCAGCACCTTGCGGATTCCGGGTACATAGATGTAGTCGCCTACCTCAAACTCCGGCTCTTCCTTCATCTGGAAGGGAATCATGCCCCAGTTCATCACATTGGAACGATAACGCTTGGTGGCGTATTCCTTGCAGATATTGGCCAGTCCGCCGATGACTCTCTGGCAGCTGGCGGCCTGCTCTCTAGCGGAACCGTCTCCGGGCTTTACAGCGTAAACCATGCTGCCAATCTCAGTCTCTTCTACCTTTACATTCTCGTTTCCAGGAATCCGGCGGATCTTCTCAAATACCTCCTTTAACTCAGGAGCCTTAGCCAGCTCGGCCTCAGCGCCTTCCTTCACTCTGGCCTTCTCCAAGGCGTCTACAACCTTGGTTCTGCCTACGTACTCCGGATCTCTTCTGGACAGGGTGAACTCAGCCAGTCCCAGAGGATTGGAGCGGTAAGAAGAAGTCTCGCCGGAAGGAATCAGCTCGTCGGTGGTTGTGACAGGATCCATAATCTTGGAGCAAACCTTCAATACAATGTTGTCCGTCAGGGCGCTCATCTCGGGCCAGTCTTTGATATTGGGTCCGTAGATCAGATCCTTATCCGTGTCAGCCTTTCCGTATCCAAAGTATACGCGGTTCTTGTAAACCGTATCATCGAAATCATACTCAGGCACATCGCCCCAGCAATTTAAGGACTCCGCAGAGGTCAGGATACCGCCGTTTGCAGCCGTTGCGGCGATGGAACGGGCGTCCATCAGAGCTACTGCGGACATCTGGCCGTTGCCGGGCTTGGAGCCTTCCCGGTTGGGGAAGTTTCTGGTGGTATGGCGGATGGAAAGTCCGTTGTTGCAGGGCGTATCGCCAGCGCCGAAGCAAGGTCCGCAGAAAGCGGTGCGGATGATGGCTCCCGCATTCATCAGGTCGGAGATGGCTCCCTTCTTTACCAGATCCGCGAATACAGGCTGAGAGGAAGGATATACAGCCAGTGAGAACTCATCGCAGCCGCAGTCGCCGCCCTTTAAGGCATGGGCAGCCTCGATGACGTTGGTGTAGTTGCCGCCTGCGCAGCCGGCGATGATTCCCTGCTGTACCTGGAGTCTTCCGTCAGCGGTGATCTTGTCCATCAGGGTGAAGGAAGCTCTTCCGCCTGCTACCTTCTTGGCCTCTTCCTCAACGCCGTGAAGGATGTCCTTTAAGTTGGCGTTCAGCTCATCGATCTCATAGGTGTTGCTGGGATGGAAGGGCAGAGCGATCATGGGCTTTACGGTGCTCAGGTCAACATATACGCAGCCATCGTAGTAGGCAACGTCAGCAGGATTTAACTCCTTGTAATCCTCGCCTCTGCCATGCTTCTCCAGGAAACGCTTGGTATCCTCATCGGTTCTCCAGATGGAGGAAAGACAAGTGGTCTCGGTGGTCATAACGTCCACGCCATTGCGGTAGTCGGTGGTCATATAGGAGATGCCAGGCCCTACGAACTCCATCACCTTATTCTTCACATATCCGTTCTTAAATACAGCTCCGATAATGGCCAGGGCGATATCCTGGGGTCCAACGTAGGGAGCGGGCTTTCCATCCAGATAGATGGCGATTACGTCGGGACATGCCACATCGTATGTATCCCTTAACAGCTGCTTTACCAGCTCGCCGCCGCCCTCGCCGATGGCCATAGTGCCCAGAGCGCCGTAACGGGTGTGGCTGTCAGAGCCAAGGATCATCTTGCCGCAGCCTGCCATCATTTCACGCATATACTGGTGGATTACAGCGATGTGCGGGGGAACATAGATTCCGCCGTACTTCTTGGCAGCGGAAAGTCCGAACATATGATCATCCTCGTTAATGGTTCCGCCTACGGCGCACAGAGAGTTGTGGCAGTTGGTCAGCACATAGGGGATGGGGAACTTCTCCATGCCGGAAGCCTTGGCAGTCTGCACGATGCCTACAAAGGTGATGTCATGGGAAGTCATGGCGTCGAAGCGGATCTTCAGATGCTCCATGTTCCCGGATGTGTTGTGGGCCTCCATGATAGAGTAAGCCATAGTGCCCTTACGGTCCTCAGCCTTATTGGCCTCCTTGCCGGTAAGAGCCTTTACCTTGGCGCTCTCCGCCTCAGGTACGATCTCCTTGCCGTTTACCAGGTAAACCCCGCCGTCATACAATGATACCATAGAAAATACCTCCTTTTAAATTTAGGTCTTTCATTTCTGATAAATCTATCATATACTATATTTAAAATATAGGCAAATACTATATATCTTATATCATGTATTGCATTGTCCTATATGCATTCCAACCAACAAAGGAGGACTTTATTATGACCAGCCGGGAGCTGCTTTATGTCAAAACCATCGCCGAGGCCAAGACCATTTCCAAGGCCGCCCAGAAGCTTTTTGTTGCCCAGCCCTCCTTAAGCCAGTCCCTTCAGCGCATCGAGGACGCCCTTGGGACCCAGCTCTTTAACCGTACTGCCTCCGGCCTGACCCTGACCTATGCCGGGGAGAAATATTATCAGATGGCGGTGCGGATCTTAAAAATTTACACTGACTTTGAAAATGAGATCAGCGACATCAATGGCTTAAAAACAGGCCGCATCCACCTGGGGATTACCAACCATCTGGGCACCATCGTCATGTCCCAGGTCATGACCCGCTTTCACCAGCTCTATCCCGGCGTGGAGGTTTTTGTTTCAGAGGAAAATTCCGACACCCTCGATCAGAAAATTTTAACGGGGGAGCTGGATTTCGCGGTGCTGCACGCTCCATCCCCCAAGGACCGCCAGCCCTTAATCCACTACGAGCTCCTAAAGGACGACCCCTTTGTCATCGTTCTGACACAGGATCACCCTTTGCTTGAGCGGGCGGAGCCGCGGCCCTCCTTTCCCTATCCGGTTTTAGATCCCCGACTTTTAAAAAATGAACCCTTTCTCATGGTTCACAAGCAGCAGCGGATCCGCCAGATTACGGATTCCGTATTAAAAAAGGCCGGGATCGGCCAGCCCCACATCCGTTTAACCTTAAGAAGTTATGAAACCATCCGCATCCTGGCTTCCCAGGGTCTGGGGGTGACCCTTCTGCCCTCGGAGTATGTGACCAGGGATCCAGGCCGCTTCCACCCTGCCCTGCTCTCCATACCGACGGAGTACAACGCCAGTTGGAGTATGTGCATTTCCACTTTAAAAAGCAGCTTTCTCTCCAACGCGGCGCAGATGTTTATGGAGCTGGTGCGGATCCAGTTTGGCGGAAATACTGAGAAACGTTGAATTTCCGCGTAAAACGTGGTATCCTTTTTACAAGATTTGTTCCAATCCAGGAGGCCCTATGAATCCAAAACACGCCCAATACATGCTCACCGTTTACCAGGAAGGCAGCATTACAAACGCCGCTAAGAAGCTCTACGTTTCCCAGCCCTCCCTCAGCCAGATGATCAAGCTGGTGGAAAGCAATCTGGGCGCGCCTATCTTCAACCGCTCCACCGATCCCCTGACTCTCACCTACGCCGGTGAGAAATACATCGAGGCTGCTCAGAAGATTTTAGCCATCAACGCCAATCTGGCCCGGGAGATCGAGGAGATCAAGGACGAAGAGCACGGCCAGATCCGCCTGGGAATACCTATCCAGAGGGGCTTAAAGGTTCTGCCTGCGGTGCTTCCCCTGTTTTATAAGGATTATCCTTATGTGGAAATCCAGCTTTGGGAGGTGGGCTCCAACAACACGGACAAGCTTCTGCTGGACGGCACCGTGGATCTGGCCTGCCTGACTACGGTTCCAAAGCACGATCAGATCAACTACATTCTGGTGGAAAAGGAGAAGATGGTGCTTTTAGCCAGCGCCCAGACTGAGCTGGCTAAGCGGATCCCCAACGGCACCCCCATCTCCATCCTGGAGGCGAAAAACGAGAAGTTCGTCTCCAACAAACCAGGGCACAGCGTCCGCTCCATCCAGGACAGCCTTTTTATCACCAACAACATCCGCCCCCGTATTCTGATCGAGACCTCCAACATTGACATTGAAAAGCGGGTGGCCATCGCCTGCGGGGCTGTTACCATCTGCCCCTTAAACTACATCGAAGAATCCGACTGTATCGGGGAAAAAGCCTATATTTATCCCCTCGAGGATGCAGGCAATACCCGCAACTGCTACATCTGCCACCGCAAGGATCTTTATCTGACCAAATACATGTGCGACTTCATCCGCCTGGTACAGGAAACCTCCGGGAAGAACTGCTTTTCCTAGCAGCCTCCCGGAGGTTTCCTATACCATTCCCCTTATCCGAACACCAAGCCCAGCACCGCCGCCAAAAGAATCGTCTTTGGAACCGACAGGCTGAATTTAAACATAGCCAGGGCGGTGAGAACCGTAATCAGCACCAGATTCCACTGGGCGGCTCCGTTTAACACCAGCGTAGACTGAATCATCACCAACCCCACCGAGAGGATCATCCCCATGCACACAGGCCGGATTCCCCCCAGAGCGGCTTCCAGATACCGGTTTTCCTTAAATTGAAGGATAAATTTCGCCGCGATCATGCACAAGGTCAGGGAAGGCATCATCACGCCCACGCTGGCGCAGAGAGAGCCCGCCACTCCGGCGGTCCGAAGGCCTACAAAGGTGGCGCAGTTGATTCCCAGGGAGCCAGGCGTCATCTCGGCGATGGCCACAATATCCATCACCTCGTCCACTGTCATCCACCCGTAGCGCAGTACCTCGTCGTTGATCACCGGAATCATGGTAGTGCCGCCGAAGCTAAAGAAGCCGATCTTTAAAAATGACCAGAACAGCTGCAAATAGATCATGCCTTCTCCCCCCTTCTCTTTACTGCCAGGAGAAGCAGCCCTACCGCCCCGCCGGACACCACCACCAGGATTTTATTCACATCGGTAAAGGTGCAGACCGCCAGCGCCAGAACCGCCAGCACATACCCGATTTTGCTGGTTAGGGACTTATCCTTCAGCCGCACCGCCGCTGCCAGGATGATAGGAATCACCGCGCACCGCACCCCGTTTAAGGCCTTGGCCGCCCACACATTGTCCTTGATGGACGTATAGAACATGGTTACGATGGCAATGCAGATAATGGCAGGCAAGGACAGCCCAAAGGCCGCTGACACCGCCCCGAAAAATCCCGCCATCCGGTATCCGGACAACACGGAAATATTGATAATCATAATCCCGGGCAGGGAGCGTCCGATGGAAATATAGTCCACCAGCTCTTCCTCCTCCATCCAGTGCCTGCGGTCCACAAACTCCTCCTGAAGCTGGGCGATGATGCTCCAGCCGCCGCCAAAGGTGATGCAGCCGATTTTGAACATGACGCAGAAGATGCTCCAGAGTCGGCTGCCAGCCTGCGTCTCTTTCCCGGCACTCTTTCGTTCTGCTCCTCTCACCATTTCTTCCATATGCGCCTGCCTCCTGCCCATTGTTTCTGAATCCATTATAACTCATTTTGTAGCTGGACTCATCCACTTTTTGTGCCGGAGGCCTTTGTTTTTTCCTTATACCCCCCCCCCCATATTCGCGTTTTCCTATCTCCAAGCGCTTTCACAGCCGCTCCAGAAGCTTTTCAGCTGTAAGTCCTCCCAGCCCCAAATTTTCCAGGGTTCGTCCTTCTTCCAAATAGTCCACCCCATTGATGGTTCTACAATGGTCAGAAAAGCGCTGGTTACAGGGGGTGGAACGCCGTACTGACGCCCAAGTGAGACAAGCAGCGCTCCCCCGCAGGCCGGGTGCTGGCCATCGCGGCAGTCTCCCTTGTCTGGGAAATCTTCCTAGCCGGACACGCAAAAAACTCCCCCGACCGCAAAACAATGCCGGGGGAATTTTTCTATCTACACTTTATGATTGAAACTCGTAATCCTTCACCTTGCGGACCACATCGATGACGCTTCCGTCTCTGGCCTCGATGATTCCCACAACCTGGTCGTCAAACTGAACCGGATCCGGCTCGCCCACGATGGAGTAAGCGATATCCCGCAGCTCCTCAATGGTCTTAAAGGGCAGCTTGGCGTCCTTGGTAGCCTCAATCAGATCCTGTCTTCTGGGATTGATAGCAATGCCGTAATCAGTGATAATCACGTCAACCGTATCTCCAGGAGTGGTTACGGTGGTTACATTGGTGCAGACAGCGGGGATTCTGCCCTGCAGCAAGGGAGCGATAACGATGGTACACTTCGCTCCGGCAGCCGTATCGGGATGTCCGCCCTGGGCTCCGGTGATGATTCCGTCAGAGCCTACCACCACGTTACAGTTAAAGTTTACATCTACTTCCAGAGCAGCCAGAATTACGAAATCCAGCTGGTTTACATACGCGCCCTTGTTGAAGGGGTTGGCGTACTCGGAAGCGGAAATCTCAAAGTGGTTGGGATTCTTCTTAATGGACTCGATGGCAGTGGTATCGAAATCCTGGGTATCCACCAGCGTCTCGATCAGCCCTTCCTCCAAAAGCTTGCACATGGGGCCCGCAATACCGCCTACGCCGAACTTCATCTTGATTCCTCTCTCCTTCATGATCTTGCCAAGGGAGATGGTGGAAGCGATGGAAGCTCCGCCTACGCCGGTCTGATAGGTAAATCCATCTTTAAAGTAAGGAGTATTGATTACAAACTGGGTGCAGTAGTCCGCCATCATGATCTTACGCACGTCGGTGGTGGGCTTTGCCGCGCCGGTAGCGATCTTAGCGGGATTTCCGATCTCGTCAACCACAACCACATAGTCCACATCTACCTGGGAGATGCTGGCTGGCAGGTTGGGAGAAGGAACCAGGCAGTCGGTAACGGCCACTACCTTATCCGCGTACTGGGCGTCTACCATAGCGTAGGACAGAACGCCGCAGTCGCTCTTTCCGCCGTTGGCCTTCATATTGCCGTACTCATCGCAGGTAGGCGCGCCGATGAAGGCGATATCAATGTGAACCTCTCCTGCCTCGATGGCTCTCACACGTCCGCCGTGGGAACGCATGATGGCCAGATTCTTTAACTTGCCTGCGGAAATGGCCTCTCCGATCTTACCTCTCACGCCGGAGGACTGGATTCCGGTGATGGTTCCGTCCTCGATCATGGGAACGATGGGGTTGTGGGCCTTTCCTAAGGAGCTGGCACAGATGGTAATATCCTTAATTCCCATCTTGTGAACTTCTTCCATGACCATATTTACCACATAATCTCCCTCACGGAAATGATGGTGGAAGGACAGGGTCATGCCGTCCTTAATCCCGCACTTTACAAGAGCATCGTGGATGGAATCCACCAGCTTGCTCTTGGTGGGGTCGATGGCAGCGCGAACAGTGGGCGCAGCCTTGGTATACTCGTAGCCATCCTTCGCAAAGGAGCCTCTGAAAATGTCCTTGCCTGTGGCCTTCAATACTTCCTCCGGAATATCTCTTCCAACTGCATTAATCATATTACAGATCCCCCTCATATACACCAGATGCTTTGGCCAGATCGATGGTTCTCTTCGCTCCGTCATAGAACGCGATATCGATCATCTTGCCGTCTACGGTAAACACGCCGATGCCCAGCGCCTTCTTCTCATCGATCTCACGAACCACCTTCTCAGCGAAGATAATATCCTTCTGGGTGGGCGTAAAGATCTTATGTACGATGGCGATCTGACGGGGATTTACAAGGGACTTTCCGTCAAAGCCCATGAGCTTGATCATCTCAGTCTCCTTCTCAAAGCCCTCCATGTCGTCCAGGTTGGTAAACACGGTATCCCAGCACTGTACGCCTGCCGCTCTGGCAGCCATGATCATGTGCTGTCTGGCGCCCATCAGCTCCACGCCGGTTCCGGTAATCTTGGTCTGCAGATCCTTGGTATAGTCACCGCCGGAAAGAGCGATTCCGATCAGACGCTCAGAGGACTGGCACACCTCAAGCGCGTTGAGAACGCCCTTACAGGACTCCAGGGCAGCCATCAGGAGGGTAGAACCTTCAGGACGGCCAAATTCCTTCTCAGCAGCCAGCACATGCTCCTCGACGGTATGCACATCCTGAGCAGTCTCCGTCTTGGCGATACGGATCACATCGGCTCCTCCCGCTACGCAGACACGGATATCCTCCTTCCAGTGAGGGGTATCCAGGCCGTTGATTCTTACCACGCGCTCCGTATTCCGGTAATCGATGGTGGTCAGGGCATGATACAGGGAGTATCTGGCGGAATCCTTCTGGTTCTCCGCCACCGCGTCCTCCAGATCCAGCATGATGGAGTCAGCCCCGTAGATATAGGGATCCTTGATCAGGCCGGGCTTCTGGGCATTCAGGAACATCATGGATCTTCTTAAGCGTTTCTTATTGGGATGAATCATCTGATGGCACCTCCCCACGGAAGATTTTCAACAATATCGTTGGAACGGTAAACCGCGCACTCCACTCTGGCCTTTAAGGTGCAGTCCAGAGCGCCCTTGTCCACTACCGTCACCTTAGCGTCCTTCACATCCAGACGGTCCAGCGTCTCAAGCACCGTCGCCTTAATCTGTCTTCCGAACTGGTGAATGACGCTGCTCTCGATGGAGAGCTCGATCCCACCCTGGCCGGGCTCTACCGTCACCTGGGCGTCGCTGGATTCCAAGGTGCCGGCCATTGCTGCTTTCTTGATTTCCATTTCCATTTCCTCCTTGTAATGTTTGTCGGATTATGCCCTGGAAGGCATGCTCCGCTTTGTTACATTCGCTGATATTATTGTACGCCTTTTGCTCTTTGGAAGCAAATACTATATTTCTTATAGGGCGTATAAGTTCCGGCTTTATGCCAGTTTTGACAAACCTTTTTGCTAAAAAGCGCCCGAAACCAGTATCCTCTGGCTCCAGGCGCTTAACAGTTGGCGTTCACAGGATCATGCGTTGCCGGCAATGACTATGCAGTTGTGAAACGCCTGGCAGATGTTTATTTCACCAGCGGCACGGAGCCGGTAATGGCTGCCATGGCGATGAAGATCACAAAGATACCAACGGCCCACTTTGCGGACTCTCTCTGCCACTCGCCCATATCCAGGCCGGTCAGGTTTAACAGCAGGTAGATGAACGCTACCAAGGGGCTTAACAGGTGGAACGCCTGACCTAACAGGGAAGCGGTTCCAAGCTCCAGAGCGGTGAATCCGTAGGTGTATCCGGCCTCCGCGAATACGGGAAGCACGCCGTAGTAGAAAGCGTCGTTGGACAGAAGGAAAGTACCGGGAGCGGATACAATCGCCACAATAAGTCCCCAGAAGCTTCCCAGCTGAGCGGGAATCAGGTGAATCAAGCTCTCTGCCAGCGCGTCGGACATACCGGAGTTGGTAAACAGTCCCATAAAGATACCGGCCGCGAATACCAGGATAACTACCTGCAGGGCGTCGCCCGCGTTATCGGAAATACGTGCCTTCTGCTCTTTGATCTTCTTGTAGTTGATCATCAGAGCCAGTCCGGTTCCAACTAAGAACAGGAACATGGAGGGGAAGGTTCCCAGAACCAGCATCACTACGATGGCAATGGTCATGATCGCGTTGATCCATACGTTCTTAGGACGCTTAAGAGCCTCTTCCTCGGGAGATGCGGGAGCGGTCAGAGCCATCAGCTCATCATGGGAGATCTTCTGGATTCCAACTCTCTTTCTCTCCTTTAAGCCCAGGTGAACGGCTACAAACAGCATGTAAACGATGGATACCGCCATGCCGGGAATCAGAGCCCGCAGGATGGTCTGCTCGTCTACGCCGGGCTGTCCCTGCAGCACGGAGATTACACGGGCTGTGGGGCCGCCCCAGGGCAGCAGGTTCATGATGGTGTTCATCAGGATCACCAGAACGCCCAGATTCATCATCTTAAGGCCAAGCTTCTTATAGATCGGAATAAAGGCGGTACAGCAGATCAGGGTGGTGGTGGTTCCGTCTCCGTTTAAGGATACGCAGGCCGCCACAACAGCCGTACCTACAAGTACTTTAACCGGATCTCCGCCAGCGAAGCGGATCATGGCCCGGGTCACCGGATCAAAAAGTCCCGCGTTCAGCATGATGGCGAAGTACAGGATTGCGAACAGCAGCATGATACCGGTGGAGGACGTCTGTCCTACGCCGTCTACGGTCCAGTCGCCGATGATGGCGATCTGATCCCACAGTCCTACGCTGGCCTCGGCCTCAGCGTAAGCGGCCTCATAGTCCGCGATTACCTGAAGCTCCGCGCTTCCCTCGGCGTAAGCCGCGGGGTCGGTGTTCTCCAGTTCATTGTAAGCCTCATAAACCTCCTCGTAGCTGTCCTGCATCTTTACAAGAGCCACTTCGTCCTTGTACTGGCCCAGGAACGCTCCGCCCAGGGTAAATACTAAGGGCACCAAAAGCAATGCGGTAAAGGGCTGCATCTTCTTCATCATAACCAGAGCCAGGAATACGATGATCATAGCCCATGCGATAATTGTCATTGTCATAGAATAAGTTCCCCCTTATCGTATGATTGTACATATTGATTCTATCTTTAACCTGAATCCGTCAGGGCCGGCATCCCGGCGGCTTCAGACTAAATTCACTCAAATTTTAACGGCTGTTCTTCCTTCTCGATGGCGTCGATGAGGGTCTGGACCTCCAGCGGCTTCACCAAAAGGACATGGATCAGGTGGCTGCGGTAATACTCGATTACCTGATCCTCCACCAGCCCGGTGATCATAATGATCCGGCACTTTAAGCCCATCTTGCGGATCTGGGCGGCCAGCTGCCCGCCGTTCATCCCCGGCATGGAGTAATCTGTTACAACCACGTCAAAGCTCCTCTCCTTCAGCTTCTTTAAAGCCTCCAGGGGACTTGACAAGGCCGTCACCTCATACCCCGCGCTGCGGAGGGCGCGGTCAAACATTTTCAGGATCTTTTTCTCATCCTCAACCAGGAGGATACGCTTAGCGGATTTGGGCGCCGAAGACTTCTTTCTGGTCTTCTTCCTCGCGGTTTCCTGGCTGGCGCTTTCGCACAGGGGCAGGTAAATGGTAAAGCAGCTTCCCTGTCCCGGCGCGCTGTCCACATGGATTCCGCCGTTTAAGGACTCCACCAGGTTCTGCACGGTGGAAAGGCCCAGTCCGGTTCCCTCTCCCACCGCCTTGGTGGTAAAGAAAGGATCAAAGATACGCTCCAGCTGCTCCTTTGGTATCCCGGTGCCATTATCCTTAACAAACAGGCTCATATAGCGATCCGCATGGACGGGCGCTTTAAACTTGCCCTCCGCCTGCTTTCCAGAAAGGAGTCCGCCGCCGATTACCAGAATCCCCTTCTGCCCCTTCATGGCGTACACCGCATTGGTGCAGAGATTCAGCATAATTTGGTTTAACTCCGTCTCTCCGCAGAGAATGCAGCTTTCCTCGTCCCAGTCTCCCTGGGTGATCAGCTGTACATTGGGCGGAATGATGGTTTCCAGGATTTTCAAAACCCCGTCCACCCCTTTTTTCACATTCAGGGGCTTTAAGGGCGTGCCTGCGTGCTTGCGGCTTAAAGAAGCGATCTGGCGGATGATCTCCTTGGCCCGGTCGGCGGCATTGTAAATTTCTTCCGCACTCTCGTATGTATCGCTTCCGGGCTCCGTTTCCATCATAATCATGCCGGAATATCCCATGATGGGAGTCAGCAGATTGTTGAACTCATGGGCGATTCCGCCGGTCAGCGTGCCCATCAGCTGAAGTCTCTGGTCGTGATAAAGCTGTTCTTCCTGAAGGCGAAGCTCTTCCTGGATGGCGTTTAACTCCCTCAAGCGGTTATTCTCCTGCTCCATCTGGCTTCTCGCCTTCGCCAAATGCCAGAACCGGAACAAGATAGCTCCCAGGAAGGAAACAATCACGATAGAAAGCATGAATACCGTCACCATGGCCTGGTTAAAGGGCTCCGCAATCTCATCGTAGTCGATCACCGCGCAGACGATCAGGAAATCATCCGGAAAGCGAACCGGCGTGTAGGCTCCGATTTTCAGCACCCTTCTGGGCACCTCGTCGGCCCACCAATAAGAGTGGTAGATCTCCACATCCTCCCGTCCCTCCAGCTGATGATCGATCAGCTCCTCCAGCTCCGTATAATCAAAGTCCGGATACATCTCCTCCCGGCCCTCAATCACGTCGATGCCGATCTGCTCCTTTACCGGATGCATGAGAATCCGCCCCGTGGAATCCTTAATCATCACATAACCATTCTCTCCAACCCGGATGTAAGAGCCAACCTTCTGATACATGGCTTCAATATTTAAAATAATCCACAGGCGGCACTGGTCCTCAATGGCAGGAATCGACAGCCCCAGATAATACTGTTCATTCTCATCGTGGAGAATGTTAATCCGACTTCCCGGCATATTTCCCGCAAAATCATAGACGCTGTCATAATTGCGGCTCACCTCGGCCCTGGCCAGGACGCCTTCATCATCCCATTCCTTCTGATTCAAGGTAACCAGCAGGTCCGCCACGTCCTCTTTGCGCGTCTCCATGCGGTTTCTTAAAAAACGCTGAAGAGGGGCCTTGCTTCCCATCCGCAGATAAGCTGCCCCGGCCCGCTGGTATTCCTCATAGCTTTCTAGGTCCTCCAGGTCACCAAAATAGAACTCCGTATAAACGGAGATACTATTGGACACTGCTTTCGCGATGGTTAAGAGCTGTTCCTTCTGCTCCGCGATAATCTGCTCGCGGTAGGATGTAAAGCTGTAAACCAGACAGGCGGCCAGGATCACCACCACTCCAAGGGCGGCGCATACGCTCAGCCACAGTTTTTCTTTTTTCCAGAACTCCATAAGCGTTTCTCCTAATAAAAACTATATCAGCTGTATCTTAATATCTCATAAAATAATCTTAAAATTTATTAATAAACTCTAAAATATCAACAAGGAATTATCAAAATGCGATTGATTTTTAACATATTTTCTATATAATGGTAATTGAAGGAGGCAATGATCATGGCAAATGACGCGGTACTCATTGTGGACGACGATGCGGCCATCCGCAAACTTTTAACAAAGGTAGTAGAAGGGAACGGCTGTCAGGCCTGCACTGCTTCCAACGGCAAGGAAGCCATCGCCTTGGCCCAGAGCCGCAAATTCGACCTGATCCTGCTGGACGTGATGATGAACGGGAACGACGACGGCTTTGAGGTGGTGCGCAAACTCCGCTCCATCGGCATGGATATCCCCATCATGATCCTCAGCGGCCGCACCGATGATTTCGACACCTTATACGGTCTGGATATCGGAGCGGACGACTACATTACCAAGCCCTTTAACCCCGTGGTGCTGGGAGCCAAGATCAAGGCCCTGATCCGCCGCAACCAGAAGGCGGCAAGCAGCGCTCACAATTATATTATAGCGGGTCCCTTCCGCTACAGCAACATGACCCTGGAATTTTTCAAGAACGGCCAGCTGATCCCCCTCTCTTCCAAAGAAAACGTGATGATGAAGCTTTTTATCAGCAACATCGGCCGCGTGTTTACAAAGGAACAGCTTTACGAGCTGGTGTGGAGCAATTCCGTAGTGGATGAGAATGCCATCATGGTTTACATCAGCCATTTGAGAAGCAAGATTGAGGACAATCCCAAATCCCCACGTTATCTGAAAACCGTATGGGGACTGGGGTATAAATTTACTGTTGACGAATAGGAGGCCCTTTCCATGGAACCCATATACGATGAGCCGGTAGAGCTGGCGGACATGCTGGCCGCCAGAGAGCGGCGCGTATACCTGCAGCAGGAGTTGATCCGCCGTTTCGGCTGCCCTTTAATCTGTCTGACACTCAACATTCCGGGGCCGGTGAAGGTGCTTCCCTTTACCCCGGAGGCCTTTGAGGAAGGATGCAGGCGCATTGAAAATGCTTTAGCCGGACTTGGGGCTGTTCCCGCAGGCTGTGAGAGGATTCGGGAAAAGACCGGCTTTGAAGCCCTTTACAGCGTAGATGGAGAGGCTCTGGCACTAAAGAAAGCCATGATCTCCATCGAAGATAACGTCCCCCTGGGACGTCTTTTTGACATCGACGTTCTGCAATGCGACGGCACAAAGGTAAGCCGAGAGGATCTGGGCTGCTCCCCAAGGACCTGCCTTCTCTGCGGAAAACCGGCCCACGTCTGCAGCCGCAGCCGCGCCCACAGCGTAAAGGAGCTGACCGCTGAGATTTCCCGGATTCTGTCCCAGGAATTTTCCCCCAGCCCTGTACAGGAAGAAAACAGCCGCATTTTTTTTACCTTGATCGAGGACAGCGTCCGCTTCGGACTGCTGGAGGAGGTGCGCACCACCCCAAAGCCGGGGCTGGTGGATTTAAAGGACAGCGGCGCCCATTGTGATATGTGCTACGAAACCTTTGTGGCCAGTACGGATGCAGTGGCTCCCTTCATTGTGCAGATGGCACGGACAGGCTTTTCCCTGGGCCAGGGAGACTGTCCCGCCCCCCTTGAAGATCTATTTCCCGCCATCCGCCCCATCGGCGTAAAGGCGGAAGAAGCCATGTTCGCCGCCACCGGCGGGGTCAATACCCACAAGGGCATGATCTTTTCTTTAGGGATCATCGCCGCAGCCATCGGGTATTTCTGCGCCCCCGGGATTCCTGCCTGGGATTTTCCCATCTTGGATGACCAAAAAGGCCTGCTCTCACTCTGCGGGCAGGCGGTGAAGCCTCATCTGAGCCGCGACTTTGATGAGATGAAAGCCCGTCCCCCAAAAACCCATGGTGAAAAGCTTTTCGCCCGTTACGGAATCCGCGGCATCCGGGGAGAGGCCATGGACGGTTTCCCAGCCCTGGCGGATCATGCCCTTCCAGCCATGAAAAAAGCACGCTCCAGCCAGCCGGATGAAAACGCGGCGAACCTTTACGTGCTTTTAAATCTTATGTCTTCCGTAGACGACACCAACATCCTGACCCGCTCAGACCCCGAAACCCTGGCCCAGGTAAAGGAGATCTCCTCCCGCTTCCTGGCCCGCCATAAGCTGATCGGGCCGGAAGCCTTAAAGGAATTGGAACAGATGAATCAGGATTTCATCCGTCAAAACATCAGCCCCGGTGGCTGCGCGGATCTTCTGGCCATCACCCTCTTCTTTGAGCGGCTGGAAGAAGGCATCCGAAGCATCCGCTATTCCCTGTAGATCACACATTCTATACCTGGCTTACAAACCGGCGGAATGCTTCCCTGCCCTCCTTGGTTCTCTTATAAACCCCGGCGTGCTCCAGCACCTTGGCAAATACCAGGCCTGTCTCTTCGTAAACCACATCCAAAGCGTTGTCCTCGGTAACCGGACGGCGCTTTTTGATTTCCTCCGCCCAGTCGGCGTGGGCCGCCGTGCGCTCGTCCGCCCGCAGATCCTCATGCCTCGCCAGCTTCTCTGCCACTGCGGCCAGCTCTTCCTTCAGTCTTGCAGGCAGAACCGCAAGGCCCATCACCTCGATCAGCCCAATATTCTCCTTCTTAATGTGGTGCAGCTCCTGGTGGGGATGGTAGACCCCCAAGGGGTGCTCGGGTGTGGTAATATTATTGCGGAGAACTAAATCCAGCTCATATCTGCCATCCCGCATGCGAGCAATAGGTGTGATCGTATTGTGGGGTTCCCCCTCCGTTTCAGCGAAAATAAAGGCCGCCTCATCGCTATAACCTCTCCAGGAGGTCAAAATCTTCTCCGCCAGCTCCGTCAGCTTCTCGCGGTTTTCGCTGTTTAAGCGGATCACAGACATGGGCCACTTGACGATGCCGGCCTCTACCATCTCGTATCCGGGGAAGGAGACCGCTTCCTCCACCGGCGCTTTTTCCATGGCAAAGGTATAATGTCCCCCTTGGAAATGCTCGTGGGCCAGGATGGAACCGCCTACGATAGGCAGATCCGCGTTGGAGCCCACAAAATAGTGGGGGAACTGTTCTTCAAAATCCAGCAGCTTCTCAAAGCAGGCCCGGTCAATCTTCATCGGCGTATGAGTGCCGTTAAACACGATGCAGTGCTCATTGTAGTACACATAGGGCGAATACTGCAGATACCAGTGGTCTCCTCCGATGGTAACCGGAACGATCCGATGGTTCTGCCTGGCCGGGTGGTTTAACCGCCCCGCGTATCCCTCGTTCTCCTTGCACAGCAGGCAGCGAGGATAGTTCGAAGCCGGAAGGTTCTTGGCCGCCGCAATGGCCCTGGGATCCTTCTCCGGCTTGGACAGGTTGATGGTAATATCCAGTTCCCCGTATTCCGTCTGGGCCTTCCACTGCACATCCTTTGCGATGCGGTCCCTGCGAATATAGTTGGTATCCTGACTGAACTCATAGAACCAGTCCGTGGCCTCCCTTGGGGAACGCTCCCGCAGAGAGGCGAATTTTTCCCGCACCCAGGCGGGCCGGGGCGTCAGGACGCCCATCAGCTCCGTGTCAAAGAGATCCCGGTAAACCACCGAATCCTGCTCCACTACCCCTCTGGCCACGGCGTCGTCGGTCAAAACCTCCAAAAGCTGTGAAAGCTCTGCCTCAGGCGTCTCTTCCGGCTCCTGCCAGCTGTCCGCCTTCAACCGGGCGAGCAGACTGTTGACCGCCCAAATCCGGTCTTCCTCTTCGATTAAGCCATTTTTCAGGCCATAAGCCACTAATCCCGCGATTGCTTCATTGCGCTCCATATCCATAACCTCCCGTTTCACTTCTCTATGCCCAAACAACTGCTCCGCCTTCCGGCCGGATAGAAAGCACATGACAGCGTCCTTCTCCCAGCATCCGTTCCATCTGCTCCTTAAAGGAATCCAAAAGATCCAGGGGAACAAATGCCTGAATGGTTCCGGCAAATCCGCCGCCGTGAACCCGGCAGGCTCCCCGTCCCTTTAATGCCGCCTCAGCCGCCGCCAGGGCAACGGCCATCTCTTGATGCTTCACCGCTCCGGCGGGATTAATATTCTGCAGATACATCCAGGAGGAACGGCCGGACTCTTTTACCAGCTGTAAAAAGGCATCAAAATCTCCTGACTCCAAAGCCTGGCTTTCCTGGCCGACCCTGCGGTCATCGGCAAAGAAATGGAGGGCCCGCAGCACCGCTCGGTCCCCTGCGGCCTGCCGCAGCGCCGGCAGATTCTCCAGAATCTCCTGCTCCTCCACCTGGCTTAAAACCTCTTTCCCAAAGAAAGCGGCTACGGTCTTCATCTCCTGGGGGATCGCCGCATACTCCGCCGTCAGATCCGCGTGATCTGCGCCGGAATCCACGATGCAGAGGGCGTAGCCTTCCTTTTCCAGATCCACCGCCATGGGACGGATATCAGGCTGTTCCTGGTTTCTAAAGTCGATGGCCACCGCTCCTCCTACGGAGGAAGCCATCTGATCCATCAGCCCGCTGGGCTTTCCGAAATAAACATTCTCTGCGAATTGGCCGATCTGGGCGATCTGCACTGCGTTTAAAGCGTCGCCGCAGAACAGATGGTTGATGATCACACCCAAAAGCACCTCGCAGGCAGCGGATGAGGACAGACCGGAACCGGGAAGCACATCGGAAATCGCATAGGCGTCAAAGCCTCCTACCTCATACCCCAGCTTCCGGATTCCCTCCGCTACGCCCCGCACCAGGGAGGCGGTGGTTTCCTTCTCCTCCTCCGGGATACCGGTGCGCTTTAAATCCACCTCCACCATAGGCCATCCCTCTGACTGGAATCGGATGACGCTGCTCTGGTTCGGAGAGGCGCAGGACAAAAAATCCAGGTTTACCGATGCCGCCAGCACCCGGCCCCGCTGATGGTCCGTGTGATTGCCGCAGATTTCCGTGCGTCCCGGAGCGGAAAGCACAGCCACCTCCTGTCCATCCTGGGGATGGAAGGCCTCCTGAAAGCCTGCCACCGCCCTCTTTATCCGGCTCCTGGCTCCCTCCGGCGCCTTCCCGGCCTCCAGGCAGCCCAGGCGGCACAGCCGCTCGTCCAGCCCGCCCTTTTCAAGTTCCTCCAGCAATGTGGAAATATCCGTCATGTCGCAGTCCACCTTTCTCTCATCATTTATTTCTTTCATGATACATTTCTTTCATTATAGCGCAGTTTTTCCTGCCGTGAAATGGATTTTCCGGTCAGACGTATGGAGTTACGCTTCTATTCCCCATCCTCCCGCTGCAGCGCCGCCCAGCTGCGGGGTGACATGCCCTTCACCAGTTTAAAGGCCCTGGAAAAATAGAGGGGATCCTCAAAGCCGACGGAATTGGAGATTTCCCGGATGGAGAATATATTTTCCTTCAAAAGAGCGCAGGCCCGCTCAATCCGGTACTCCAGAATAAAGCGCTTGGGAGACATATTAAACTTCCGGCGAAAGCATCGATAGAGGCTGCTCTGGCTGATGGATACCAGCTGGGCTAAGGACTCCACCGTAATCGGCTGCTCGTAGTGGGTCATAATATACCCTGCCGCGATTCCTGCATAGTCCCGCTCGCTGTGCTCCGTCTGGCCGTCCCTCTGGGCATTGCGGATCAAAAAGGCCAGCAGCAGGTAAAGCCTCCCCGTAATCGCCGGGGTACACCAGGCCATTGTACCGTAGTCCGAGTAAAGATCCATTAAAAGTCCCGCAATCTCATGGGCAAAAAATCCGTAAAGCACCGGACAGTCTTCCCCAAAATCCGTCCGGCTCACCAGGTTCTGTGCCTCCACCCCGTTAAACCCCGCCCAGACGTATTCCCAGGGCTCCTCCTCATCGGCATAATAAAGGATGGAGGTATTGGGAAAGGTAAGAAAGGTATCGCCCTTCTGCAGACGGTATGTTTTCTCGCCGATCTCCAGATATCCCTTTCCGGAAAGCACATGGTGGATCAGATAATGATCCCGGATCCCCGGTCCCCAGCGGTAGCCGCCGGCGCATCTCTGGCAGCCTGTATTCTGCACAAAAAGGGAGGCCGTTCTTGGCTCCATTTTAAAGGAATATTTATAGGTTTCTTCCTGGGCCATGCTTCTCACCTTTTATCCTTTCCTACCCCAAAAACAGGCACCACAGGGGAATCGTAATCATGGACAGAATCGTTGTGGACACCACGCACTTTGTGGCGAACACCTCGTCGCAGTGATATTTAGAAGCCATAATCGCGGTTACGCTGGCGGCAGGCATGGCGGCCAGGACTACGGAAACTCCCGTTACAAGCTCATCCAGCCCCAGCGGCAGCAGGCAGAGCCACACCAGAAGCGGGACTAAAAACAGCCGAACGATATTGTAGTAGATGGTCAGGGGCGTCCACAGATCCGCAAAACGGACCCCGGTAAGGATGCTTCCGATAAACAGCATGGAAACCGCCGTATTGGCTCCGGCCAGAGACTTTACCGTCTGGTCGATGACCCCCGGCAGGGGGATCTGGAATACCATAATGATAATGCCAAAGACCACTGCCAGGATGCAGGGATGGGTGGCAATCTTTTTCACCAGACTTTTCCGGTCCGGTGCCTCCGTAAAATAGGTCAGCCCCATGGACCACATAAAGGTACGCTGGGGAATCAGGTAAAAGGAAGCGTAGAGCAGCCCCAGGGAACCGAAGATTCCTTCCGCGATGGGATTTCCAAGAATCCCGGCGTTGGAGCAGATGGTGGCGTACTGGAGCACCTTCTTATGCCCCGTCTCCACCTTCTGATACAGCACCGCCGCCAGCAAATAGGAGCCCAGCTGAATCCCCACCGCCACCAGAAAGATTACCAGGCCGCTTTGAAGAATCTCCCGGTTAAACTCGATCTGGAATGCCTTGATAATGCTGGCCGGCAATGTCACGTTGATTACCAGATCCGAAAGAAGCACTTTATTTCCCTCGTTGATCATGCCTTTCTTCTTCAGCAAAAATCCCAGAAGCATGAGAAGAAACAGCATCCCCTGGGTCTGAAACATGTTTTGAAAATCCATTAGTATTCCTCCCTTAGTTCATCTTTCTGTTGCATCTGCAACAAAAAGAGACTATACTTTATCTTATCACAGAATACTGCGAGGTAAAAGCACCATGACGGAATATTTCCAAAAAAAATTATTTTACAATATCTCCCTGGAGGAATACCATAAGCTGCTGACTTGCTTAAAGGCCAGGGAACGCCATTTTTTAAACGGCGAAACCATCTGCTCCTTTGACGGGGACTTCCACTCCATCGGAATCCTGGGAAAGGGCAGCGCCCTGGTAGTGCGCTACGAGGTCAACGGCCTACGCACCATCCTGGAGCGGCTGGAGCCTCAGGATTTGTTCGGGCAGTTTATCTCCTACCAGGGAAATCCCATGGCGGGGATCTCCGTAACCGCCCTTTCCCCCTGCGACGTGCTGTTCATCGACTGCGACTGCATCAGCACCCCCTGTTCCAGCGCCTGCTTCCATCACACCCAGCTGATCCGCAACCTTTTATCCATGATCAGCGAGCGTGCCCTTCATCTAAGCCAGCGGGTGGAGGTTTTGTCCCAGCGCTCCATCCGTGAAAAACTGATCTGCTACTTTTTGCAGCTGGCAGGAAGCCGCCACAGCCAGGAATTTACCCTGCCTTTCACCATGGTGGACCTGGCGGACTATCTCTCCATCGACCGCAGCGCCATGACCAGGGAATTAAAGCATATGAAGGAGGAAGGGCTCATCGAGCTGCAGAAAAAACAGATCCGGCTGCACCTGGAGGGAGCTTAATCCCTCCGGCTGCCGCCGGATCTTCGGTCAGCGCCTTCTCACCCTTCAAAGCTTACGAAGCTGCGCCACACATCCTTATTTTCCTGCCAGATGGTTTCATACTGGGACTGGGGCACTGGAGCCGTCTCCCTCCCCACCTCCACGGTCAGGCTGGGAATCCCTTTTTTCGTAATAGCCCAATCCTTATATCCCGCCGGATCTAAGAGGCTGAAATCTCCGTCCAGGCCGTAGCCTGTGGCCTCCGAAATCTCCTGAGCCAGAGCCACGGTCTTATCCTTCAGCTCCCCGGTCTGCCCGAAATTCCAGTAGATGACGCTTCCCTGGGCGTGATAGCTTAAGGTGCGCTCAAAATTCCAGGTTTCCGTAAGCTTGATCAATGCCGCCGCCTCCGGGGCGCAGCCAGGGGCCTCCCCCTTGTAATGGTCCGCACTGGGAGCGCCTACGCCATCCTCATACTCTTCCCACATAGCGTCAAAATTCCGGTTCAGGTCAATGCCCTGAGCGTTAGATTTCCAGCGCTTTAAAAATTCCTCCTGACTGCCCTCACACTCCCGCTCCAGGATTTCCTCCACCAGCGCCTTTGTCTGAGGCCTTAAGCAGCCGTCCATCCCCAGCTGGCTGATGGAAACCCCGTCCGGGTTGATCATCGGCACCAGGTGAACCGCCAGATCCTCCGGCAAAAGCTCAGGCGACTGCCGGCACTCCTGCAAAAAAGCCTTAGCCTGCTCCATCACCAGCCAGGAGGTCACATACTCCCGCCCATGGATGGCGGCGTTCACAAATATATGCCGGTCAGCCCCTTCCCTGCCGATGGTCATATGCCACAGCTTCCGTCCGTCTGGCGTGTCGATCAGAGAATCCAGCGTCACAAGATCCGGGTACTGCTGCAGCAGCGCCTGCAGATCCTCCGTCATCCGGTCATAGGTGTAAATTTCTGTCCTTTGATTTGAAAATGCCATAAATTCCGCCTTTCCGTCTCCCCCTCCGGAGGGCTGCCCCAGATAAGAAGACAGCGAATACCCCTCCTGTCCATTATACACAATGGCATAGAAGCCGTTTTCCGCCCCGGATACGAACTCCACCAGGGCCCCAAGGGGGATCTGGCAGATCTCGCCCGAATCGGTAGACGGCTCGGGACGCAGGGTGATGCTTTCATTGCAGTTGACTACCTGAAGCTTTGGGTAATCGGGGCCGGATGCCATCAGATATTCGCCCATGGAATAGCCCTCCTGTCCCTGGTAGCGAATCCGCAGAAAGCCGTCGGAAGCGCCGGATACAAACTCCACCTCCGCGCCAAGGGGAATCTGGCAGATTTCGCCGGATGTGGTGGAAGGACCGGGACGCAGGGTAATGCTCTCATTGCAGTTAACCACTTCTAAGCCGATGACAGCCGGGGCCGCTTCCTCCTGTATGGCCGCCTCTGTCTGGGCCTCCTGGGCCTGAGTCTCTTCCACGGCCGGCTCCGTCTCCGACTCGATCTCGGATGTCTCCTGCCCTTTTTCCTCTTTCTCATTCTCCTGCCCGGCCTCTTCTTCCGAATCTTCTTCGTCCTCTTTTTCAGAGTCTTCCTCCGGCTCCTTCCGCTCTTCCTGATCCTCAGAATTTGAGACAGCGCTTTCCGTCCCTCCGCTCCGCAGATGGCTCCACACCAGGAAGCCGCCCGCGCCGATGACAAAGCAGGCGATCAGAAGGCATACCACCAGAAGAAGGCTACCTCCCCTCTTTTTAGGAACCTTTTTAGGAGCCTTAGCTTCCGCTTTTTCCTCATGATCCGTCCATGGAGCGCCGCAGACCGGGCAGAACTTTGCCTGATCTCCCATCTGAGCGCCGCACTTTTTACAGTTTTTCATTTTCCTCCCACCCTTACCTTCAATCCGTCTCCGCCGCCGGTGCGCTGTGATTGGTAAACAGCGCCACCGCCGTATAATTATCCATATTCTTTCCAGCGCCGTTTTTCGCCACTTCCCCGGCCATAGCCTCTACCCACTCCCTGGGGGTATTGGATGTGCGCAGCAGCTCCTCCATCCGCTCTTCCAGGATGTACTCCCAGAATCCGTCGGAACAGAGAAGAAAGGCCTGGTTCTCTTCAAAGTTAATGGGAGCGCTCAGCGCATAAGCCGGCTTCTTCCACGGCTTTCCCATCACCCGGTACAGCTGGTTGCGCTTGGCATGTCCCCGGATCTCCGATTCGCTGATCTCTCCCGCGGCAACCAGCCGCTGGGGCACGCTGTGGTCCAGCGTCCGGCATACCAGGGATCCGTCCTTAAAATAGTACAGCCTGGAATCCCCTACGTGGGCCCACTGAACCTGCTTCCCGTCTGTCACGACGGCTACCGCCGTGGTCTTCATCCGGTCCTGAGCCTTCAGCCGCACCTGCTCTAACGTCAGACAGACCTGGGCCGCCTCAAAGCTTTCCTTCAAAAACTCTTCCATGCCTGTTCCCTGCCACTTTCCAAACTGCTCTTTCAAGTAACGGCAGACCAGCTGGGAGGCCGCGTCCCCCATGCCGTGGCCTCCCAGGCCGTCGGCCAGTACGCAGAACGCGCCAAAGGGCGATCTTGCCACGGCAACGCTGTCCTCATTTACTTCCCTGCTCCCCTGATTGGTAAAGGCGTAACAGGTCATATGATGTACATCTTCCATATTCTTCCTCTTCATCCTACAGCTGCAGCAGCCGCTCAAAAATATTCTGTCTGGAGAGCATCACCTGGATAATCTCTCGAACCAGAGCATGTTTCACCGGAGGCATGGTTCCTACCACAGGCAGATCGATTCCGTCCAGCCGGCTGCTGGATTTACTGCTGCTAAAGCGGTTGTAGAACAGGATCATTTTATCCGTTATGTTTTTGCCTTCCTGCTGTTCCCAGGCGGAAACCGCCTGCAGCCCTCTGCGGAACTTGGTATTAGCTGTCTCTCCGCCGTCTGTCACCAAAACGATGCGGTCCGCAGCCTCCATCATTGCCAGATGCTTTTCATCCAGGCCAAAGCCGCAGTCCACGAAAATACGTCCATAGGAGCCGGAAGCCTTCAGCGCGTTTAAAAGGCCGATCCAGTCCTGGGCCGTCAGATCCGCCATCCGGTCCGCCCTGGCGCTGGGGCCGAAGTAGGATACGCCGGTGCCCGGATCAATGAGCGCCTGCTCCGCCGCGAAATCCGCAAGTCCGCCGTGTCCCGCCCTTAAAGCGGCCAGCACGTCGTCCAGTCCCCCTGTCTCCAGGGAAGAGAAGAAATCATTGGAATCCCCCAGATCCTCCAGGTTCAGGTAAAAGGTCTGAACCCCCTTCTGAGAGCTGTACATGGACGCGGCGGCGGCAAAGGTCGAAACGCCGGTACCGCCGGAAAAGCCCTGAACCAGGATCACGTCGCAGGCCACCCCCCCCATTTCCAGAGGAGCCTCCTCCATAGGAGCCGCCATCACCCTTCCGCCATTGGCGTGAATATCCATAATATCCCTGTAGATTTCATCGGGATGGCCATATTTGCAGATGGTCTTAAAACCGCCCAAAGCCCTGACCTCCGGGTCGTCGCAGAGATATCCGCAGTTTTCCGCGTTCAGAGACTCCAGGGGAACCCCGAAATTCTCATCCGCGAGAATTACATCCGCGCCGTTCTTTTCCACATACTTCATAAAATGAGCCGCCTTGGCAAAACAGTGAGCCTCAATGTACTCGCTGAATCCATTCTCCAGAATATTTGCCAAATGGAGCAGAAAACGCTCGTCCTGTTCGCCGATTACTACATGAATCCGATTCATATGCATTCTTCTCCTTATGATTGTTCTTTCAATTTCATCATCCCGATGCGGATCACCGACTGATCCAGCCGTTCACGGGAGATCACCCCATCTTCAACCGCCTGAAGCACCCCCTGTCTGGCCGCCTCGAAATCAGCCGGCATCAGCAGAAGATCCGCTCCGGCCTGTATGGCCTTAACGGCTGCATCTCCCGAGGAATAGTGTTCCTGGATGGCTCCCATATTAAGGGCGTCCGTGACCACCACTCCCTCAAATCCCATCTCATCCCGCAAAAGCTGCTGAATCAACTTTTCTGACAAGGAAGCCGGCGTATCATCCCCGGCAACAATAGGGGCGGAGATGTGCCCTACCATGATGCAGTCCGCTCCGGCGTCAATGGCTTTCTGAAAAGGAACCAACTCCGACTCCCGCAGCTGATCAATGGTGCGCTCCGAGTAAGCAAAGCCCTCATGGGTATCCCCGGCCGTGGCCCCGTGTCCCGGAAAATGCTTATAGACCGGCTGGATTCCTTCCTCCATCAGGCCCTGGGCCACCTGGCTGGCCATATCCCAGACCAGCTGCGGGTCCCTTCCAAAGGAGCGGTCCGCCACCACCCTATTGTCCGAATTGGTGAGCACATCCGCATCCGGGGCAAAATCCATATTAAAGCCGTACTTTTTCAGATAAGCGCCAATGGTTTTCCCCACCTCATAGGCCTTCTGAGGATTCCCTTCCGCGCCGATCTGGGCCATATCCGGAAAAACAGCCTCCCCAAAGGCGGACTGCCCGCCGATCCGGGTCACCGAGCCCCCTTCCTCGTCCACTGCCAGCAGAAGAGGCAGCTTTTCAACCTGAGAGGCGATCTCCCTGGTGTTCTCCAAAAGCTGTCTCGTCTGCTCCGGCGACTGGAGGTTCTGCCGAAAATAGATCAGTCCCCCTACCGGCCGGTTTAAAAGGGCCTGGCGGGTCGCATCCCCGGCAGCCGCCACCTGGCCCACGCCCGTCAGCTGCTCCGGCGTCACCATAAAGAGCTGGCACACCTTTTCCTCCAGGGTCATGGAAGCGGCGATGGCCTCGGCCTGCTGCCTAAGGGCTTCCTTCGGATCCGGCGCCTCGGTCGGGTCCGGTTCCTTAACGGGGGCAGACGTTTCCACAGGCGCGGGCTGCTGGGATGTCCGGCTTTCCGTTTTCTGATTTTCCTCGCTGATCTGGGCTGCCAGGCTGTACTCCGCTCCCGCTCCCCCCACAAAAGAGCCGGCAGCGATGAAACACAGCGCTGCCGCCCCTGCCGCAAGAATCGCGGCAGCAGCCAGCTTAAAACGGCCGCCGCCTCTCCTTTTTCTGCTTCTCAAATTTCTTCTATCTCCCATTTCTGTCCGTCTTGTTCTGCTTTACTCAATCTCAATGATATATCCGATGGTTCCCTGGTAGCTGCTGACCGCGCTCACCAGATCGTTGGGAACGTCGTTCCAGACCCACCGGTCATTATAGTAGAAGATATTCATATAATATTCATCCTGCCCGATGGAGTCGTCCCGGAAGCTGGGCTCATTCTCCATCCAGAAGCCCTCGTAGCCGGCTCCATTTAAAACCTCTTCTCCGAAGGTTCCGTCTGTATTGGCCCAGTGATACTCATAATTGCCGTCCGCCCTGGCTCCGCCGATCCACAGCTTCAGCCCCCGGATTTCGTCGTCATCCAGGATCTCGTTCACCAGATAATCATATTCCTCCTGGCTGTTGATATGAACCAGATAGCCGCCTGCGCCCTTTGCCTTCTCATAGGCCTCGGTCCAGGTGCAATCCTCCACGGCCAGAACATACCGGTGGATTGCCGTCTCATTCTGCTGCGTTTCTGCCGCAGAGGTTTCAGCAACCGCGGTGGCCGCCGCCTCAGCCGCAGCTTCCGTCGTCTGCTCTTCCCAAATCACTTCCTCCGTCGCCTCTGCCTCCGCAGTCGTATCTTCCTCTTGTGTTTCTTCCTCTTTTGCCTCTTCTGTCTCCTCCTCCGGCTCCTTCTCCTTGTCATCCTCATCATCCGATGAATCGTCGGAGCTGGTAATGCCGGTCACCACACGGTAGCCGACAAAGCCGGCGGCTCCCATCAGCGCAATCAGCAGAAGGATCAGCAGCGCCACCAGCGGTCCCTTACCCTTTTTCTTCGGTTTTTGCTCCCTCTCGGGTTCCTCCGGAACCTGCTGCCTTGGCGGAACCTGCTGCCTTGACGGAGCAGGCTGCCTTGGCGGGGCAGGCTGCTTTGCCGCCTGCCTCTTTTTCGCCGCCGGATCGCCTCCCGCCGCCGGTTTGCCGCAGCTGGGGCAGAATCTCGCGCCCTCCTTTAATGGAGCGCCGCAGTATTTACACTTCATCATCGCTTCATCCCTATCTTACTGTAACTTTGTTCCGCACTTTCTGCAGAATTTTACCGGCCCGTCATAGGACTGACCGCAGTTGGGGCAGAAAATCTTGGAGGGCTTCTGATTGTCCGCCGTGCCAAGAATCTGCTGTTCCTTCTTCTCCAGTTCCTCCGCCGCGATCTTCTGCTGAGCGATGGTTTCCTTCTTCTTGCTGATCTCCATCAGCTGCTCGCCGATGTTAGAGAGGGAAATACTCCCATTCTTCTCCCAATCTTCGTAGGCCCTGCGCCCGATTTCCTTCTGCAGCGCTTCGATCTCGCTATTTAAAGTGGAAATATAGGTCTGGATCTTTTTTGCCTCCAGAAATGTAGAAGTCTTTACATTAATCGCCGTTAATCCTTTTGAAAAAGATTCTTTTAAATCTGCCATTTTTCTCTTCTCCTGTATTCTTTAATTTGTACCGTTTACAACTGCTTCCCGATCTTTAATTACTTCCAGATTCTTCCGCTCGATCTCGCTGAGCAGAGACATATCGTCAAACTGATTTGGCTCAATGGTGCCGTTATACCAAGTCTGGCTGTTGAAATAGGCCTGAAGCTCATCATCGTTAAACTTCCGTCCGTGACGGGCATAAATCTCGTTTCTGGCAATCCGCAGCTGCTCTGAGGTAAGCCCCACCAGGTCGCTGGCGGTCAGCTGACGGGAGCTGCTGTCCGGCAGAATATAGCCTCCTGTCCCTGTGGCCGCCGGAAGGGTGCTTGCCGCCGTGGTGGAATTGGAAGGATTGTTGTCCCAGGCATTGGTGGTGTTGGTAGGATTATTCCCCCAGGCGCTGGTGGTGTTGGTAGGATTATTCCCCCAGGCGCTGGTGGTGCCGGTAGAATTGCTTCCCCAGGCACTGGTGGTGCTGGGAGCGGTGGTTTCCACAGCTGAAGTAGCTCCATTGGCTTCAAAGGGGCTGTCTGACCAGAAGGATTCCGTCTCCTCCGCCGCCTCTGTTTCTTCCTCTATTCCCTCTTCTGTCTCTTCCTCCTGCGTCTCTTCCTCTTCTTCCTCGTCCTTTTCGTCGTTCTCTTCATCCTTCTGCGAAGACGATTCCGTACCCCAGCCGCCGCTTATGAAGCGGTAGGCGACGAAGCCGCCGCCCCCCGCTACGGCAAGCAAGAGGATGATCATGAGTATAATCAGCCCGATGGGCGCCCCTTTTTTCTTTGGTTCCCTGTAGGGCTCCGGGGCCTCATACCGCTCCGGCTCAGGCGCGCCTCTTCGCTCCGGCGGCCTCTTGGCAGGCTGTTTCGCAGGCTTCTGCTTGCCGGCCTTTCCTGAGGGGCCGTCGATTTTAGAACCGCACTTCGGGCAGAACCTGGCTCCATCCGATAAGTTTGCTCCGCATTTTGGACAAATCATCCCTCTCACACCTCCCCTGTATCATCAAACGCGATTAGTGGGCAAAAAACATGGTAACATCTGTGTCGATTACATAAGGCTCCTTGCCCTTATAGTACAGCAGATCGCCCCGATCCCGGTTCTCGCTGTAGTCCGCAAGGATGGCGATATTCTTCTCGTCAAAGGCGTGGAACTGATATACGCCGTCCGCCAGTTCCTCTCCCTCTCCCTTTTTCTTTAAGAGGGTCAGGGTTCCGATGCGGGAGCCCCGGTCCGGATCTGTGGTGCAGAGCACCGCGCTGCTGTCCGGGATCGCCTCCACAGAATACTGCAGGACGTCGCTGAGCACATTTTCCCCATCGCGGTACAAATCGCCTACGCCCCGGTCGTTTACATCCTTCGTGTAATAGAGCGTTCCATCTACCACTGCCTCCAGACTGGTTACGTCGCTGTCATGCTCTTCCACAGCCCCCAAGCTCTTAGAGGCCAGGCTGACGGATACCAGATCTCCTTCCGTATCTCCCTTTTCAGTATCCACCATCAGCAGATAGAGCCGATTGTTCTTTACATCTAAATCCCGGTCGATCATGCTCATATCGTCCATATCCACAGCTGCTTCCTGGCCGCCTGCGTATACATAGGTTTCCGCTTCTCCGCTCATGCTTTCGTAGACCTTGGATGTTACATCGCCCACGCTCTCAATCTGAGAAAACTTCACACTGACATTTTCCGGATTAACCTTGGTGTAGAGCAGGTAGGAGCCGAAATCCTTATTCTTCTCCCTCGTAGACGAGTTGACGGTAGCAGAAGAAATCACATCCATCAAATGATCGGTCACAAGGGTCTCCTGGCCCTCAGCCACGTAGTAAAGCTCCGTGTAGCTGTTGTCAATCTCCTGAGTTGCCAGAGATTCCCGCAGCCAGTCCCTGTTCTCCTTCTCTTCATAGGCATCCATAGCATCGTAGTAGGCATCGTCCACCACCGTCCGGGTCATACCAAAATAGCTGGGCTCCTGGCGCTCATAGTCGGCGCGGTTCGGTTCCGTAATCTGGGCGTCAGAGGCGGCCAGGTCGTCCTCCACATAGTCCATGGCGCTAGCAGTGCTCTCCACATACCTGGTGTAGAAGAATGTCTCCTTCTCCAGGTCAACGGAGTAAACGATGGCCACATCGCTGGCCACCTTCTCGCTCTCTTCCTGGTTCCTTACCAGGTAAAGAGATCCGTCCTTATTTAACAGAATCTTGCTCATGTCGCCATTTCTCGCTACGATCTGAGCGTCGCTTTCGATCTTGACCTCATCCTTCTTCATGGCCAGATCCCGGTAGTATAAGTCGTAGCCGAACTCATCTCCCGCGTCCACACACCAAAGAATATTCTTTTCATCCTCGTCTATGTAGAAGTCTACCACATCGGAATCGATCTTTTCCTCATCCTTTAAGTCGCTGATGTAAAGGCTTCCGTTCTTCCGATAGATCACATGGTTATCGTCCGTCAGATGGTAGGCCCCTTCCACGGAGGTCTCGATCCGCTCCGGATCATCCTTGCCCTTCTGGTAGTACAGATCATAAACCACAGCGCCCGTATTGGAATCGTACTCCGCATCCTCTACAAAGAAGCGGTACTTGCCGTTCTTGCTGATCTGGGGTGTCACAGCCAGAACGCTTGAAGCGCCGGAACCCAGCTCATCCGTATACTCCACCGGCTCCTGCTTGGAATTCTTCAGGCTGACGCCGTAAAGGGCATCATCCTTCAGGTAGAACAGCTCCTTTGGCACGTCGCCGGAAGATCCCCCGAAAATTTTCGGAATCACCAAAAAGCCTACTGCCGCCACAACAGCGACTCCGGCCACGCCTGCCACAATGGGCACAATGGGAAGCTTAACCCCCTTTAAAGAGCTGCCGGCCTTCTTTCCCTTCTTCTCTTCCTTTCCATCCAAGCGGGCTCCGCAGGCCTCGCAGTACATGGAACTGCCGTCTGATTTCTGTCCGCAGTTGGGGCAGTAAATCACATTGCTCTCCTGAACCGGCTCGGGTGCAGGCTGGGAAGAGGCCGTCTCTTCCTTCATATTATAACCGCAGAATTCACAGAAGGCCGCATCAGGCTCCACCCGGTTTCCGCAGTTGGGGCAGTAAGAAAACTCCGGCTCATCCGCCGCAGGCTGGGGCTTAGCGGGCGCAGGCTGGGGCGGTGTATAAACCGGCTCCGGCGCTCTCTCCGGCTCCTTGGGCTGATCCTCCTTCATATTATAACCGCACTCTCCGCAGAAAGCCGCATCGCTCTCTAACTTGCTGCCGCAGTTGGGGCAATAGACGAAGTCGCTCTTCTCCTCTTTAGGCTGAGAAGCTTCCGGCTGCGGCGCCGCCTTCTTTTCCGGCCTTACCGGCGGAACAGGAGCCGGGGCTGGCTCGTCCTCCATCTCATCCTCATCCGACAGCACAACGGTCTTGTCTGAATCCTGATCCATTCTGGCTCCGCATTCCGGGCAGAACAAAGTACCCTCTTCTACCTCGGTCATGCAATTCTTACATCTCATCTCTTAGTCTCCCTCCTCGGGACGAAATATATTTTTTAAGTCCCGGATACTTTATCCTAAATTATAGTCGAAAATTCTGTATTTTACAACCTATTCAAACAATACTATACTAAAAAATATAGACACAACCAGGATGCAAAAAAGCCCTCCCGGCCTTTTGACCGGCGAAGGCCTTTTTCTAACAGCTGTTTCTAGTCCTCTACGACAGAAAACTGATCCTTCCCCACAGAGCACAGGGGGCATACCCAATCCTCGGGAACATCCTCGAAGGCAGTTCCGGGCTCTACTCCGTTATCGGGATCGCCAACCTCGGGATCATAGATATATCCACAGACATCGCATACATATTTCTTCATCGAACTTTCCTCCTAAATCATCAATTTTTATGCTCTCATCCTACCACATCATAAGACAAGTTTCTGTGACAAATGCAACAAATAGTTGTTTTTCCCTCAGAACATCTTTCCTCGGATGAAACGGAGTCGGTGGAAGACCCCCTCCGACTCCGAAAATCCTCTTACTCTTCCTTGGCTGCTGCTCTCGCTTCCACTTCGCGTTTCTGCACATCGCCGGGAGCCTGCTCGTAACGACTGAATTCATAGGAGTACACGCCGATGCCTCCGGTCATGGACCGCAGGTCGGTGTTGTAGCCGAACAGCTCGGACATAGGCACGTCCGCCTCAATGATCTGCTTACCGTGGTGATCGGAATTCATACCCAGCACTCTTCCTCTCCTGCGGTTCAGATCTCCCATTACATCGCCGGTAAACTTATCCGGCACTGTCACCTTCAGGGAGGCGATGGGCTCTAGCAGAACCGGGTTAGCATCCATAAAGCCCTGCTTAAAGGCCAGGATGGTAGCCATCTTAAAGGCCATCTCGGAGGAATCCACCGGATGATAGGAACCGTCTAACAGGGTAGCCTTCAGTCCCACCACTGGATATCCGGCCAGCGGTCCCTTAAGGACGCATTCCTGCAGTCCCTTCTCAACAGCGGGGAAGTAGTTCTTGGGCACGGAACCACCGAATACCTTCTCCTCAAATACGTATGGCGTCTCCAGATCACCGGAGGGCTCAAACTCCATGATAACATCGCCGTACTGGCCGTGTCCGCCGGACTGCTTCTTATGCTTGCCCTGAACCTTTACCTTCTTGCGAATGGTCTCCCGGAAGGCGAACTTGGGCTTGCTTAACACCACATCCACTTTATAGCGGGTCTGCAGCTTGCTGACTACCACCTCTAACTGCTGGTCGCCGATGCCGTATAGCAGGGACTGGCGGTTCTCCGCGTCATTTACAACCTTTAAGGTCAGATCCTCTTCCATCATGCGGGAGAGAGCGGTGGAAACCTTGTCGTCCTCGCCCTTGTTAGCGGCCTTGTAAGCCATATAGGTATAAGGAGTGGAAATCTGAGGCTTGTGGTACACGATGGGAGCCGTGCGCACCGCCATGGTATCGCCGGTCTGGGTCACGGTCAGCTTCGCCACCGCGCCGATGTCTCCTGCCTTCAGCTCAGGAACCTCGATCTGATCCTTGCCCCGAAGGATATAAACCTTGCCGATCTTTTCCTCTGTGTCCTTATTTACATTGTAAACGGTGGTATCGCCCTTTAAGGTTCCGGTGCAGATCTTCATCAGGGAATATTTTCCGATAAATGGATCTACGATGGTCTTAAATACACGGGCGGACAGGTTCACATCATCGTTGTACTTGGCGGTAAAGCGCTCTCCGGTGGAAACGTCCACGCCGATACACTCGAAATGATCCGGCGACGGGAAATACTTGTCGATGGCCTGTAAAAGCACCTTAAAGCCCTGGCAGTTGATTCCAGAGCCCATCATCACCGGGACAATGTCGCCCTCGATCACATGGGATCTTAAAGCGGCGGAAATCTCCTCCTGGGTAAACTCTTCGCCCAGGAAATAGCGCTCCATATATTCCTCACTGGTCTCTGCCACAGCCTCCATCAGAGCGTCCCTGGCGATGGTCAAGTTCTTCTGAACATAATCCGGGATGGGGCACTCCTCGTAATCGCTGTAGTTGGTAAAGCGGCGGCCAGCCATCTTCACCACATTGACAAAGCCCACGAATTTTTCATTTTCACGAATCGGCAGCTGGAAAGGAGCGATCTTACGTCCGAACCTGGTCTCCAGCTTCACAACCAGCTCGCGGTAGCTGGCATGGTCGTCATCCATGTTGGTCACAAAAATCAAACGGGGCAGGCGGTACTTTTCGCACATCTCCCAGGCTTTCTCTGTGCCGGGCTCGATTCCTGCCTTGCAGTTCACTACAATAATCGCTGCATCCGCAACGCTGATGGCCTCTTCCACTTCTCCAACAAAGTCAAAATATCCGGGGGTGTCCAGCAGATTGATCTTAATGGGGCCATTCTCTCCCTGGTACTCCAGGGGGATCAAAGTGGTGGAGATGGAAAACTGTCTCTTAATCTCTTCCTTGTCGTAGTCGCTGATGGTATTGCCATCGGGCACCTTTCCCATACGTTTTGTAACGCCGGTCAGAAACGCCATTGCCTCCGCAACTGTCGTCTTGCCTGCCCCTCCGTGGCCGAGCAATACAACGTTGCGGATTTGCCTAGTACCATAAACGTTCATAAACTTCCCTCCTTGGACGATCGCCATAAACACAAAGCATGGGTCTATGGGATTCTGATTTCATGGGTCTATTCTACTAAATTTTCCAGAATATTTCAAGGTTTTTATTTAATTTGGCTAATTTGTCTTTACAGTTTTTTACAGGCTCTTGATGCCATTTTTCCTTTATGCTATATTGGAATCATAAAATATATCGTTTGGAGGTAGCGTATGAAAAAAGTAATCAAACGGGCGGCTGCCCTGCTGCTGGCGCTTTTATGCGTATTTCCTGCATATGCCGCAGGGCCAGGCGAGGCTGCAGGAGGAAGTTCAGCCGCGGCAGGGACGAAGGTTTCGGCCAGCCTCAGCAGCAATTCTGTGAAGACTAGCCAGCTGGACAACTTCCAATATTATCTCTATTCCCCGAAGAACCCCACAGAAAACATGGCGATGATTGTTTATCTCCATGGGCACGGCACACTGGATCTGAAGAATCTGGGAAAGAATAAGGTTTTCGTGGATCTTATGGACCAGGCAGCTAAGAAGGAAGGCGCTTACATTCTGGCTCCCCTGCTTCCGCCAGAGTATGATCTCGGTTCGAAGGGGATGTGGCCAGCTGTCGAAAGCTCCCTTCTGGAGCTGGTTAATGCAGTAGCTGATGCCTATCAGATTGACCGCAGCCGCATCAGCCTTGCGGGATGCAGCATGGGAGCGGATGCTTCCATCCAGATCGCGGCCCATCACCCCGATGTGTTCTCCTGCATCACAGGCATTGTCCCCTACCATATCCAATGCCCTATCGCCAAGTGGGAGGACAGCTGGGCGGCGGCGTTAAAGAACGTTCCGGTCTGGATGTTCATTGAAGACGAGGAAACAGCCATTCAAAAGGCGGAGACAGCCCGCGATGCCATAATCGCCGCCGGTGGCCAATCCTGGGTAGATGTTCAGCATGGAGCAGATCACGGAGCGGCCACCCGTCAGGCCCTTGATTCCAGCGGCTGGGATATTTACAGCTGGATGATTTCTGTTTCCAAGCCCCAGGCGGATACCCCTCTCTAAAAGGCAGCATCGGATGACGCAAAAGGTTAGCGGTTAAGTAAGGCAGAGACAATTCCACAAGATTCAGGCTTTATTAAGCCTCGAGTCCCTGTGGACATTGTCTCTGCCCTTTATTATTTTAAAATGCAAAAGAAAATTTCCTTCCATTGCCGCACGTCAAAGTTTAAAACTTCAACGCAACAAAGTGTTGACATTTCCCCACAAATCCCTTACACTAGGAACTATTCAAAAAGCGAAAAGGAGCTGTAAGGCCATGATTATTATTATGAAACCTCATTCCACGGATGCCCAGATCAAGGGGGTCACCGACTTAATCGAGTCCAAGGGACTGACTCCCCACTTATCAAGAGGCTCCCAGGTTACCATCGTCGGCGTTGTAGGCGATAAGACCAAGCTGCTTCACTCCAATGTGGAGCTTTTGGACGGCGTTGAAAAGATCGTCCCCGTTACGGAATCCTACAAACTGGTGAATAAGAAATTCCATCCGGACGATTCCAAAATTCCCGTAGGCAATACCATCATCGGCCCCGGCGCCCTTACGGTGATGGCCGGCCCCTGCGCGGTGGAGAGCCGAGAGCAGCTGATGGAGACGGCCTTTGCCGTAAAGAAGGCGGGAGCTACCTTTCTGCGGGGCGGGGCCTACAAGCCCAGAACCTCCCCCTACTCCTTCCAGGGCCTTGAGGAAGAAGGCCTTAAATATATGAAGGAGGCCAGGGAGGCCACCGGATTAAACGTGATCTGCGAGGTCACCAGCGCCAGGGCCATTGAGGCCGCCGTCCGCTATGTGGACATGCTGCAGATCGGCGCCCGGAATATGCAGAATTTTGAGCTACTAAAGGAGGCGGGCAAATCCGGCCTTCCCGTGCTCTTAAAGCGGGGCCTGTCCGCCACCATCGACGAGTGGTTAAACGCGGCGGAATACATCATTTCCGAGGGCAACCCCAATATCGTCCTCTGCGAGCGGGGCATCCGCACCTACGAAACCTCCACCCGCAATACCTTAGACATCAGCGCCGTGCCGGTGATCCATCGGAAGAGCCATCTGCCGGTGATTGTAGATCCCAGCCACGCTACCGGCGTGCGGGCTTACGTGGCCCCCCTGGCCAAGGCGGCTGTGGCGGCAGGGGCCGACGGCCTGATGATCGAGGTTCATCCCTGCCCGGAGAAGGCCCTCTCCGACGGGCCTCAGTCCTTAACCTTTGACGCCTTTGACCAGCTGATGAGGGAGCTTGAGCCCTACGCCAGGCTGGCGGGCCGCGGCATTTAAATTTCAGGGAGGGGATAGGGATGAAGCAGTTGGAAATAAACGATTCCGTAATCGGCTTTATTGGCCTGGGGCTCATCGGCGGCTCCATCGCCAGACGTTTAAAACAGGTTCGCCCGGATCTGACCATTATGGCCTATATGCGCACCCGCTCAAAGCTTAAGCAGGCCAAGGCCGACGGCGTGGTGGATGTGATTTTGGATGGCATCGGGGAAGAGCTTTCCCGCTGCGATTTGATTTTTTTATGTACGCCGGTGGAGTATAACGCCCAGTATCTAAGGGCCATCCGCCCCTTTTTAAAGCCAGGGGCCCTGATCACCGACGTAGGCAGCACAAAGACCAATATTCACCAGGAGATCTTAAGCCAGGGGCTTTTCTCCTCCTTTACTGGCGGCCATCCCATGGCCGGTTCGGAGAAAACAGGCTATGAAAATTCCTCCGCCCATCTGCTGGAAAATGCCTACTATATCATTACCCCGGCTGAAAACTGCTCTCCTGACCTGCCCTTTGAAAAGCAGCCGGAAAATGTGCGCCGCATCGTAGCCATAGCTCAGGCCCTGGGGGCAATCCCCATGATTCTGGACTACCGGGAACACGATCAGGTGGTGGCTGCCATCAGCCATCTCCCCCATCTGATCGCCTCCAGCCTGGTGAACCTGGTGCGGGACTGCGACTCGACGGGCGTGATGAAGCAGGTGGCGGCAGGGGGTTTTAAAGATATTACCCGCATCGCCTCCTCCTCCCCGGAAATGTGGGAGCAGATCTGCATGACCAATACCGGCCCCATTGCTCAGATGCTCCGCCGCTACATTGATTCCCTGACCCGTATCCTGGGGGAAATCGAAGCCGCCGACGGCTCCGCCATTTACCGGTTATTTAATGATTCCCGCAGCTACCGGGATTCCATGACTGACCGGGTAAAAGGCTCCATCGAGCCGTCCTACTCATTCTCGGTAGACGTGGTGGATGAGATCGGCGCCATCTCCACCATCTCCGTAATCCTGGCGGCCAAGGGAATCAGCATCAAGAACATCGGCATCAACAACAACCGGGAACAGGGAGAAGGGGCTTTAAAAATCGCCTTCTACGACAAGGCTTCCATGGAAGCGGCCTGGGAGCGGCTGGAACATTATAAGTACGAGCTGCACCGATAGACCGGCTTCAATTCATCTACAAGGAGATTTTCATTATGGAATTTACAAAAGCAGCAAAAGGATTAAAAGGGCAGCTGGCCGTTCCGGGGGATAAGTCCATCTCCCACCGGGCGGTCATGTTGGGCTCCATCGCCAGCGGCAATACGGAAATCCATCATTTTCTTCAGGGAGCGGACTGTCTGTCCACCATTTCCTGCTTCAGGCGCATGGGCGTCGAAATCGAGAACCGCGGAAATATGGTGTTTGTTCACGGAAAGGGCATGAGGGGGCTGTCCGCTCCCTCGGGCATGCTGGACTGCGGAAACAGCGGCACTACCATGCGCCTGATGTCGGGAATTCTGGCGGCCCAGCCATTTCCCTCCACTCTTACCGGAGATGCTTCCATCCAGAAGCGCCCCATGAAGCGGATCATGGAGCCTCTGACTCAGATGGGGGCCCACATTTTAAGCCTGCGGGAGAATGGCTGCGCCCCACTGCGCATAAAGCCGGGAAAGCTTCACGGCATCCATTATCATACGCCAGTGGCCTCCGCCCAGGTAAAATCAGCCATCCTGCTGGCCGGCCTTTACGGCGATAGCCCTACAAAGGTCACCGAGCCCGCCCTTTCCCGCAACCACACGGAGCTGATGCTGCGCCATTTTGGGGCTGAAATCACCTCAGAAGGCGTCACCGCCGCCCTCATGCCCGCCAAAGAGCTTTACGGGATCAAGGTGGATGTTCCTGGCGATATTTCCTCCGCCGCCTACTTCATCGCCGCCGCCCTGATGGTGCCGGGTTCTGAGGTGCTGATTCGCAATGTGGGCGTCAATCCCACCCGCGACGGCATGATCCGCGTCTGCCAGGCCATGGGGGCGGATTTAACCCTGGAGAATGTCCGGAGCCGGGAGGCGGAGCCTATGGCCGATCTTCTGGTTCGCCACAGCAGCCTGAAGGGCGTGGAAATCGGTGGGGAGATTATCCCCGCGCTGATTGACGAGCTTCCCATGATCGCCGCCATGGCCTGCGCGGCCCAAGGAACCACAGTCATCAAAGACGCGGCGGAATTAAAGGTGAAGGAATCCAACCGCATCCGCATCATGGTGGAGAATCTATCGGCCATGGGAGCGGATATCCGGGAGACGGAGGACGGCATGATCATAGAGGGCGGCCATCCCCTTCACGGCGCTTCGGTGGACAGCCATCTGGATCACCGCATCGCCATGACCTTCGCGGTGACAGCCTTAATCGCCGACGGCGTGACAACAATAAAAGATGCGGACTGCGTCCGCATCTCCTATCCGGGATTCTATCAGGATTTAAGCCGGCTTCTGGAGGGGTAATCCCTCCTGGGGGCCTGGCTCCCCTAATCTTCCCCATTCTTCCAGCGGCGGATCTCCTCCAGCCGCTTTTTTGTCTGTCTCTCTTCCCCCGCTTCATTTGGCCGGTAATAGGTCCGGCCCAGAAGGGAATCCGGAAGGCACTGCATCCGGGCCATCTTCTCCTCTGTGTCGTGGGCGTATACATATCCCTCCCCGTAGTGGAGCTGTTTCATCAGATTGGTAGGGGCGTTGCGGATGTTTAAGGGCACCGGCTCCGCCAGCATATTCTGCGCGTCCGCCTTGGCTTCCTCGTAGGCCACATAGGCGGAGTTGGACTTGGGGGCCATGGCAAGATAGATCACCGCGTGGCTTAAGTTTACATTGCACTCCGGCATCCCAAGAAAATGGCAGGCCTCATAAGCCGCCACCGCCAAGGGAAGGGCGTGGCTGTCCGCCATGGCGATATCCTCGCTGGCAAAGCGGATCAGCCTGCGGGCCACGTAAAGGGGATCCTCGCCGGCCTCCAGCATCCGGGCCAGCCAGTAAACCGCCGCATCCGGGTCGGAATTGCGCATGGACTTGTGAAGAGCCGAGATCAGGTTGTAGTGCTCCTCCCCTTTTTTATCGTAGAGCAGGCTCTTCTTTCCCAGACAGCGCTTCAGCACGTCCATGGTTACCGTAGTTTTATTCCCCTCGATCTGGCCGTTGCTCACCGCCATCTCCAAAAGGTTAAAGGCTTTTCTGGCGTCCCCCTCTGAAAATCCGGCGATCATCTCCAGCATCTCATCGGTAATCTCCACCTTCAGGTATCCCAGCCCATCGGGGCTTTTTAAGGCCCGCTTTAAAAGCAGGACAATATCCTCCGCCTTCAGGCTTTCCAGCACAAAAACGCGGCAGCGGGATAAAAGAGCGTTGTTAATCTCAAAGGAGGGATTCTCAGTGGTAGCCCCGATGAGGATGATGCTGCCCCTCTCCACATAAGGGAGAAAGGCGTCCTGCTGGGCCTTGTTAAAGCGGTGGATCTCGTCCACGAAGAGCACCGTCTTCTCGCCCATCCGGCGGCTGTTTTCCGCCTGGGCCATCACTTCCTTGATCTCCTTTATGCCGCTGGTGACGGCGCTGAAATTAATAAATCTGGCGTGGGTTTTTCCCGCGATGATGCCTGCCAGAGTGGTTTTCCCCACCCCAGGAGGCCCCCAGAAAATCATAGAGGGAATCTGATCCGACTCGATCATCCGCCGCAGGATTCCATTCTCCCCCAAAAGCTGCCGCTGCCCTACGAAATCCTCCAGCCTCTGGGGGCGCATGCGGCTGGCCAGAGGCTTATATATATCCTGTACATCAAATAGCGATAACTGTTCCATATTCTCCCTCTTATCCCAGGGCCACGTCCAGAATCATCATGCACACAAAGCCCACCGCAAAGCCGATGGTCCCGATATTGGAGTGATCTCCCTGGGCAGATTCGGGGATCAGCTCCTCCACCACCACGTAAACCATGGCGCCGGCCGCGAAAGCCAGCAGATAGGGAAGAGCCGGCCCCAAAAAGCCGGACAATAAAAGCATAAGGGCTCCGCCCATTGGTTCCACCACGCCGGACAGCAGGCCGTAAAGGAAAGCCTTTCCCCTCCCTGCCGCCTCCTTTAGGGGCAGGGAAATGATGGCTCCCTCCGGAAAGTTCTGGATCGCGATTCCCAAAGACAGAGCCAGGGCTCCCGCCAGGGTGATCTGGCCGCTCTCGGACAGAATCCCTGCCAGGGCCACGCCCACCGCCATACCCTCCGGGATATTATGTAAGGTCACCGCCAGCACCAGCATGGTGCTCTTTCTCAGGTTCTTTTTCGGCCCTTCCGGTTCCTCGCAGTCTAAATGAAGGTGCGGAATCAGCCGGTCTAAAGCAAGAAGGAAGCCGATGCCAAGCAGAAAGCCGACGGCGGCGGGCACAAAGGCCAGCCGCCCCATCCCTCCGCTCATATCCATGGCCGGTATCAGCAGGGACCACACGGAGGCCGCCACCATCACCCCGGAGGCAAAACCCAAAAGCGCCTTCTGCACAGACGGACGGATGGCATTTTTCAGAAAGAAAACACATCCGGCTCCGGCAGTGGTTCCAATAAAGGGGATCATCAGTCCCAGAACGATCTGTCCCATGTGGTTCCCCCTTTAAATATCATATCCCCGCAGCACCAGGTAATCCTTAATCAGATGAATCATCTGGTCATAATCGATGCGGCTGGCGTTGATGGGCAGATCATAGCTTTCCATATCCATCCATTCCCGTCCGGTAAAATACCGATGGTATTCCGTCCGTTCCTTATCAATGCGCTTGATCCGCCGCAGGGCCTCCTTCTCATCCACCTGGTCCACCTCGATCACCCGGCGGATCCTGGTCACCATATCGGCGTACACAAAAATGCGGATCACATCGTCCAGGCAGTCGGAAAGCACGTAGTTGCCGCAGCGGCCCAGGATAATGCAGTTTTCCTCCTTGGCAAGCTTGCGGATTACCTCCGACTGGAAGCGGAACAGATTCTCCGGAGACGTCAGCTTCTTCGTCCCCTCCCGATGGGGCTGCGAAAGCTCCGGCTTTAAACTGGTGACAATTCGGTACAAA
The DNA here is from genome assembly GCA_944383785.1 of uncultured Enterocloster sp. GTDB lineage: Bacteria > Bacillota > Clostridia > Lachnospirales > Lachnospiraceae > Enterocloster. Next base: position 1,302 of record CALWQV010000014.1, on the reverse strand, counting down.
AGTTTATTGCCCGCTTTCTCATCCGCCAGCCGGAAATACTGCTCTCCAATGGCGCTGGTTTCCGAGGTCATTTTCAAAATTTCTTCATCGTAAAAATGGATTCCCAGCTCTTCTGCCAGCCGCTTTCCCGTAAGCCTTCCTCCGCTTCCGTACTGCCGCTCAATGGTAATCACAAAATGCTTTTTTCCCATGATCTCCTCTCCTTTCTCTCTTTTTACCGCACATCGATCTGGCACATTTTCATCGTTTCCAGAGAAGCTTTATGGCTTTCTGGAGTCACGCCCGCGCAGCAGGCGCTGTCCACGGCAATGGGCGTCTCCGGCAGGTATGCCTTGATTAAAAGGGCGTTGGACACCACGCAGATATCGGTGCAGACCCCTACAAGCTCAATCTGGTCATAACCGCCCTTTGCCGCGTAGGCCGCGCACTCCACGCTTCCGAAGGTGTGTTTCTCAAACCGCTTCCCCTCAAAATCCTCCAGCTGCGGACAGAGCTTCCACCCATCTGTCCCCTTGATGCAGTGGGGAACCGGAAGCTTCCGCCCCTCCTGGGTATCTGCGTAATCTTCAAAATGGGTATCCAGGGTAAATACCACCTCGTCTCTGCTGTTTTGGTACTCCAAAACCTTGTTTACCACCGGCTCTACCGCAGCCTGGGCCTCCTTCGTGCCCAGGCTGCCGGTAATGAAATCATTCTGCATGTCCACTACGATTAAAAGCCGTTTCATGATGCCCTCCTTGTGATGTAAAATAAAGCTGAATTGCCTTTCTTTCAGTATACCACATTTGGCACAGGAAATCTATGTCAGAAAATTCTCTATTGACAAATCAAGCTTTCTGTATTAGGATAAATGGCAAGTAAAGAACTCAAACCGTTGAGAAAGAGGAGTAAGCTTCCACCTGGTTTGATTACAGAGAGCCGCAGGCGGTGGGATTGCGGTATGAAGCCGGAAGCTGAATGGACTTTTGAGGGCGGTCTTGAAGAGGCGAAAGTCTTGTAGGGACCGACGGATTCTGCCCCCGTTACACCGGCAGCGCATATGTTGGTATGTGTAAAGTGGACTGTACAGTCAATTTTGAGTGGCACCGCGGATTTTATTCGTCTCAATTACAGCTATTGCTGTGATTGGGGCTTTTTTTATTCATCAAATCTATCATGAGGAGGAAATAATTATGAAGAAGACACTTGCAATGCTTTTAACCGCCGCGCTCAGCGCATCCCTGCTCTCCGGCTGCGTCACCAAGGTTTCCGATGAAACAAGCGCCGCCAGTCAGGCACAGACAGAGGCCCCCTCTTCTGAGG
>CALWQV010000013.1 GCA_944383785.1 uncultured Enterocloster sp. | reverse complement strand
ACTTTAATCCGAAGATTTCAGTTTCAATTACTGGTTTAACAGATTGGTGTAAGAAGCCGCGTTGTCGGTCTTCACCATGTTGATGGCAAATGCATCGTACTGGCTGGGATTGCTCAGACGGTTGGTAATGTTGGACTCGTTCTGTCCGTCGCCCTGGATGTACTCAACTTCCAGATTCAGAAGATCGTCGTACTTCTGAAGCAGAGGCATATAGGTTGCGCTTAAGAAGTTATCGGCGGAGTTGTAAATGTTCAGCCATACCTTCTTGGCAGCGTGATCCTCGCCCAGCTGGTTGGATACAGGAGCATAGGTTACGGTGGAATCCATGAAGTCCTGATAGTTGTCAGCGGTAACCGCTACGTTCAAAGCGTAGTAGGAACGCTCAGCCTCGTTGTACTCGTAAACATCAGCGCTCAGAACGTTTCCGGCCTCGTCTGCAGTGCCGATACCGGTGTCGATATCAACGCCGTCCAGGATATTTCTCAGAACGCGCAGGGTCAGGTAAGCCTGAACGTCAGCGTGCTGGCTGATGGTGCCGCCGTAGCCGTTGGCGATAGCCGCTACAGCGTCGCTGTTAGCGTCATAACCGAAGGTGGGAACGCCCTGTGCCATGGACCATGCGTTGAACATCGCCATGCCCATGCCGTCATTGTTGGAAACGACTACGTCGATGGATTCGCCGAAGGAAGCGGACCAGGTGTTGATGGCGTTTCCTGCGGTAGCTGCATCCCAGGTGGCTCCGGTCTGGTTCTTCATCTCCTGAGAAGCCAGCTCGCGGATGGTGTAGGTCTTTCCGTTCACCTCAAGGGTTCCGTCCTGCACATAGCTGGAGGTTCCGTCGGTGTTGGTTCCTACCGGGGTGCTGTCAACTGCGCCATTGGCCTCAACAGCAGTTCCAAGAGCGCTGCGGACGCCTCTGGTACGTGCGATGGAGTCGTTGTGTCCGATATCGCCGATGGCCAGTACATATCCGATGATGCCATCGCCGTTGCGGTCGATGCTATCGATATGGGACTCGATGTACTCCTTAACCATGGTTCCCTGAAGCTCGGCACCCTGGTTTGCGTTAAATCCTACATAGTAGGTGTTGGCGTTAAAGTTTAAAGCGTCCATATTCAGCTCGCCGGTGGAGCTGTTGGAGGGCTGACGGTTGAACCATACAAGGGGCTTGTCCTTATTTGCAACGGGACCGTCTGCGGCCGGAGCCTCTGTGGCGTCGGCCTCTCCCCCAGCCTCGGTGGTCTCTGCGGTATCGTCGCCCGCCTCGGTGCTCTCTGCGGTATTCTCAGCCGGAGCTTTCGTAGTCTCGCTAGAGCCGCCTCCGCAGGCAGCCAGTGACATAGCCATGCAGGATGCCAGCGCAACTGCTGTTACTTTCTTCAATAATCTCATGTGAATCGTTCCTCCCTTTTCAGAATATATAGATTCGGTTTCCGTCGGCTTTCAATCATTTTTGACTACCGACATTGTTATTATAGCGTGTTTTTTATATATTTTCCATAAGATTTTTTTCGTTTTTCTATAATTTTCTTTATTTCTCCACGATTTCATCAATTTTCGACAACAATCCTCTGGGGCGATGAGTAATATTTACCATCCTCCAGCACGACATTCTCCGGAAGTTCCTCCCCCAATGCCTTGGCCGCCGCGATCTCAAAGATCGCCTTCGCGTATGCCTCCTTGTCGCTGGAGACGGTTCCCATCATCTTTCCGTCCTCCACCGCCTGAAGCCCCGGGGTAGTTCCGTCGATGCCCACCACCTTGATGCCAGAAACACCGGCCCGCTCCATCGCGTCGATGGCTCCCAGGGCCATATCGTCGTTATTGCTGATCACCAGCTCGATGGCGTCGGGATACTCCAAAAGCCACTGCTCCATCAGGGCCGATGCCTGGCTGCGCTCCCAGTTGGCGATGCCGCCTGTAATCCGCTCAATGGGCACTCCCGCGTCCTTTAAGGTGCGGATGGACCATTCCGTGCGGATCAGGGAATCCTGATGGCTGCTTTCCCCCTCTAAAAGCACATAGCTCACCACCCCGTCGCCGTTTAGATCCAGGCTGTCCGGATCCCTCCGGTAGCGGTCCGCCACGATCCGCCCCTGAAGGACCGCAGACTCCCTGGCTCCGGCCGCCACATAGTAGAGCTCATTCCAGCGGTTCATGTCCTCTTCCACCGGCTGCCGGTTGAAAAAGACCACCGGCACATTGCCCTCCATAGCCCTGTCGATGATATTGGTCGCCGCAGTCCGGTCCACCAGGTTGATGCACAGGGCGTCGCACTCCAGGGAAATGAAGCGCTCTGCCTGGTCGTTCTGGGTATACTGGCTCCCCTTGGCGTCCTGGATATCCAGCCGCACCTTGGTGCCGGTTTCCTGCTCGTATTCCTTGGCGCAGGCCTCTAACTCCTGGCGGATGTTATTAATAAAGGTATCATCTCCCCGGTACAGACTCACCCCGATGCGAAGAGAGGTTTTTTCTGTCTCCTGCTCCTCACTGCCGCAGCCTGCCGTTCCCAGGCCAACCAAAAATATGGCGGCTGCCGCTGCGGCCGTCTGAAAGAGCCTTTTTGCTCTCATCATTCTCCCCTCCTTCTCCTACTCAATCGGATAAAGCATTTTTTCATACCTGGGCTGGCGCAGATCCTCTTTTTCAATGTAATAATGCTCCAGCACCGTAAAGGGCTCTGTCTTCTGCCCGCAGGCCGCCTCCACCGCCCTGCGGATGCATAGATACCCGGCCCTAAAGTCGTCGGTCACGCACAGCCCCCGGATGATTCCCTCGTCCAGCGCGTCAAGAATCGCCAGACTGCTTCCCCTGCCGTAAAGCCCTCTGACGCAGTAGCGCAGATTCTCATCCGCCTTTAACAGGGAAACCGTCTCCTCCAGACAGTCTGGGTCCAGCCCCACGATCACCGCGCCCTTTTTCTCCGTTCCCGCAATCCGCTCCAGTATCCGGCCGCAAATCTCCTGTGGATTTCCCAGAGTCACCCGGACGGAAAATCCCATCCCCTCCAGCGCCGGCCTGAGGGCGGCCTCAAAGCTTCCCGCAGACTCCTGCTCCAGGGTTCTGCCAAAGAGGTATACCGGAATATCCCGGTCGCAGTTTTCCCCGATACGCTGTGCCAGCTCCTCTCCCATGGCCCCAAAATCGGTGGTAATCACCGAAGCAGCCCCATCCGCTTCCCCGGCGGTCCACACAAGCACCGACGGCTGTTCGGTCTCCTTCGCGATCTGCCCGGAGGATACGCCGAAGGCCGGGGCGACCACTAAGGCCTTAGCGCCCTCCTGTTCTTCCCTGCGTATCATCTCCTGCTGCTGGCCAAGGTTTCCCGTCTCGTAAAGGGTGACAAAGCTTACATCGGCGTTTTCCTCCATCGCCGCCAGCTCCATCCCCTTGCGGAAATTGACGTAATTGCCATCGTTGGTGTCCTCCACAATCACGGAAACCGGATAGATTTCCCGTTCCTTCTCCTTGATAATCAGATCCGTGGAAGAAAGCAGGAGCAAAATTACCAAAAGCAGCACATAGCCGCTCCAAAGCAGCTTTTCTCGTTTCGTTATCATGCCTTCTCCTGAGCCTCCTCATAAGGAATGGCCGGCAGATGGATCACTACCGTCGTCCCTTCATCCGGCTCCGACTGGATCAAAAGCCCGTAGGCCTCGCCAAAATACAGCCGGATCCGCTCGTTTACATTTTTCACCCCGATGCCGGAGCCCTTCTTGGAGGGTACATGGGAGCTGTCGGTTAAAAGGCTTGCCGTCTGCTCCTTCGTCATGCCAAGGCCGTTGTCGGAGACGGAAAACCACAGATCTCCGTTTTCCAGGTAGGCCCGCACCAGAATCTCCCCGTCCCCGTCCATAAATTCCATTCCGTGGTAAATGGCGTTTTCCACCAGCGGCTGAAGCATCAGCTTTAAGCTGGCCAGGTTCAGCGTATCCGGCTCCGATTCGATGCGGTAGGTGAATTTATTTTTAAAGCGCATCTGCTGGATCATCAGGTAATTGCGCACATGCTCTAACTCGTCCCTTACCCGGATGATGCTCTTTCCCTTGCTTAAGCTGATACGAAAGAACCTTGCCAAGGCCGTCACCACCTTCACCGCCTCAGCCTTCTGTTCATTCTCAATCATCCATACGATAATATCCAAGGTATTATAGAGAAAATGGGGGTTGATCTGGGACTGAAGGGTGTCAAACTCGCTCCTGCGCTTGGATTCGTGCTCCGCTACAATATCGTCCATCAGCACCCGAATCTGCCGGGCCATATCACGGATGGAGCGCCCTAGGTGTCGGATCTCGTAGGAGCCGCCGATGTAGATCTGGGCGTCCAGCTTCCCCGCCTCCAGGGCGTTGACCGATTTTTCCAGCTGTTTAATGGGAACCGTGATACGGGAGGAGATGTAGGCGTTGATCACCATCAGAAGGAAGAGGAAAAAGGCCACCACAAAGGCGACGAAAAGCTGGGTTTTCAGGCCGCTTAAGGAGATTCCCCGCTCCGGTGTCACCCCCACCAGCTTCCAGCCCGTATAGCCTACGGATTTAACCGCCACGCTGCGCTTTTCCCCCTGAAACGTCTCTTCATAATTTCCGTCCGTGCGCTTTGCGGCCTCCTGATAGCTCTCCTGGGCCAGCCCTACGTCGATCAGCTGCATCTGGGGGTGGTAGATCAGCTCCCCTGAGCTGCTGACCATATAGAGGTAGCCCTGATTGCCCAGGGTGATATTATCCAAAAGCTGGCGCAGGCTTCCGTAGCTGATATCCACCAGGAGAACCCCTTGCTCCGTGGACGGCCCGTAGGTCAGCTCCACCGCCCGGGTCATGGTGATCACCCAGCGGTACTGGTTCTCGCCGCCGTCAAATATGTACTGCACATGGGGCGTGGTAAAATGCAGGTTATCCGCCCGGCTTAAGGTCGTCTCAAACCACTTCTCCTTCGTCACATCCAGCCCGCTTTTCAGCCTGGCCGCCGGGACCGCCGCCAGAAGCTCCCCTTCGCTGGAAAGCAAGGCAATATTGGCGATTCGGTCTTTGTTGTTGTCGTAAAGCAGGGTAAAATCATGATCCAGGGACTGGGCGGACAGATCCGCGTTCTTAATAGCTCCATAGTACAGGGAATCGGACAGCTTCATCACCGTCTGAAGGTAGGAATCCACCGAGCGGTTTACCTGCGACAGAAAGGCCTGGTTTTCCTCCCGGATGGTGGCCACCAGCTGGCCGGACAGACGCCCGTAGAGGGAGATTCCGGTCAGCAAAACCGCCGCCAGGGCGCTGACTGTAAAATACAGGTAGATCGTATGGCGGATGCTCATATTTTTGCAAAAACGTTTCTTTTCCGACTCTTCCATGGGCTTCCTTTCTTGATGAATCTTTTACTGAACGCTGCGGTATCGGGTGGGCGATACGCCGAAACGCTTCTTAAACACATAGCTGAAATAATTCTGTTCCTGATATCCCACCTTCTGGGCGATGATATAGGTCTTATCATCGGTTTCATTTAAAAGCTCCACCGCCTTTGTCAGGCGCACCTCCGTCAGGTAGGCCACATAAGTCTGCCCCGTCTCCTTCTTAAACATGGTGGAGAAATAGGCCGGGCTCATATGGAACTCCCTGCAGATCATGTCTACGGAAAGATCCGGATTCTGATAATGGGTCTGGATATAGCGCTTTGCCTCCAGGATCACCTTTCTTGTGGTATTCACCCGCTCCTGATTCATCCGCTCGTTGATCTGGCAGGCCGCCCGGGTAATCCACTCGGCAAAATCCTCCCTGTGAAGCTGGGAAGAAAGGATTTCGGAATAATGCTCCTGTATTCCCGAAAGCTCCCCCGGATCCAGGCCGTACTGCTGGGCCAGCTGCATCAGGCAGTTGGTGATGGACAGCATAAACATCTGGTACTGGCTTAAATGAACCTTGGCGTCCTCCATGCGCACCGCCAGGCCATGGACCACAGAGCGGATCTTTTCCTGAGGGCCGAACTTCACCGCCGCCTTCAGCTCGTCCTCGTCCTTTGCGTCCATTTGGAGGCGGCCATGGCCTACCGGCTCCATATCGTTAATATAAATGGTTTTTCCCGTACCCGTGATGGCCTTATATCCCAGGGCCTCCACAGCAGAGCGGAAGGAAGCCCGCAGCTGGGACAGCTGGGTACAGTTGTGGCCTACTCCCATGGTAACGGATACCTCCAGAATCTTGCGGCATTCCTTGCAGATATCCTCCAGGCGGTCGATCAGGGCGGTTTTTCCATTTCCCTGATCCAAAGCCGCCACTAAGGTAAGGCCGGCGGTGGAGTTAAAAAGGGCGAACCGGCAGAAATCCCGCAGATGATCCTCCATCAGCTGGCGGACGGAAATGGGAATCAGTTCCTGGTGCAGGGCCAGCCCCTGGCCCTTCGCCTGTTCCTCCGCTTCCAGGCTTACCACCGCCGTCGTCCACTTCTGGGCTCCCAGAATGTCCACGCCGTATTCCTTGAGCCTCGCCTCCTCCTGTCCCTCCTGGACGTTGCCCCGCACCAGGTCGTTTAAGAATACCTCTCTTAAAATGGGCAGACTGTGCTGGTAGCGCTCCCTTAAGCGGTCTACGTTCCTGCGCTCCTCGATCTCCTGATCCAGTTTTATCTTCACCCGGCTTAAAATCTCCGTCAGCTCTTCCACATTAACCGGCTTTAAAATATACTCGGTCACATTCAGCGTAATAGCCTGCTGGGCGTATTCGAAATCGTCAAATCCAGAAAAAATCAGCACCTTCATGGAGGGGTACTTCTGGCGGATCCTGCGGACCAGCTCCAGCCCGTCCATATAAGGCATGCGGATATCCGTCATCAGCACATCCGGCTCCAACTGCTCGATCATCTCCAGGGCCTCCTGGCCGTTTTCCGCGTCTCCCACCACCTGAAAGCCCGCCGCTTCCCAGTCAAGCTTTTTGATCATACTTTTTCTTACTTCTTCCTCATCGTCCACAAGGATAATTCTGTATAGCTCCATCCGTCTTCTCCTGTCACTTTTCTGCGGCCTGCCTTACTCCTTTTTCTGCAGCTGCTTTAACTGCTCTTTCGATAAGGGACGGACGGCGATGCCGTTGATCTCCACATGCTCCCCCGCCTCGATCACGATGCAGCATCGCCCGTCGATGAGTCTTGTCTCCACCAGGGCCTCCTTATCCGGAGCCACCTTGATGCTCACATCCGGGGTCTTGATCTCCAGATTCCTTGAAGTGGCCACATTGGAGGCTAAAAAGCTTTCCTCCCGGTCCTTCTCGTCCCTGGGATAGTTGTTTTCCAGCTCTAAAAGCTGCTCCGGCTGCGCCCCATTTTCCTCCAAAAGCTGTTTTACCAGGCGCTTATCTAGGGTCACTGGCTCCGGCCCTTCCTCCGCCTGCTCCAGGATCTCATTTAAGCTTTCATGAATCCCCATCACCGCCTCAAAATCGCAGTTTTCCCCCAGGGTTTCCTCCACAATGGCCTGAAACGCCTCCTTCTGGGTCTTGGCGGACATGGGAATCCGGCAGCCTAAAAGCTCGCCGATCAACTGCTCCTTTAGCTCTTCCCCGTTTTTTGCGTAGTAAAGCAGGCTGTGGATGTCCGTGTTCCGGTCATTAAAAGCCGGGAACAAAAAGCCCAGGGACGGCGCTTCCACCAGCCAGTCCCGAATGCGGTTTTCTATGGTATTGGTCACGGAATTGTAGCAGAGGCCCTCTTTGGAGAGCTTCACCGGGCAGATGCTGCACAGGATAAATTCGTAAACGTAATCCGAAGCGTCGAACATCTCCGTCCCGTCCGTGGCCTTCGAGGGAATATCGTAGGCGCAGTGAATCAGGATAATGTAGTAATTTTCCCCGTAATCATAGTGCTCGATCACCCGGTCATAAAACTCTTCCAGCAGCGCCTCGTCCTTTAGGCCGCTGTCCCGAAGGCGCAGAAGAAATTCCTGGGTTCCCCCCTGGGCCTCCGCCGTCAGCGGAAACTCCATATTGATGAGGTTCTTCCCCAGTCCGCCGGACAGGGTCTTCTTGAAAATGGTAAAATACTTAAAGCTTTCTTCCTCCGGCAGGGACAAAAAGGCCTCCTTAAGCTCCGTCCGCTTATTCTTATCCGCATCCACGTAGCAGCCGCAGATCCTGGTAATGGCGCAGCGGGCCGGGGTAAACAATTTCTTAATCTCGCTGATTTCTTTTTTATTCATTGGTTCCTCCCTGGGCTCCCTTGATTTTCTTTAACTGAGCCTCACCCATGAGGAAAACGGTGGCTCCGCCGATGACGATCTTCTGCCGCACGTCCACGAAAATCCGTCCGTTGTACTCGCTGGTCTCCGTCTCAATGGTCCGCTCCCGGCAGTTGGCCTCCACCATCTTTAGCACATCGTCCCTGCGGTCTGTGCAGACCAGAAAGACGCCCAGCTTCCGGTTGGACACCAGCCCCTCGGCGTGAATCTTCGTAGCCTGTATTTTATTGCGGATAAAGGCGCCGGACAGGGCCTTTTCGTCCTGCTCCTGCACCACAATCAACATTAATTCCATCGTAAACCTGCTCCTCTCCCTGTTTTTTACCCATGTTTTCATATCAGATGAACACCCGCTGCTTCTTGTCCGGCCTTGCTCAGGCAAGAAGATGTGCCGTCCTGAACCGTTACATGCTGAGAAATATTTTAGCATAAAAATAAAGCCTGGGCAATACGCGGATTGTCCAGGACTCCCAGCAGCAAAACAGGCTGCCCTTTCTGATCTATAGCCAGAAAAAGCAGCCTGCTTCAAAAGACAGCAGGGGAAGAGGGGCTCGAACCCCCATCGACGGTTTTGGAGACCGGTGCTCTACCATTGAACTATTCCCCTGTGCGGCGCTCATTTTTGAACGCCAGATTATAATAGCACAGGTTGCATGTGATGTCAACCAGATTTTCAGATTTTTTTGCCGCCAGATTTTTTGAGGCCTTTACAAGAGCCCGATGGCCTCCCGCACAGTGCTGACCCCGTAAAGCTTCATCCCGGCAGGCCCTTTCATCTTGTCGGCGCAGACCTTAGGCAGGATGCAGGCGCCAAACCCCATCTTAGCCGCCTCATGGACCCGCTGCTCCGCCTGGGCTACGGCCCGCACCTCCCCGGAAAGGCCCACCTCCCCGAAGATCAGGAGCTTTGGATTGATCGGCCTGTCCTTGTAGCTTGAGATCAGTGCCATGACGATGGCCAGATCCAGAGCCGGCTCATTCATCCGCATGCCTCCCGCGATATTCACATAGGCGTCAAAGCGGCCCATCTCATAGTGGCAGCGCTTCTCCAGCACCGCCATCAGAAGATTAACCCGGTTATAGTCCGTGCCTGCGGCAGTCCTGCGGGGCATGCCGAAATTCGTCTCCGTCACCAGGCCCTGAACCTCCAAAAGGATAGGCCTGGTACCCTCCATGGAACAGGACACCACCGCCCCGGAGGCATCCTCCGGCCGCCCCTCCAGCATAAATTCCGAGGGGTTTTCCACCTGAATCAGACCCTCCTGGCGCATCTCGAATACGCCGATCTCATTGGTGGAGCCAAAGCGGTTTTTAACGCTGCGCAGAATGCGGTAGGAGGCGTTGCGGTCCCCCTCAAAATAGAGCACCGTATCCACCATGTGCTCTAGCACCCTGGGGCCCGCCACGACTCCTTCCTTTGTCACATGTCCCACCACAAAGACAGCGATGCCGCCTCTCTTGGCGATCTCCATCAAAAGCCCGGTGGACTCCCGCACCTGGCTGACACTTCCGGGCGCCGAGGTCACCTCTTCCCGGTACATGGTCTGGATGGAGTCAATAATCACAATCTCCGGCTTTTCCATCTCGATGACACCCTGAATCCGGTCCAGGTTCGTCTCGCAGAGGAAACGGAGGTCACCGCTTATGGAGCCGATGCGGTTGGCCCGCATCTTAATCTGCTTTAAGGACTCCTCCCCGGAAATATAGAGCACCGAATGGCCGTCCGCCGCCAGGTTCCGGCACATCTGAAGAAGCAGGGTGGATTTGCCGATACCGGGATCGCCGCCTACCAGCACCAGGGAGCCGGCTACGATGCCGTCCCCCAGCACCCGGTCCAGCTCCCCAAAGCCGGTGGTAATCCGATCCTCCTCCTTTAAGTCGATCTCCGAGAGAAGGGATGGCTTCACACTGGAAATGCGGGATTCCCCCGCCCGTTTTGCCTGTCCGCCTGAAGTCTTTGAAACCGGCTCTTCCACCATGGTGTTCCAAGCCTTACATGCCGGGCACTGGCCGCTCCATTTTGCGGATTCATATCCGCACTCGCTGCAGAAAAATGCGGTGGTTCTCCCTTTTGCCATCAGCTCTGACGCTTCACAGCCAGCACGCGGACTGCTCTTCCTTCCTCCAGCTCCACGCTGACGCTCAGCTTCCCGCTCATATTCGTCTTCATGCTTCCCACGGCGGAATCATCCACGTACACCTCGTACTCCGTGTCATCCTCAAGCTGCACGGTGATCTGAGCGTCCTTGCCGCCCTCCACCGTAAATTCCACCGATTCGTCCGTCACCTTAAAATGCTCCGCCGTAGTTCCCGGAACAGACTCGTAAACGAACATATCATTGCGCTCCAGCTTAGTAATCTCATAGTAGGTCTTCACCTTATAAAGATCGCCCTCATATTCGAAATCCGATTTCTTGGCCTTCGTCCCCAGCTGATAATTGCCAAAGCTGATGGTTCCGTCTTCTTCCCTGCGGATCAATTCTTCAACGACTGGCATGGTATTTCATCCTCCTGCTTTTGTATGATTTTATCATTATACACTAAATTAATCCCCTTGACCAGCACTTTCTCAGGCCAGAACCGCCGCTTTTTTCCTGCCTCTGGCTGCCCGCACCGTGAAGGTCAGCTCCTTTTGGCCAGCTCCGACTTCCACCCTGGACCCGGCCTTTATGCGGCCGTCCAGCATTTCCTCCGCCATCTTATCCTCCAGCATGGTCTGGATGGTGCGACGCAGGGGCCTGGCACCGTATTTCTCATCGTATCCCTTCTCGATCAGCAGGCTCTTGGCCTCCTCCGTCACGGAAAGATGGATGCCCAGCTGCTCTCTGGTACGCTTTTCAATGGCGGAAAGCATAACCTCCACAATGCCCTTCATATCCTCCTTGGTCAGCTGGTGGAACACGATCATATCGTCAATGCGGTTTAAAAATTCCGGCTTAAACAGGCGCTTCACCTCGTCCATCACCCGGTCCTTCATAAAGCTGTAATCCGCCTTCGCATCTGTGCCGGTTCCAAATCCCAGGCGCTTGGGCGATACGATATTCTCCGCCCCCGCGTTTGAGGTCATGATAATCACTGTGTTTTTAAAGTCGATCTTCCTGCCCTGGGCGTCGGTAATATGGCCATCGTCCAAAACCTGCAGCAGGATATTAAATACGTCCGGATGAGCCTTTTCAATCTCATCAAAGAGAATTACGGAATAGGGGTTTCTGCGGACCTTTTCGCTGAGCTGGCCGCCTTCCTCATATCCCACATATCCGGGCGGCGAACCGATCATCTTGGATACGCTGTGCTTTTCCATATACTCGGACATGTCCACCCGGATCAGGGAATTTTCCGTTCCAAACATGGCCTCTGCCAGAGCTTTGGAAAGCTCGGTTTTCCCCACGCCCGTGGGACCCAAAAACAGGAAGGAACCGATGGGGCGGCTGGGATCTTTCAGTCCCACGCGGCCTCTGCGGATGGCCTTGGAAACAGCCGTCACCGCCTCGTCCTGGCCGATGACCCGCTTATGGAGAATGGATTCCAGGTTTCTAAGCCGCTCCGACTCCCCTTCCTCCAGCTTCTGCACCGGAATCTTGGTCCAGTCCGAAACCACCTGGGCGATTTCATTTTCCCCCACCACCAGCTTTCCGGACTCACGCTCAGACAGCCACTTGGCCTCCGCCTGGGCGATGCGGTCTTTCAGCTTCTGCTGCTTTTTCTTGATCTCGCCGGCCTTTTCATAGGCCTCGGTTTTGATGGCCTGCTCCTTTTCCTCTTCCAGGACGCTGATCTTTTCCTCCAGCTGCCGGATTTTGTCGGGCTTGGTGTAATTCATCAGCCGAACCTTGGAGGAAGCCTCGTCGATCAGGTCGATGGCCTTATCCGGCAGGAAGCGGTCGTTGATATAGCGGCTGGAAAGCTTCACCGCCGCCTCTAAGGCTTCATCGGTAATCTCAACATGGTGATGCTCCTCATAGCGGCTGCGAAGGCCCTTTAAAATCGCCACCGACTGGTCTTCTCCCGGCTCGTTGACCATCACCGGCTGGAAGCGCCGCTCCAAGGCCGCATCCTTCTCGATATATTTGCGGTACTCGTTGATAGTGGTGGCGCCGATCAGCTGCAGCTCCCCTCTGGCCAGGGAGGGCTTTAAGATATTGGAGGCGTCTAAGGCTCCTTCCGCCCCGCCTGCACCGATGATGGTATGGATCTCATCGATAAACAGCAGCACGTCACCTGATTCCACGATCTCCGCGATCACCCGCTTAATCCGCTCTTCAAATTCGCCCCGGTATTTGGAACCGGCCACCATGCCGGAAAGGTCCAGGGTCATCACACGCTTGTCCGCGATGGTTTCCGGCACGTCCCCGGCGGCGATCATCTGGGCCAGGCCCTCTACCACCGCTGTCTTGCCCACCCCGGGCTCCCCGATCAGACAGGGATTATTTTTCGTCCGCCTGCTTAAAATCTGAATCAGGCGGCGGATCTCCTGCTCCCGCCCAATCACCGGATCCAGCTTCCCTTCTCTGGCCATCTGGGTCAGGTTCCTGCTGTATTCATCTAAGGTCGGGGTGGCGTTTGAATGTCTGGCCCCCCGTCCTCCCTGAAAATCCTCCCGAACCACCGGCGCATCCTCCCCCATAGCGGACAGAAGGTCAATATAGAGCTTCTGGATGTTAATGCCGATGGTGTTTAGCAAACGCCCTGCCACCGAATCGTTTTCCCTTAAAATCGCGATCAAAATATGCTCCGTGCCGATCTGGCTGGCTTTAAAGCGCACCGCCTCCCGGTAGCTGTTCTCGATCACCCTTCTGGCTCTGGGGGTATAGGCAGCGCGGTTGGCCGTCTGGATGGTGGGGTTGGGAGCGATCAGCTGGCTGACCAGATCCACCACCCGGTCCACATCCACTCCGTTCTCCTCCAACACCTTGGCCGCTACGCCCTCCCCCTCCCTGAGAAGGCCCAGCAGCAGATGCTCTGTCCCCACATAGCCGTGGTTTAAAGCCTCCGCCGCATTCACGGCCAGAGCCAGCGCCTCTTTTGCCTGAGGCGTATAACGTTCCATCATAATTGATTTCCTCCTGAATTCGCTCTTATTTTATCATAGTTCCGGAAGCATATTCCGTATTAAGGCGGCTCTGGCTTCATCCAGCTCCTCCTGATCCAGCGGCTTATCCGCCGCCATCCGCAGATTGGCCGGCTTGCCCTCCATGATCATGGCATAGGCCCGGAAGGGCTCCTTAAAATGGATCAGCTCCGAGGCCTCCGCCTCCATCAGGATCGACAGGAAAATCCTGGCGTCTCTCTCCGTAATCTTCCTGGCGTATTTCAAAACGCCGTAGGATTTGTACGCTTCGTCCTCCTTATCCTTCCTGCGGGAATTTAGAGCCGCCTTGCGCACCCGGTTCTCCTGGTGGTTCAGCTGAAGGGCGGCCTTCGTCACCTGCTCCACAATCTCCCGCTCGGAAAGTCCCAGGGTTCTCTGGTTGGAGATTTCATAAAAACTGCCGTAATTGTCCTCCCCTTCCCCGTATACGCCGCGGATGGAGGTACCGAAACGGCTCATATCCGCCACCACGCTCTGAAATTTCTTCACCCTCGAGAGAGCCGGCAGATGAACCACGGCGCAGGCTCGAAGGCCGGTCCCCACATTTGTGGGGAAGGCGGTAAGATAGCCGTATTTTTCATCAAAGGCATAGGGGAATTTCTCATTGATCCCATCGTCCAGGCTATCCGCCCTCCGCCAAAGCTCATCCAGCTTTAATCCGGCTCCCAGAAGTTGAAGCCTGATATGGTCGTCGCCGCACAAAATCATACTCCGGCTCTCATCCCCGGACAAAAACAGCCCAGCGGGCCCCCGCTCCGATACGGCAGAGGTATTTAAAATCCGCCGTTCCTTTAAGGCCTGACGCTCAAGCTCGTTCATCTGGCTGAAATCCCGGTAGCCCCAGGGCTCTCTCTCTTCCCCCAGTCCTTCCTTTAAACCCTCCCTCAGAAGCTCAAGGGTTTCTTTTCGTTCCTCCGGCTCCATCCTGGAGGGGAACAGATGGGATTCCCAGTTCCTTGAAATCCGAATCCGGCTGTACACCACGCTGGAGCCTGCGCAGCAAGCCTCCTCATACCACTTCGTCATGCCGCTTTACTTCCTCTCTTAATGCTCTCATTTGATCCCTGCATACTGCGGCCAGCTCGTAATCCTCGGCCTTTAACGCCTCCTTCAGACGGATTCCCAGCTGGTCCAGCTCCTTTCTCGCCTTTGCCGCCGGATCCTCCTCACAAGAGGCGCCGCCGTCCATAGCCGCAAGATCCGTCTCCATCTCCTGCTGGCGCTGTCGCTCCTGGGGGCTTTGATATTTGGGGCGCTTGCCCTTATGGCTGCTGCTTCCCTGAAGCTGCTTAATCTTATCGCTGATAAACAGATCGAATACGCCATAGCAGTCCGGGCAGCCAAACCGGCTGTTCTCCACAAAATCCTCAAAGGTAGTGTGGCAGGTAGGGCACATCACCGAAACACGCTCCTGATCGGATTCCTCATAGTCCGCAATTCCCAAAAGCCCGGACAGCAGCTTGCCCAGGGGAAATTCTCCGTCCAGTATGGCGCTGTACTGGCCAAGATCCATCTCCCTAGCGCACTGGGAGCAAAAATTATGCTCGGTCTTGACTCCGTTTACAATTTCCGTATATCGAATATTTGCTTCACGAATTCCACATTTTTCGCACAGCATTCTAAATCCTCCTCTAAAATCCCGGCCAGCCGCCGGTTTCAACCAGGCCGGCGGTCTATGTATATGCCGTCCGCAGCGGTTTTATTCCTCCGTTATGCCGCCGCTCTCCTGGCAGCCGGTGCAGCCCTTTAAATAGGCATCGTAAATCAGGTCCACCAGCTGATGAACCTCCTGGCGGCTGATATTGCGGCAGATCCCGTAGGCTAAAACCACGTCCAGATTCTGCCTCATCTCTTCCAAAGCCTGGTACTTATCAATATCCAGGGAAACCACGGCACCCTTTCTCCGGTCCAGCTTCACAAAACCTTCCTGGCGCAGCACCGAATAGGCCTTATTAACCGTGTGCATGTTGATGCCCGCGTATTCCGCCATCTGCCGCACTGAGGGCAGCGTGTCCCCTTCCCGGATACGGTCCGTGGCAATTCCCATAATAATTTGATTGCGCAGCTGGATATAGATCGCCTCGCTGCTGTTGAAATCGATCTTCACAACCATTCTGCCACCATCTTTCTCTAAGTAGTTATAACTGTTATACCATTAATATAACAAACCATCGTCCATCCGTCAAGAGTAAAACACAACAGCCTCCGGCTGAATTTCTCCCGCCGGAGGCCCTTATAACTGCCTTATTACAAGTCAAATACTTCTAAATCGTCGTCTTCTTCCTCTTTTTCAGCCTTCTTAGGCGCTTCTTCCTCCTCATCCAGATCCACTACCTCGATCGCTTCCCTGGCCTCCGGCTCCGGACT
This sequence comes from uncultured Enterocloster sp., assembly GCA_944383785.1. Lineage (GTDB taxonomy): Bacteria > Bacillota > Clostridia > Lachnospirales > Lachnospiraceae > Enterocloster. Next base: position 29,491 of record CALWQV010000013.1, on the reverse strand, counting down.
GCTTTCTTCCGGCTCCCGCGTATAGGCGGCCTCCTGGATCTCCTCCTGACGCTGTCTGCGGCGCACTCTGGGGGCGGAAACCTCAGGCTCCTCTAAAATCTCTTCGGAACCCCTTTCCTGGCGGCGGCTTCTGCCGGAAGGAGCGGGCCGCGAGCCCCTGTCATTTTTATTCCGGACCATCTGCCAGATTAAAAGGAGCAGCAGCAGAACCGCGATCACGCCTACAACGCCGATCAGGATCTGGGTCATGCGGTAGTCGCCTACCAGCTGGTTGTACTGGGTGGCCAGCTGATCATAGGTATCCGTGGAAACTCCCGTATCCACAGCGGGATCCTCAAAGTAGCGCTGAAGGGTTCTCTCGCTGGCAGCCAGATCATAGCGGTAGAAATTCGTCTCTCCCGCCTCGTTCATACCGTACACGATACAGTAGCGGTTATCGGGATCAGAAGCCCATACCCATCCGGTTACCGTCTGTCCATCGATCACCACAGGATTCTCCACAAAGCCCTCCGGCAGCTGTACCGAAGCATCCGGCTCCAATATGGTGATGGTCTTAGCCGGAGCGGAAAGCTTTACTTCATTTCCAGTCAGCACCGGCCCCGTGGCGCTAGCTCCGCCTTCGGCCTTTGTCACAACAATTACATATTCCTTTGTCGTCTCCCCATCCTGGGCCGTCACCCGGCAGGTCACCCGGTTTTCGCCCATCTGAAGCCCCTCGTTCCCGCTGACAATATTGGTGGCGTTCTCGTCATTGCACACCGCGCTGACAATAATCTTATCCACATCCGTTCCCACTGTCACGGAATAGGTATCCACATCCGGCGAAAAGGCCGGCGAAAGGGTGCCAGGGGATACCTGGAGGGATTTTAAATCCGCATCGCTGGAGGCGGTGGCCAGAGCGCCTACGGTCACCGTGGAGGTTCCCTCATGATCGACCGTTACCAGCTGGGAATCCGTATCATAAATTTCCTGGCTGCTGATGGTGATTTTCGCCGTTCCAGCAGAGCGGGCGTTAAAGGTCAGGGAGAAACGCATGGTATCCGTCCCCGGCGTGCCTCCGTCTCCCCGGACGCGGATCGCCCCCGCATCCCCTTCCGCATCCGTACCGCTGACAAACTCCAAAAGATCGGAATCATAAGACAGCATCACATCGGCGCTCATCAGGCTGCCGCCTGTGGCGCTTATCACCATATTCACGCTCACCTGGCTGCCCACGGTGGCGGAAGGGTCGGAAAAGGTGATTTTGGCATTGGCCCCGTAAGCTGTAAAGGCCCCAAAGGGCATGACCGCCGCCAGCAGACAGAACATCAGAAAAGCCGCTGCTTTTTTCTTCATTCGTTGGATCATAATCTTATCTCTCCTGCTCCATTAATTTGTAACCGTTACCACCGTTACATTGCTTCCGCCCGGCGTATTGCCGGAATTTACGGAAGCCCCCGGCCCTGTTACGCCGGGACCGCCTCCCGATGGACTGCTCGCCTCCGAGCTTGTCCCCTGGCCCAAGGACCCGCTTGCCACGGCTCCTCCGCTCTGCCTTGCTACATGAATGGTGTAAGTGCGCACCGCGCCGTTTTCCGCCTGAACCGTCACCTGGATGTCGGTGCTGTCTCCATTTAAAGCAATGGAGCCTGTTCCGCTTACCGTTGCCTTCGAATCGGCGGCTGTTGCCTGAACCGTCACGGAGGATACGGAGGTATCCACGATCAGGTCATAGGTTTCCGTATCGCGGCTGAAGCTGGGCGTCAGCACAAAACCGTCCACCCCAAGGCCGGAAAGCTTGTTGTTGGGGCTTCCGTCCCCGGTGGGAGCCGCGCAGGCCTGCTCCGGCATATTCTCGTAAACCGGAATAATGAAATCCAGAGCGTTCTGCTTCATAGACGCCGTATAAGCCTGGGACAGCTTCGCTCCCTCCGAAGCGGCGGCCTGGATATTGCTCATATACTGATGCTTGTACAGATTGCTCCCCTGTACGTTAAATTTTTTCAGGTAAAAGGTGTTCTGCCCGGCTTTTACATAGTTTTCCCCGTAATTCTGGGCGCCGCCTATAATGGACTTCTCCACGGAATTCCACGGGCGTCCGTAGGAACCGGACTGGGAAGCGTACCAGAGCCCTCTCTGAATGGCGCTCATGGAGCCGGACTGATAGGCCTCCACATTAAAGAAATTATAATAGCCCTCATAGCCGGAGTAGCTGCCGGAAATCAGGGGAGAGGTACCCTCGCTGCCCTGCTCCTGTATGATCATGGAGGCCAGCACATAAGGATTCACTCCGGACTGGGCCGCCGCGTTCATAATGATATCCACATAGGAAAGGCTCTGTTCCTGGGAGGACGTGGCGCTGCTCGAATCTCCTGCTGGCCCCGAAGTCCCTCCTGGGCCAGACTGAGACGTTCCGGGGCCCGATGGCGTCTGGTCGGTGGAAGTCTGTGTCTGGGCCGAACCCGTCTGGCTTTCACTCTGAGCGGAAGCTCCCGGCGCCACCAGCTCCACTTTATCCCCTACCAGATTATACTCCCTGGTAGAAATGGAGGCCATAGGGCCTGGACTTAAGGATGCGCCCGGACCTACTACTCCCGGCCCGGTGGTGCTGTCATCTCCGCCTGTGGACGCGCTGGGGCCGGAGCCGGAAGCGCCGGGAGAGCCGGAAAGAAAGGTTCCCTGAACCATGGCCTCCAGTCCTTCCCTTGTCTGGGAAGCGCTGTTGTACTCCTGGGAGAGGAACTGAAATATGTAGGTTTCATCCAAAAAATTTCTGGGATCCATGTAATAACGGATAATCCCGTCCGACGCCGCCACCCAGCTGCTGCCGTCAAATCCGGTCCAGGTGCTGGTATCCCAGTTGTAAGCGCCGTCCTCCACGCTTTTCCAAGAGGAAATGCTGGCCGTATTCACCAGGCTTCTGGGGGGCAGGCTCTCATTCTCAATCACCGTATTCCAGTCCAGCCCTGTATGCATGGCCTGGAATACCCAGTTGGGATACTGGGCGTGAAGCTGACGCAGGCCGTTCTTATAGCTTTCCGGAAATCCCTGGGCGTTTAAATAGGCCTCAAAATCCGCATCCGGGCTGTAGGATACCGCCGCCTGCACATATGCCGCCGACACATAGCCGGTGCGCTGAGCTCCGTCGCTGCCGGTATAGCTGATATTGTACCAGGTCTGGCCGTCTGTACCGGTCTGTTCTCCCAGCACCGTCACCTGGGTGCCGCTGGAAAGCTTCCCCTGGGAGGAATAGCTGGTGCCCGCCCCGGAACGCACATTTAAAGAAGCGGCCTTCACCGTCGCCGGGCCGGTATAGGCGTAAGCGGTAATGGCTCCCAGTCCCCCCGCAGGCCCCAGGACTGAGACAGCGCCGATCATCAGGCTTACAGCCGCCGCCAATATATGATTCCATCGTATTTTTCTCATAAGTGGGTCAATCTCCTATGTAAGTCCGTCCGCCCTTCCGCTCGTGAAACGGCAGACATTATACTTATTATAATGACAGGCGGCGGCCTGTGTCAACCCGATTGATAAAAGTAATAAAACCTTAAATCTTAAGAAATAATTCCATCCCCCTGCGTATGCATGCGGACAGGGTCAGCTTCCGGGCGTCCCTGGCCGCGTAAACCGGGCTGCATGCCACCAGCCAGCCCCCGATCCGGTACTCCACTCTCCCCACCTGCTCTCCTTTATGGACCGGGGCCTCAAGGCTCTTTGGAAGATATCGGAGGACCGATACCTTCTCCCCGCCTCCCATCAGAAACTCCCTGCGGGGCAGCTCTTCCAAAAGAAGCTCCGCCTGGCCTGTGACCTCCCCCTCTTCCTCCCAGCAGAATCCCCCTGTTAGCGGAAGCTTAAGGGTTAACGGCTCCTGCCTGAGGGTTTTCAGCTGGTATTCCCTTTTCCCATAGTCCAAAAGCTTTCGCGCATCCGACCATTTATAAGTTTTATTCGGAGGCCACCCACAGCCTAAAAGGGCGAAAATAAAAGAGCGGCCCTCCGACTCCACAGCCCCAACGTAAGTATATCCCGCCTCCCCTGTAAACCCGGTTTTGCCTGAGATCGCCTCCTCCATCATGGAAAGCAGTGCGTTGTGGTTGACGCACCGGAAGCTGCGCTTCTTTTCCAGGTCCATAAACTGATAGCTCTCTGTCTGGGTGATCTTTAAAAATTCCTCCCGCTTGGGGGAACGATTGACGCAGTAGGCCATGATCCGCGCCAGCTCTACGGCCGTGGTGCCGTGGATTTTATCCTCCCCGTCCACCTTCTCACTGGCGTCCAGTCCATTTGGGGTAATGAAATACGTATTTTTACAGCCAATGTCAGCCGCTTTGCGGTTCATCTCCCGGGCAAAATCCTCCGTGGTACCGCTGATCTGCTCCGCGATCATCACCGCCGTATCATTGTGGGACTCCAGCATCAGGGAGTAGAGCAGATCCTCTAAAAGGAAGGTTTCTCCTTCCCGGACTCCCAGATGGACCTTCGGCTGGGCGGTGGCCTTGGCGGATGCCCTCACGGTTTCTTTCAGGTTTCCCTTTTCCAGGGCCAGGATGCAGGTCATGATCTTCGTAGTGCTTGCCATGGGGCGGAGCTCGTTTTCATTTTTCCCATAAAGGATCCGCCCCGTATCCCCGTCTAAAAGGACTGCGGACTGGGCGTGAAGAGAAAAATCCGGCTCCTGCCGCTCTTCCCCCTCATTCTGCCGCCAGGCGCCCTGGGCCGGCTGCCCAAATACCTCCAGAAAGCATATCAGGACCGCCGCCGCTGCAGCGCTCCATTTTTTGAATCTGCCCATCTGCTCTGCCGTCTTCCTCTTTTTTATTTATCATCCTATTCCGAGGAAAGATTTTTTATGATGCCGTTGCGCCCAAACATACATTCTGGTATGATAAAAGAAACATTGAGAGGGGGCGCTTTTATGGCTGAGGTTCCGCGAAACCGGCTGATTTTCCATATCGACGTAAACTCCGCTTTCTTAAGCTGGGAGTCCATCTACCGTCTGTCCCGGGACCCTATGACTCTTGATCTTCGTCTGGTGCCCTCCGCCGTAGGGGGAGACGCCAAAAGCCGCCACGGCATCGTCCTGGCAAAGTCCACCCCTGCCAAGAAATTCGGCGTCTGCACCGGTGAGCCCCTTTCCCAGGCCCTTCGCAAATGTCCCTCCCTCATCATCGTCCCTTCCCGCTTTGATTTCTATATCCAGTGCTCGGAAAGGATGATGAAGCTCTTGGAGGAATATACGCCGGATCACGAAAAATTCAGCATCGACGAGATTTTCCTGGATATGACCCAGACCATCCATCTCTTCGGCGAGCCTTTGGCCGTGGCGGACGCCATACGCCGCAGGATTCACCAGGAACTGGGCTTTACGGTGAACATCGGCATCTCCGCCAACAAGCTATTGGCGAAGATGGCCTCCGATTTTGAGAAGCCAGACCGCTGCCACACCCTGTTTCCCGAAGAGATTCCCGAGAAGATGTGGCCCCTGCCTGTAGGCGAGCTCTTTTTAGTAGGCGAATCCGCCAGGAAAAAGATGGAATCCATGGGCATCCATACCATCGGTCAGCTGGCCGCCGCCGACCCGGCCCTTTTAAAATCCCGTCTGGGGAATAAATATGCCTTCCTGATCCGCCAGTACGCCAATGGCATCGACTCAGACCCGGTGGCGGAGCGGGAGTCCATTAACAAGTGCTATGGGAACCGCGTCACCCTGCCCAGGGACGTCAGCGATTTTTCCACCGCCGACCATGTGCTTCTCTCCCTCTGTGAGACTCTGGGAGCCCGGCTTCGGGCGGATGGCGTCCTCTGCCAGAACCTCTGCGTAGAGCTGAAGGACTGGAATTTTAATTCATTTTCCCATCAGATGAACCTGCCCGACTCCACGGATTCCACCAACGTCCTCTTTGACTATGCCCGCCGCCTGTTAAAGGAGTGCTGGGACCTGCGCCCCCTGCGGCTCATTGGCGTGCGGGCCGGGAAGATCCTGGAGGAAGACTGCCGCCAGTTAAGCCTTTTTGAATCTCCCCGCCAGGAGAAACAGCGCCGGTTCGAATCCGCCGTCGATCAGATCCGCAGCCGTTACGGAGTGGACAGCATCAAGCGGGCCAGCTTTCTGGACAGCCACTCCATTGTAGACCACGCCTCCGGCAAAAGGAAGCATCTGCAAAAACCGGATTCTACCTGATTCGCAGCCCCTTGGGGTAATGATTCTTCAGCACATTTCCGGAAAGCTTGCCCCAGCCGGCGCTAAAGGTCCCGATACAGACCAGAATCCAGCCCTTCTCTCCCTTCAGCCAAGGATATTGATCCCCATCCAGGCTCAGGGCTTCTCCCCGCAGATAGCGGAGGGCTTCCTCTCCCCCTGGCTCTAAGGACAGGGACAGCCTTGCCTCCTCCGGCTTCAGGGCCATAGCCAGGGCATGGGCTGGCTCGAAGCGCTTTTTCTTAAAGCTTCCCAGTTCCAGCCCAGGCCGCAGGACCTTAAGCCCGTCAAGGGCGCCAAGCTCCTTTGGAATCCGAAACAGCCGCTCCCCAAAGAGCAGATCCTCTCCCCTGAACCGGCAAAGTCCCCTACCTTTAAGGGCAGAAGAGGCAAATTCCATGTATTCCTCCAGCTGCGCACCCTTTAGTCCCCGCACGCCAGCCTGTTCCTCCGTCCCTTCCGGCAGATTTCCCTCCCTTCTTAAAACCGCGGCGTAGTGACCTTCGCCCTCCCCGTCCTGGGGGAAAATCCGCACTGTTTCCGCTAAGTGGAAGGAATCCTCGTCCTGCCCCGCCCACCGAGGCCTTCCCTCTGAAAATCCCGGGAACTTCTTGGTTTTCTCCACATAAAAGTCGGGATGAGTTTTTAAAAACTCCAGCACCGTCCCCTCGTTTTCCTCCGGCGAGAAGGTGCAGGTGGAATACACCATACGCCCCCCTGGACAGAGCATGGCCGCCGCGCAGTCTAGGATCTCCTGCTGGCGCCGGGCGCACATTTTTACGTGGTCTGGGCTCCACTGTTTTATCGCCTCTCCATCCTTGCGGAACATCCCTTCCCCTGAGCAAGGGGCGTCCACCAGAATCCGGTGAAAAAATGAGTGGAAACGTCCGGCCAGCTTCAGGGGCGTTTCGTTCAATACCACACAGTTGGCCCCACCCATGCGCTCCACATTCTGGGAAAGGATCTGGGCCCTGGCCGGATGGATCTCATTGGCCACAAGAAGCCCCGCTCCCCCAAGGGCGGAAAGAATCTGAGTGGTCTTTCCTCCCGGCGCGGCGCAAAGATCCAGGATGCGCTCTCCAGGCTCAGGCTCCAAAAGGGCTGCCGGAACCATAGCGCTGGGCTCCTGGATGTAGTAGAGGCCCGCCTCATGGAAGGGATGCTTTCCCGGCCGGTCTGACTCCTGATAGAAAAAGCCTTCCTGGGCCCAGGGAATCGGGCGCAGGTGGAAGCCTTCCCCTTCCAAAAGTTCTCTTCCATACCGGATCCGTTCCTCCCCTTTTCCAAGCTTCAGCAGATTAAGGCGCAGGCCCAGAAGGCGGTCTTTGCCGTAGCTTGCCTCAAATTTCGGATACTGGTCCCCCAGCAGCCCTTTCATCTTTTCACAAAATTCCGCCGGAAGTTCCGGCATCCGAAGGACTTCCTCCGCCATCAATCTGATCTCCTTTCACAGCAGTGCAAACGGGCTGCCGGATCTGGCTTTCGATCCGGCAGCCCGCCTTCCTTACTGATTATGGTGCTGCTTACAGCAGAATCTTAAAATCATCATGAGCCTCGCCGTTTACCACATAGTAAGCGGCTCCCTCATTGGCAACCACATAAAGCTCAATGGTCTTGATCTCAGTCTCAGGATGGCTCTCCTGATAAGCCTTCATAGCCTGATCCAGAATATCTCTGGCGACCAGATCCTTTCCTTCAAACTGGAAATGTACGGCTGCCTTGGGCTCAGCTGCCTTTTTCGCGGCTGCCCGTCTTGGAGCGGCCTTCTTCTCAGCCTGCTTAACCGGCTCCTTTACGGCTTTCTTCTCAGCCTTCGGGGCAGCGGTCTTCGCAGACGCCCGTTTTGTAGTCTTCTTTTCTGCAGCTTCATTCTTCTGATTCGTTACTGCTGTCATAACAATCATCCTCCCTGCGTTATCTTTCTATTCATATTCCAACCATTCAAGTAATACCCTGCTGCAACAAGGTGCATTATAGAATGATTTTGCCGTTTTGTCAACAAAATCCATGTAAAAAGCAGGTTTCAGGCCTCTCACACCCCAGGTCCCACGGGCGTCACCACTGCCTGGGTCGGTTCTGTCTGGGCCGGAGACGTCTCGGTCGGAGCCGTCGTAACCCCCGGTCCCCGCTCCGGGGCCGCTGTGGCCGGGGCAGTCGTGGGAGCGGGCGTTGTCTCAGCAGGCTGGGGCCCGGGGGCGGGGGATGTCTCAGGAGCCTGAGACGGGGCCGGCGTCGGCGCAGGGGTGGGAGCCGGCGTCGGCGCGGGGGTAGGCGCGGGAGTCGGGGCCGGCGTCTGAGACGGCGGCTTTCCGGAAGCGCTGGTGGACTTTTTGCTCTCGGTTCCTTCCAGATTGTAGCAGATCACCGGTATGCCTGCGTATACATTTTCATATAAGGTTTTGGCGGCGGCGTAGGGCATGTTGATGCAGCCGTGGGAGCCGTTTGTTTTATAAATCGTTCCCCCGAAGGAGGAGCGCCAGCTGGCGTCGTGAAAGCCGATGCCTCCGTTAAAGGGCATCCAGAATTTGACCGGGCTGGCATAGCCTTCCCCCCTAAGCACCGCGTTTCTCTGCTTATAGGTGAGGCCGAAAATCCCTGGCGGCGTCGTATGGCCCCTTGAAACATTTCCCGACACAAAATCCGACTCCAAAATCATCTCCCCCTCCTTATAGAGGAACAGATGCTGGGCCGTCAGATTCACCTCCACGTAGGTATTCCCGTAGTCCGCGGGGCCATGGGCAGCCGCCTTCTGGGCGTAAACCGGCTCCCGGGAAACGCTTTCCCCGGCAGCCAGGTTATCCGCCAGCTGGGCGGCTTCCCCGCTCTGGTCCACGCGCCAGCCATAGCTTCCGCTGACCTTCACCGTCTGATCATAGCTGGTCTGAAATTCCCGCTCCGTATAGGCCGTATTGTACTTTTTGGCCAGCTGGGAGACGTATTCCGAAACCATCGCCTGATCCACCGTAATTTGAGCGCCGTCCCAGCTCAGCCATTTGCAGGTGGTATTCCCGTCCAGGATTTCCCGCTGATCCCCAAAGGTATAGGTCACGGTCGTATTGACGTAGCGGTTTCTGGCGTCCCGCTCCGCCGCCAAAGCCTCGTCGTCCCTTAAAACGGCCGCTTTCTCGTAGCAGCCCGCCTCATCCAGTGAAAAAACCGGCCTCAGCTCTTTTACCGCCCGGGCGGCTCCCTCAAAAACCGCCTCCCGCTTCAGCATGGCGCCCTCTGTTTCCGGGATAATCTCATATCCCCTGCCGCTTATATAATCGGACAGTCGGGCGTTCTCCGGGGCATCCATGGCGGCAGGATCCATGCAGTCAAGAGCCAGCAGGGCTTTTTCCAGCTTTTCCTCGTCGTAGGCGAGCACCGTGTCCACCGGATAGCTGGAGGATTTTCCCATATGAAAAATCCACTTGTAGGGCTCCTGCTCCTTCAGGATCTGCTCCATCGTTTCATCGAAAACCGTATGGAGTCCGATCGCCTCGCCCTGGATCCGCTCCTCTCCCGTCCTGGCCTCCACCGTCAGGACGTAAGAATCCACATTAGCGGACAAAATCGCCTTGGCCTCCTGGGGGCTGCGGCCGGATACGTCCACCCCGTTGATCACCGTATTGGGGAAATAAACGCTGCGGTATGCCTGGGCCGAATAGATATAAAATCCCGCTCCGCCGACTACAAATACCGCGGCGAATCCGGCCAGGGCCGGAATCCAGGATTCCTTTTTTCCCGTTTTCTTTTTTTCTCTCCCGTCCTTCATTCCTTCTTTCCTCTTAAGGCGTCCCAAAGCCGCGAAATTTCCGATTCTCCAAAAATCTGAACGTCCATCTCCTTTAAGCGGGCCGCCGTCACCCCGTCTCCGGGGATCTTCCTGCCCGTAAAGCTGCCGTCATAGATAACGCCGCTGCCACAGGAAGGGCTGCGCTCCTTTAATACCGCAATGCCGCAGCCGTAAAGCTTTGCCAAATGGGCCGCTTCCTCCGCCCCCTTCCGGTACTGCTCGGTCACATCCTCCCCCAGGCGGTTCACTACTCGCTCCCCCATCCGTTCCGCCGGGGTTCTGGGCGTAGGCAGTCCCCCCAGGATCTCCGGGCAGACGGGAATCAGGCAGTGATCCTCCATAAGCTCTCTTATGCCGGGGGCCAGCTCCCCTTTTTCATTGTAACGGCAGTGAAGCCCTAAAAGGCAGGCGCTTACCAATATGTACATCCTCGTTTCCTCCCTTAATTTTCCCTAAAGGCGCTTGCCGTCTCCCAGAATTTTCCCGCTGATAGTCAGATACACGCTAAAGGAGGTCAGAGCCGCGATCCCATCGGAAAAGGGCTCGGAATAGAAAATGGCTTCCGCCCCCCACAAAGCTGGGAAGATCAGCATCGCCGCCAGATAAACCGTCTTGCGGAACATGGAAAGGCTCACCGCCACCTTGGCGATGCCCATGCCTGTAAAGCCGTCCACAACTGTATACTGGATAGCCAGTGGAATCACGCAGAGGGTATAGATGCGGATGGCCCATACCGTCACCCTGGTATACTCCGGGTCCCTGGTAAAGATTCCCGCGAACACATGGGGCAAGAACCTGGCTGCCAGGAACATAATGGTGGTAAATACCACGCCGAAAAGAGCGATGTTCTTTTCCGCCCTGCGGATGCGGTCCGGCCGCCCCGCGCCGTAGTTGTAGCCCAGAATGGTCTGTGTTCCTCCGGTGATGCCGCCTAAGGGCATGGTAATCATCAGCATAAAGCTCTGGACAATGGTATTGCAGGTCAAAAGCATATCTCCCCTGGCCTGGCCGCCATACTTCTGAATCAGGGCGTTCATGAGAATGATCAGTACGCTGTCCGAGGCAATGATCAGGAAGGGAGAAAGCCCAACGGTCAGAACCTGACGGATCACTCTTCTGGAATAGCCTCCGAAGGTAATATGGATGGGCGGCCTGCTGCCCCGCAAAAAGTGCAGGACAAAGGCGCAGGATGCCAGCTGAGAAAGGACGGTGGCGATGGCCGCTCCCTTCACTCCCATTCCAAGGACAAAGATAAAGACCGGATCCAGGATAATATTGCTCACTGCTCCGATCATCACGCCCGCCATAGCAGTCTTGGCAAAGCCCTGACAGATGATAAACTGGCTCATGCCCGTAGACAGAAGAGCAAAGACCGTTCCCGTCAGATACCAGCTCAGGTACTCATCAGCGTAGGGAAATATGGCCGGGCTTGCTCCAAACAAAACAAGGAGCCGGTCTTTCAGAAGAAAAAACACGGCCATCATCACGCAGGACATGGCGCAGAGCATCACAAAGCAGTTGGCCAGGATTCTCCTGGCCGCCACAGGCTTTCCCTGTCCCATGCGGATGCTCATCAGGGGAGCGCCTCCTACGCCCACCCAGCTTGCAAAGGAGGAGATCAGGGTCACAATGGGGCCGCAAACCCCCGCGCCCGCCAGGGCCGCTTCGCCGATCTCAGGAATATTTCCAATGTACATCCGGTCCACAATGCTGTAGAGGACGTTTACAAACTGCGCCAGCATGGAGGGAATCGCCAGACTCCATACCAGCTTACGAATCTGATCCGTATTCAGATCATTTTCCACCTTCATGATTCACACTCTCCGAAAATTCTGTATTTCTTGTACCAGCTGCCGAAAACTGGAAATCATGCCTTCAAAGGCCCCGTACTGCCAGAGGCTCATCACCAAAAGTCCCACCGGGACCGCCAGGATCATGCCCGATATGCCGCTGATCTTAAATCCCAGGTATAAAAGAAACAGGGTCAGCAGGGGATTTAAACCCATAGTATCCCCTACCAGCTTAGGCTGCACCAGCTGACGCACCACCTGAGTCAAAATGTAAAGGAGGCCCAGCCCCGCTCCAAAGGCGTAGTCCCCGGATATGATCCGAAGGAGGGCCCAAGGAATCAGCACCGTCCCCGTGCCGAATACCGGCAGAAAATCAAGGAGCGCGATGGCCAGCGCCAGAACCGGGGCGTAGGATACGCCCAGAATCCAAAAGCCCGCGAAAAGGATCAGGCCCACCACGAACATAATCTTAAATTGGGCCAGAAAATACCCTCCCACCAGCCGCTTCACGTCCTTTTTCAAATAGGTCAGATACCCGGCCGCCCAGGAAGGCGTGTAAGTATGCAGCAGATTCAGAATCCGGTCCCGGTCTACAATGAAAAAGTAGGAGGACAAAAGGATCACCACCGTATACACCAGAACTGCCGGAAGGCTTCTGGCCACCGTCCCCGCCGCTTCCACCGTAGGGGAGGCGGCCTGCTGCAGCAGCGGCCCCACCGCTGAGCCCAGATGCTCGCCCAGCTGGCTCCAGCCGGAGCGGATTTCCTCCGGCAGAAAGGCGAAGAGGCCCGTGGGACTTTCCATGCTCTGCCGGATCTGCCGCTGAAACACCTCCCAAACCTCAGGCAGGCTTTGGATCAGGGAGGAAATCAGGCGGACGGTTCTGGAGAGCAGCAGGTAAAGGAGGCCGATCACCGCCGCCAGAACCGACACCACCACCAGAATGGAGCTGTGGCGGCGCACCAGCTTCAGCCGCTGTTCCAGAAAGCGCACCGGCGGATTGGCGATGGATGCGATGATCCAGCCCACCACAAAAGGCAGGAAAAATTTCAACAGCCATGGTCCCAGAAGACAGAGCAGAATCCAGCCGCTTAAAGGCAGCAAAATATTAAGCAGCAGCCGTAGCATATACTTCCAGTCTTTCTTTTCCTCCAAATCCAATCACCCTGCTTTCACAAGCGCCCTGCGGCGTTCTTACTGCCGGGGCAGATATCCTTTCAAAAACCGGTACAGCTTCTCCATCTCTTCGTCGGTACCGATGGAGATGCGCAGCCAATCCTCCAGCCCCGTCGTCTTAAAGTAGCGGACGTAGATCCCGGCCTCCTTTAATGCCTGAAACATAGGCTCCGCCTTGGCGCGCATATGCTTGGCGAAAATAAAATTGGTCTGGGAATCCGGGAAGGTAAAGCCCAGCTCCGCCAGGCTCTTCTTCGCCTCTTCCCTGGTTTTTATAATCTTCCTTCTGCTTTCCTCAAAATATTCCCTATCCTTTACAGCGGCGGCTCCCAGCTTCTGGGCGGCCAGACTCATGGTGTAGGAATTATAGGAATATTTCACATCGTTTAAGGCCCGGATCAGCACCGGATTTCCCACGGCAAAGCCGATGCGCATACCCGCCATGGCCCGTGACTTGCTGAAGGTCTGGACCACCAGAAGATTCTCGTAGCTGCGTGTCAGCTCCATAGCGGAATCGCCGCCGAAATCAATGTAGGCTTCATCCACGATCACCACCGAATCCTGATTGGCGGCCACAATCTCCTCCATCTGGGCGAGGGGCAGGGCAAGGCCCGTAGGCGCGTTGGGATTAGGGAAAATCACCCCTCCGTTCTCCCGCTTAAAGTCCTCCGGTGAAATCCGCATCTGTTCATCCACCGCCACCGTCTCCCAGGGGATCCGGAACAGATCCGCCCATACGGGATAAAAGGAATAAGTCACCGACGGGAACAGAATGGGGCGCTCCGAGTTAAAAAAGGTCAGAAAAGCCATGCCCAGCACGTCGTCGGAACCCACGCCCACAAAAATCCGCTCAGGCTCCACTCCGTAAAACTCAGACAGCGCCTGAACCAGGACGCCGGAGGAAGGATCCGGGTATTTCCTGAAATCTGCCGGATCCATCTCCTTTAGGGCCTTCTCCACCAGGGGAGAAGGGGGATAGGGGTTTTCATTTGTATTCAGCTTCACCAGGTTTTTCCCCGCAGGCTGTTCCCCCGGCGTATAGGGTTTAACCCTGCGGATATTCTGCTCCCACAGTCTCATCGGCTTCCCTCCTTAATTTTCACCTTTCAGCCCATATTCTTTTGCCACTCTTTCAAAGGCGGGAAGGGCCCGCTCAATCTGCTCATAGGATACGCAGTAGGAAATCCGTACGTAGCCGGGGCACTCAAAGGAGCTGCCCGGTACAACCAGGATATTCTGCTTTTTACATGCCTCGCAGAATTTTTTCTCATCCGGCTCCGGGGACTTTACGAACAGGTAAAAGGCGCCCTGGGGCTTGATGCAGGTAAAGCCTAATGCCTTTAAGCCCCCGTAGAGCAGGTTCCGGTTCCGGTCGTAAGCCTCCACATTCACCTTTACGTCCAGACAGCGCTTTACCACCCGCTGCATCAGGGAAGGAGCGTTGACGCAGCCGTTCACCCGGTTGGCGATGGTGGCGGCGGTAAACACCTGGCTGCTCTCAGTAAGCTCGTCCGGAATCACCAGATAGCCGATACGCTCTCCCGGCAGGGACAGGGACTTGCTGTAGGAGTAACAGATCACCGTATCGTCGTAGTACTTGGTAATATAAGGAACCTCCACCCCGTCGTAAGCCAGCTCACGGTAAGGCTCGTCGGAGATCAGGACAATGGGATGCCCCAGCTCCTTCTCCTTCTTCCGAAGGATCTCAGCCATAGCGGTTAAAGTCTCATGGGAATAAACCACGCCGGTGGGGTTGTTGGGGGTGTTGATGATCACCGCCTTGGTATTCTCGCCGATCATCTGCTCAAATTCCTTTAAGTTGGGCTGGAAGGTTTCCGTATCAGGGGAAACCGCCTTTAAAATCCCGTCATAATTGGTCACATAGGAGCGGTACTCCAAAAAATAGGGGGCGAAGGTCAAGACCTCGTCCTTGGGGTTTAAAATGGTCTTTAAAATCACGTTCAGTCCGCTGGCTGCCCCTACGGTCATCAGGATGTTGTTCTGTGAAAATTTCGTGCCGAAACGGTGGTTTAGGGACTGGGCGATGGCCTCCCGCACATCCTCATAGCCGGAATTGCTCATATAGCCGTGGACAAAGGTGGACGGCTCCTCATCCAGCACATCGCGAATAGCCTGGTTCACCTCATCCGGCGCAGGCACGTTGGGGTTTCCCAGGCTGAAATCGTACACGTTCTCCGCGCCGTATATGGCGGCAAGCTTTTTGCCCTCCTCAAACATGGCGCGGATCGCGGAGTTGTTGTTTAAAAGTGGCTTCATCTTTTCTGCAATCATAACAGTACTTCTCCCTTCCTCAGCTGTTATGATTGTAGCCTTCCTTTTGCGGAATGTCAATTACTTTCCCAAAACACCCCAGTACCTTCAAAGAGGGCCTTGATCTGAGGGGTGATCTTATTTTCCTGGAGGGCTCCGTCGATGCATGCGGTGCTGCCGTCCATATAAATCCGCAGGTCGCTGCCCCCTCTTACAGGGCAGAGTCCGTTGTAATTCGTATTATCAAACTCCGTAAAGGCGGAAAGGATCAGCCGGATATCTTCCGGATTCTCAAATACCAGCTGAGCCTCCCCACTCACCGTTTGGATATAGGAGTTAACCGACTGGGCATCCTGAAGTTCAAATTCATCCAGGGAATAAAGATCATGGGTAATGCGGGATACCTTCTCCGGAGCCATCCCCTTTCCCGCGTCGATGCCCGCATCCTTTAAGCAGGCCATGGTCCGTTTAAAAGAGGGGTAAACCGGCCAGCTCTGGCAGACCTCGTATTCCGTATAGGTATCTCTACCCGGATCGATGTAATGGCCAGGCCGGTTGGCGTGTTCCTCAAGAAAGCGCTCCTCTTCCCTGTTTACAAACATCAGCCGTCCCACGGGATTTTCCAAAAGCCTCTCTTCTACCGTCAGCTCTAGAAGATCCGCCTGATAAGCCTCCAGAAGGCTTTCAAGGCTTTCCTTTGTATTCACAGGAGCGGAAAGATCCATCTCCTCATACCTGGCCCAAGCCAGCTCCCCAGGAGACTGGAGGAAAATCTTATAAAGCCCCTTCTTATAGGCCTCCTGGCTGTAAAGCCGCCCGTAGTCCTCCAAAAGCTCCCGGTTCAGCCCCATGCTGTACTGCCTCCCCTTAAGGCCTCCGCTCTCCATGCGGTAGGCCACGTTCAGAGTCACCCAGACAGTCGGGTTTTCCTGGGCCTCAGCCACATAGGAAAGATCCCCTCCCACATCCGGCGAATCCTTCCAGCTGTTAAATCTGGCTTCCTTTGTCTCCTTTTCCTGGCGGATTCCATCCTCTACCAGGGGCAGGATCAGATCTAGGTCCGTTAAAACCATCTGTTCGGCGGGAAATTGTCCCCCATCCCCCCATTCCAGAGTCTGCTTGCCATCTTCGCCGGTTACGATCCGGTGATTGTTCAGCCAGCCATCGTCAAGATCGATCACTACCGCCGCACTCTCCACCTTCCCGGCATCGGGAATCCAGGAATCATAGCCCCACCAGTCATAGCGGAAGGACATGAACACCGCCACCGACAGGGCCGCCGCCAGTACAAGCTGGGCCCAGTGGGAAAAGAGCTTCTTAAAATCAAAGTGGTAGATCACCTCGATGACGCAGTGGGAAATCAGCGCTCCCATAATTGCTCCAAACACTGCCCAGTAAGGCCGGCTCTGGATCACCCAGAAAAAGAGGGCTCCCATGACTCCAAATCCCCAGACCATCAGGAAACGGATGGGAGAGGCGGAAATCTTAAAGGCCATGGCCCTGCCCGCCGCTTCCAGGGGCCTTTTGCGGTAAAGCTCCATGCCAAAGAAAGCCAGCCCCAGGGAGACAAAGAAGGTAATCACCAGCGCCGGAATATGGGTCGCCAGCTCTTCCATCCCCCAACCCAAAGCATAGAGATAAGCGGTAAAGGGTGAAATCCACTTGAGGCAGTCTATGATCTGAAATTCGGACAAGTCCGTCCAGTAATAGGACTGGGTGCCGAAGAAAAGATCCGTATAGGATTCCAGCACCAGCACCACCGCCGGCAGGAAAAACAGCAGCACTCCTGCCGCCAGCACCCCCACCAGCAGATGGCCGGTGAGCATCACAGCCGTCACAGCCGTCCCGTAGATCAACAGGAAATACAGGAGGTTTAAAAGCCATCCGCCCAGAATCCCGCCCAGAATATTTCCCAGAGGAATCTGGTATGCCGCAGACACCCCCAGATAGAATACCAGGTTGAGCAGGTAGGTTCCGGCAATAATCAAAAATCCCCCCATGTATTGGACCAGGTAGAAAAGCTCCCTGCGCACCGGAAGGCTGTGGTAAAAATCCACCTTCCGCTTATTGTGCAGATAGGCAAAGCTGGAAACGCCCATCACCACGGCGGTCGTGATCATAAGGAAGGCCAAAAGCCCGTTGCCAAACTCCGCCCCGTCTAAGGCCACCTGGCTTTTTAACTCCAGGATCCGGGCCGCCTTCTGCTCCGGAGAGCTCCACTGTACGGCGTCCAGGCTCTCGTAATTGTTGTACCGGTAAAAATTGTCCGCCTGGGCGTTCTCCATGGTAAGGGCCAAATTGATGGGCAGGGCAAAGAAAAATCCGATCATGGCCAGGGCGATGGCCCAGGTCCGCCGCTTCAAATCCTCCCGTAGCAGTTTAGAAAATAAGCTTTTTGATGTCATATCCGGCCACCTCCGTTTCACTGATAAATATTTCCTCAAGGGAAAGGGGAATACACTCGAAAAATACGGGCTCATAGCTCTTTAAAACCCCTTCCACCTGCTCTCTTTTTCCCCGCACCGTCAGGGTGATCAGGCTTCCCCTCTGCTCCTTGTGGATCACCTCCAGCTCCTTCAGATCATCCAACCTCTGCCCTTTTTGCAGAACGCACTGGATCTTGTGAATATTTAGCTTCATGTCGTCTAAATCCTTGGACAGCAGGATTCCTCCTTTGTGGAGCAGCCCCACATGGTCGCATATATCCTCCAGTTCCCGCAGGTTGTGGGAGGCGATGATGGGAGTCAGCCCCCGATCCTCCATATCCGCCGCGAAGATGCTCTTAACCGCCTGGCGCATCACCGGGTCCAGCCCATCAAAGGTCTCGTCGCACAGCAGATAGTCCGTACACGCGCAGATGCCGCAGATCACCGAAACCTGCTTCTTCATCCCCTTGGAAAAGGTCTGAATCTTGCGCTTTTCATCCAGGCCGAAGCTTCCCATCAGCTTGTGAAAACGCTCCCGGTTAAAGTTCGGGTAGACCTTCCGGTAAAATTCCATCATCTCAAGGGGCGTGGTATTGCTGAAAAAATACTGCTCGTCGGATATATAAAAGAATCGCTCCTTCACCTTCGGATTTTCAAATACCTCATGGTTGTCAATGGTCACATGCCCTTCATCGGACTTTAAGATACCGGCCGCCAGCCTGAGAAAGGTGGACTTTCCCGCTCCGTTGGTTCCGATCAGGCCAAAGACGCTCCCATCCCGGATCACCGCGTTGATGTGGTCAACCGCTGTCAGATTGTCAAAGCGCTTGGTCAGGTTTACCGCCTCAATCATGGTCTTCTCCTCCCTTTTCCTCCATAGTCTTCATCCTGCGGATTCTGTCCGCCATATCCTCCGGGGAAAGGCCCAGTTTTAAGCCTTCCTCCGCCAGCCGCCTGAAATCCGCCTCCCACTCCTTCATCCTCTGGGACCGCAGCCTGCCGCTGTCCGCCACAAAGCTTCCCTTTCCTTTGACGGAGTAGATCATCCCCATACGCTCCAGTTCCACGTAAGCTCTCTGAATGGTATTGGGGGTGATGGACAGCTCCATGGCAAGGCTGCGCACTGAGGGCATCTTTTCATTCTCCTTTAGGATTCCCTGAAACATCAGTTCCCTAAACCGTTCCACCACCTGCTCATACAAAGGGCGTCGGTCCCTGTAGTCCAGCGTAATCATGGATTTCCTCCTTTCCCGGAGACGCAAAAGCGCCTTCCGCTTCTGTCTAACTGTATTAATAGTCTTAATACAGTTTATACCATAACAGTAGCATGAAGACGCTTGTAAATCAACAAAATATTTCTTACGAAATTCGAAGGAAATCCTTTACCATCCGGGCCGTTTCCTTTATGGTATGAATTTCAGGCTCCAGGCGCACCGCACATCCCCGCTTTTTCAGGGCAGCGCTGGTATAGGGCCCGATAGCGGCCGCAGCTGTTTTTTCAAGGGCCAGCTTCCCGCGTTCTTCCCCGCAGCCTTTAAAGAAAGCCTCCGCCCCGGATGCACTGCCAAAGATCATACATCCAAGCCCTTCTAAGAGGGATGCATCCACCGGCTTTCCCTCTGTTTCATAAAGCGGCACATCCTGGTAAACTACTCCCTCCTCATCCAGAATCCGGTTCAGCTCTCTAGAGCCATCCGCCGACCGGGGAATCAAAACTCGATCCTCCTTCCCGCAGCGAGCGGCTAAAAGGCGGGCCAAATCCGCCGTGGTATACTGCCGGGGAATCCAGTCCGCCCTAAGTCCCCGCTGCCTTAAAGCCTGGTCCGTCCCCTCTCCTACCGCCCCGATGCGCATATGGGAAAGAGCCCTGACGTCCAGCCCCTGATTCAGAAGGCCCTCCAAAAACAGCTCCACCCCGTTGGCGCTGGTGAAGGCCAAAACCGTATAGTCTTTCAAGCGGCCATACAGCTGTTCCTGTTCCTCCTTCAGCCGGCAGCGGATGGAAAGTCCGCCGATCCTCCTTGTAAGGATGCCGTATCTTTGAAGCTCTCCCTCCATTTTTTCGCAGAATCGGTCGGTGCCGGTAACGCCCACGAGCGGAAGGAGGCTCCTTTCAGGAAGGCCGGACAGGTCAACCCCTGCCGTCTCCCCTACCACGATCACCGCAGGGGTCTGAAGGTTCGCCTCCTTCGCCTTCCCCGCAATATCCGCAAGAGTCCCTCTCACGGTTCTCTGGTCCGGCAGGCTGCCGTTTTCAATCACCGCCGCCGGGCAGGAGCTTGATTTTCCCGCCTCTACCAGCTCACAAGCCAGCTTTTCCAAGCGTCCCAGTCCCATCAGAAATACCAGAGTTCCGGTCATGGAGGCAAGCTGGGAAAAATCCAGGCAATCCTCCTCCCCCTCCTTTCCGTGGGCTGTCATCACATGAAAGCTCCTGCTTAAGTCCCGGTGGGTCACCGGAATCCCGGCACACTCGGGAACCGCCACCGCAGAGGTCACCCCCGGCACGATCTCCCAGGAAATCCCCGCCTCCTTCAAAGCGAGAATCTCCTCTCCACCTCTTCCGAACACAAAGGGGTCGCCGCCTTTTAAGCGAACCACCCGCTTTCCCTGCTCCGCCAATCTTACCAAAAGCCGGTTGATCTCACCCTGCTTCATATAATGCCTTCCGGCCTGCTTGCCCACATAAATCCGTTCACAGTCCTCTCTCGTCTCACTTAAAAGCTCCTGGGAAGCCAGATGATCGTAGACCACCGCGTCGCAGGCTTTTAGAAGCTCCCTGCCCCGCACTGTAATCAGGCTCGGATCTCCCGGGCCTGCTCCTACCAAACATACCATGCCGTATCTCTTTTTTTCATCTTTCATCGCCGCAGTCATCCTTTCACCCGTAAAGCTGGGCCGCCAAACGGGCCGCCAGCTCCATTTCCTCCCCCATTTTGCCTTTCAGGCAGGCGCGAAGCACCCGGCCGCCCCGTTGGCTGATCCCCTGAATCAGAAGCTCCTTCCCTGCTGCCTGGCAGTACACCCCGATGGGTTCATGGCAGCCGGCTTCTAAGAGCCTTAAAACCTCCCGCTCCGCCAAAAGGCATCTCCAGCTCTCCTCATGGCTGATCGCCTCACACAGCTTTGCCGCCCGGCTTCCCGGCCTTCCCTCAATGGCCAAGATGCCCTGCCCCCCGGCGGGGATAAATTCACCGCCGTCCAGGAAGCGGAAAGAATACTTAGGGCTGTCCAAAAGCCCCAGCCGCTTTAAGCCTGCCGCAGCCAGAATAATCCCGTCATAGCGCCCCTCTTCCAGTTTCTTCAGCCGGGTGGGCACATTGCCCCGCAGCGTCTGGCAGCTTACCCTTCCGGCAAAGGGGGCCATGCCTTCGATCTGCAGCTTTCTTCTGGGACTTGAGGTTCCGACGCGGATCAGGTCTGAAGGCATCTCGCGCCCCTTCACAGTCACCAGCACGTCCCGGGGATCCTCCCGCTCCAACACTCCTACAATTTCAAGGCCCTCTTCCAGCTCCATGGGCATATCCTTGGCGCTGTGAACCGCCAAGTCCATCCTTCCCTCCAGAATCGCCTGCTCCAGCTCGGTTACAAATACGCCTTTGCCCCCGAATTCCTGAAGGGGCTTCTCCAAAATCCGGTCCCCCACGGTGCGGAAGGTTTCAAACCGGATTTCAAGGCCCGGCTGTGCCTCCTTTAACTTTTTAGCCGCGATCTCTGTCTGGCGCAGGGCCAGAACACTTTCTCTGGTGCCGATCACCAGTCTGTTGTCATTCATCCTGTATTTCCATCTTTCTCTTTATAATCTCGTCTACTTTCTCAGGCGCAAAACCTTTAAAGCCCTCTTCCCCCCGCTCAAAAGCGATATTCGCCAGCTCCCTGCACACTGCTTCCCGAAGCCTTGAATCCGCAATCCGCTTTTTTAGCGCCTCCCGCTGCAATCCCACCCATGCCGCCGCCTGGCCGCAGTTTTGCGGAATCGCCTGACGGACCCGCTCCTTTAAAAGTCCGGCCATAGCCGGGCTCTCCCCTCCGGTGGAGATTCCCACCGTCACATTTCCATCTTTCACCAGGGCCGGAAAAAGGAAGGAGCATTCCTCCTTCACATCTACCACGTTTACCGGGATTTTCCGTTCCCTGCAAATACGGGAAATCTCCCGGTTCACATCTGGGTCAGAACAGGCGGCGATCACCAGCTGCGCCCCCTCCAGATCCTCCTTGCTGTAAGGCCGCAAAAAAAGCTTGATCCTCCCCTGGGCGGCCAGCTGCCGTAAGCGTTCCGTGGCCTCAGGCGCTACCACCCGCACATTAGGCCCGTACTCCAGAAGAATCCGCACCTTCCGCTCCGCCACCTTACCCGCGCCCACTACCAGGCAGTCCTGGTTTTCAAGCTCTATAAACATTGGGAAATAAGACATTATCCTTCCCTCCCCATCCTTCTGCTGTCGAAATAGATAAACTGGTCAATGGCTCCCAGAATATCCTCAAAATCCTCCCTGGGAGCCAGACGAATGTATTCCCGCAGAATCTCCTGCTCCCGCTTCTTAAAGGGACCGTAAAAAATATCGTAAAGATTGTGGCCCCGCAGGTAAATCCGGATTTCCTCCATATGCGCCTTCATATCCTCAGGCCCGGTAAAATCCCGCCCCAGCATCTCCCTCAGATGCCGGCCGCTGCGGATTCGGTACAGATACTCCCGCCATTTTTCATAAAGCGTCTTATAAAAGGCTTCCGGACTTTCCACAATCCCAAGAGCCGTCATCACCTGGGGATTCAGGAAATAATTCTCAAAGGAATAATACCTCAGGATCAGCACATTTTTCCGGGTGACTCTGGGAAGCTGCCCCACATCCTCCCTGCTTCTTTCCTCATAGTAGCCGCACAGCTGCCCCGCCAGCTCCTCCGCATCCTTCCCGTCCCCATCCCGGATCATGAGGAACTGATCCCTGAGATAAACCTGGTTCATGTACTTTAAATTGGCGTAAGTCTTGATATTGGTGCAGCTGTTGGTGGCGATAATGGAAATATTCAAAAGATCCCCCTTCTCGTCGTAAACCTCTGAGTAGTACCGCTCCAAAAGCAGGGGAAGGCGGCTCTTATCCTGCTTTCCCTCTACAATAAAAACAAAGCCCACATTCATCAGATCGTTGGCCCCGTATCCCAAATCGTCCAGCACCCGGCTGATATCCGTATGGGACAGAACCACCGAGTAATATGCCTCGTCTAAAACTACCTGGCGGATCTGCCTGGCCGTAAAGTTAAAAAGCATCGTCGGAGCATGGGTGGTAAAAATCACCTGGTTTTTCCGGGACAGGCGGTAAAGGATCTCGCTGCAGGCCTTCTGAAGCTGGGGGTGAAGGTAAATCTCCGGATCCTCCACCAGAATCAGGCTTGGAAGCCGGTCCTCCTCCCCGATGTAAGTCTCTAAAAGGGACAGCATATAGATGCTTTTCATGCCCTTTCCCATGGAATCCACCGGGCTCCAGGTATTCCGATGGGAGGAAAAGGAGGATGCCTCCACCGAGAACAGCTCCTTTTTGCAGCTCAGCACAAATCGCAGTTCCTCGTATCCGCCGTTTTTGCGGAAATTTTCATTGACCTTCTCGGAAAAACCGCTTAGGTTCAGCTGATAAATCTTATACTCCAAAAGCCTTGCCGTCTCCGCCGCCGTCAGCTGGCCAGGGGATTTCTGCCCGATCAGGCCGATGCACTGGAAGCAGTGGCGGCACTCCTTTGCCTGCTCAAACATACAACGGCCGGAGCGGATCTTTTGCAGCTGCTCATTCTCCTGGAACATCAGAAGGTCGTTCTGCAGCTGTCCCAGCTCCCGCTCCGCCCCGATGCGGTACAGCCGGGGCAGGATCTGGGGAATCACCGGATTATGCTTGCGAAACCCGTCCTCATAGCGAAGCTTCCCGTCTTGGTTTGCGTGGAAGGTAAAGCTCAGCGTACCATCCTGAAAGGAGGGAAGCTTCTGGCAGAAAGCCTTCTGCCACGCCTCAAACCTTCTATAGCGGCTCACCCGTCCCAGACGGTGAAGGAGCCTAAGATCCTCTTCTTGAATCCGCAGCCTGACCTGAATCCGCACCGCCTGGCGGCGTTCGTTGAAATCATGAGGCGAAATCTCGTAGGAGCCGCAGACCGCGCTGATGGCGTCTAAAACCGAGGTCTTTCCGGTATTATTTTTCCCCACCAGAATCAGAGCCTGGTCAATGTCCGAAATCTCCATATCCTGGATGGACTTGAAATTCCGGATTCTCAGGTATGTAATCTCCATAGGCTTCCTCCTTCTTACAGCAGGAATTTCTCCACCACCAGGGCCACTCCATCCTCATTGTTGGAGGCGGTAATATAATTCGCCGCCTTCTTCACCGGCAGCACCGCGTTGTCCATGGCTACGCCCAGCCCGGCATACTGGATCATGGTCAGGTCATTGTAGCCGTCTCCGCAGGCAATCATCTGTTCCCGCTTCATCCCCAGCTTCTCCAGCAGACGCCCCAGGGACTTGGCCTTGTCAATGCCCTTTGGCATGATTTCCAGGAAAAAGGGCTCTGACCGGTAGACGCTGTAATCTCTGCCCAGCGCCGCCTTTACCCTCGGCTCCACCATCGCCAGGTAATCCCCGTCGTCCAGCATAATAAACTTTGGAACCGGTCCCGTGAGAGCGGTTCTCAGATCCGTCTCCCGCAGGGGAAGATGGTTGATCTGCGACTCCAGCTTCCCGTAGGGGCACTGCTCGTTGTTGGTCAGAATCTCCCGGCCCTGGTAAGTCAGAAGATCCACCCGGTGTTCCTCCGCCAGTTCAATGATGCGTTCATTGGAGGAAAAGGGCAGCACAGAGGAAAATACCGCCTCCCCGGTTTTGCAGTTGGTAATCATGCCGCCGTTAAAAGAAAGAATGTAGCTTCCGAATCGGGACAGCTCCAGCTCCTTTGCCAGGGGCTCCACCCCCGCTGTGGGCCTGCCGGAGGCCAATACTACAATTTTGCCCTTCTCCTGGGCCTTCATCAGCGCTTCTTTTGTCCGGGGCGTAATTTTCTTTTCCCGATTGGTCAGCGTCCCATCCAAATCCAGCACAATCATCTCATAATTTGCCATATTGATCTTGTTCCTCGTACTTTCCATTTCTCCCTTCACCCCCAGCTATTCCCAGCAATATACTAATGTGAGACGAAAAACTTCACAAGGAGAAATTTTTTATATGAAATTTCCGTATATGAAACCAACAGCCTCCGTCCTTGCGGCCTGCTTTATGGCCCTCGCGTGCCTGTCCGGCTGCAAAGGAAGTTCCGGCCAAGCACAGCTTACCCCTGTCACCCTCAGCGAGGTGGCTCACTCCATCTTTTACGCGCCCCAGTACGCGGCCATTGAACTGGGATACTTTGAAGACCAGGGCATCGACCTGACCCTGGTAAACGGCGCTGGGGCCGATAAGGTCATGACCTCCCTGATCTCCGGCGACGCGGATATCGGCTTTATGGGTTCAGAGGCCAGTATCTACACCTACGCCAACGGCTCCGCAGACTATGCCGTCAACTTCGCCCAGCTGACCCAGCGGGCAGGAAACTTCCTGGTAAGCCGCAGCCCAGCCCCCGATTTCCGGTGGGAAGACCTGAAAGGGACCTATGTGCTGGGCGGGCGCGCCGGCGGCATGCCCCAGATGGTCTTCGAATATATCTTAAAGAAAAACGGAATTGACCCCAAAAACGACCTGACCATTGACCAGAGCATAAGCTTCGGGCTGACCGCCGCCGCCTTTCCCAGCAGCCAAGCGGACTATACCGTAGAATTTGAGCCCTTTGCCACCAGCCTGGAAATGGAGGGCAAGGGCTACGTGGTAGCCTCCTTAGGCACCGATTCCGGCTACGTCCCCTATACCGCCTACAGCGCAAAAAAAAGCTTTATGGAAGAAAATCCGGAGCTCATCCAGGCCTTTACCAACGCCATACAGCAGGGGCTGGAGTACGTAAATTCCCATTCGGCTGAAGAAATCGCCAAAACCATCCAGCCACAGTTTAAAGAAACGCCTCTGGAAAATATCACCGCCATCATCCAGCGCTACAAGGCCCAGGACACCTGGAAAGGAGACACGATTTTTGAGGAAAGTAGCTTCAACCTCCTGCAGAATATCCTGGAAGAGGCGGGCGAGCTGCCTGAACGGGTCCCCTATGAGGATCTTGTGACCACACAATTTTCCAAAAAGGCGGCTTCCTAGAGCACCTTAAACCGGAACCCTCGCCAGATCCGGATGTTCTCCGCTCCATCCGCTCTGGGGCAGGCAGCGCAGGAAAGACAGATCCTCCCACGCAAGCTCAAAATCCGGCAGATTCAGATTCTCCTCCATCCGCTCCCGGGTGGAGGATTTCGGAATCACCGCAATATCCAGAGAGAGGAGAAATTTCAGCAGCAGCTGGGCCGCAGTCACCCCATATTTTTCCGCCATACGAACCACAGAAAGGTCCTCCATCACGCGGCGGCGTCCCAAAGGGCTCCATGCCTGAAGGACAATTCCATGGGCTCTGCAATAAGCTGCGGCAGCCTCCTGCATATAGCCCACATGGAGCTCCAGCTGATCCACCGCCGGCAGTATCTCCGCCTCTTTTATCAATGCTTCCAGGTGATGGGGAAGGAAATTGCTGACCCCGATGGCGCGGATCAGGCCCTGGCGGCACAGCTTTTCCAGCGCTCTCCAGCTTCCCCGGTCCAGCTCCTTCCAGTAATCTGCGAAGGGAGCCGGTTTGGGCCAATGAATCAGGCACAGATCCACATAATCGGTTCCAAGGCGTTTCAAGGAGCATTCCACGCTCTTTAGCGTTGTTTCATACCCCAGATCCGCCTTCCACACCTTTGTGGTAAGGAAAATATCCTTCCGCTCAATTCCGCTTTCCTTCATGGCCTTCCCCACCAGATACTCGTTTCCATAAAAAGAAGCGGTATCTAAAAGGCGGTATCCCGTCTCAAGGGCCATCCGGATGTGGCTCTCGTCTTCCCCATCCGCCGCTTTATATGTTCCGTATCCAATGGCCGGCATCACGATGCCGCCTCTTAATGTAAAATTTGTATCCATCCTTCTCCTCCTGCTGTTTTCTAATAGAGTCCGCCTCCGGTATCCGCCCTCAGCAGAGCCATCCAGCCGCCAGCTTCTTTAGCTCATCCAAATATCCCGCCCGCTCAATTGCTTCCTTTGAAACAATATCGATGCTGCCGATCACCCTGCCGTTTAAGGTATATTCCAGCACCCCCGCCTTCTGCCCGATTTCCACCGGGGCCTTAAGATCCTGGGCCAGTTTCACCTCCCGCTGTATACCGGATAAATCCTCGCCTGACAAGCTCAGATAGGAAAAAACGCCGCTGTAGGCCAGCTGTACCTGATCCTTCACCCCGCCTTTTACCGGAACCGACGTCAATGCCGGCGGGTCTGTGTCCTCGTAAAGGCGGCAGTTGGCATAGCCGTAATTTAACAGCTGCTGAGCGTCGGAAAATCTGGCCTTATAGTCCGGCGCTCCCATCACCACCGCGATCAGCCGTATCCCGTCCTTCTCGGCAGTAGCGGACACGCAGTATTTCGCCAGGGAGGTGGAGCCGGTCTTAAGGCCCGTCACCTCAAAGGAATTCGCCATTTTCAGAAGCTTATTTGTATTGGCAAGGCCAAATTCCTTCGCGCCCTGGGCCGTCACATGGGTAATATTCTCCATCCAGATCGTAGAATAATTGTGAATCTGCGGGTAATGATTGATCAGCTCCCGACTCATAACCGCCACGTCCCTGGCACTGGTCACATGGGTGGGGGAATCCGTCAGCCCGCAGCAGTCCTCAAAATTCGTCTGCTCCATCCCCAGGCCTGCGGCCCGCTCATTCATCATGCGGACAAATTCCGGTTCACTTCCCGCTATGTATTCTGCCATGGCGACGCAGGCATCATTGCCGGAAGCGATCACGATGCACTTGATCAGGGTTTCCACCGTCTGGATTTCCCCTTCCTCCAAAAACACCTGGGAACCGCCCATGGATTTGGCATAAGCGCTGGTTACCACCTCGTCGGTCATTTGAATCTTTCCGCTCTCCAGGGCGTCGAAAATCAAGATCAGCGTCATGATCTTGGTGATGCTGGCGGGACTGCGCTTTTCATCCCCGCTTTTCTCGTAAATGACCTGCCCGGTGGAGGCCTCCATCAAAACCGCGCTGGGCGCGGACAGGGCGACTGGCTCCTGGGCGAAAACAGCAAACGTAAAGGGCAGGCGGCCTGCCCAGGGCGAAAGGGACATAAGGGCCGCCAGAAATAAAGCGCATAACTTGTTTCTCATCACGGTTTCTCCCCAAAACCTTCTATCATTTAAGTCTACGCCGTTTTCGGAAAAAGTATTCGCTTTATAAAAAGGCCGCCTCATCTCTGACAGCTCTCTCCCAAACCATCAGGGACGCGGCGGCATCCTGGTTCCTGAATTACAGTTCCTTTAAAGCCTCTCGCAGCGCCTCAGCCATTTCCTCATACTGCTCATCGGTCAGAATGGTGCGTCCGCTGTTCATTTCAAAGGTTCCGCCCCACTCTTCCCCGCCTTTGTATTTGGGAACAATATGGAAATGAAGATGGCAGCCCGTATCTCCATAAGCGCCGTAATTCACCTTGTCGGGATGGAAAACCGCATGAACGGCTCTGGATACCTTGGCCACATCGGCAAAGAAAGCATTTCTCTCCTCATCGGTCAAATCGATCAGCTCGCTGACATGCTTGTTGTGGGCCAGAACCACACGGCCTTTCTTGCTCTGCTCCTTAAACACATACAAAAATCCCGTATCCATCTGGCAAACCGGATAAGCAAACTTTGCCACCAGCTCTCCCTGCATACAGTACGCACAATTCGGATCTCTCTTCAGCTCTTCCATAGGTCACGCTTCTCCTTTTTATCTAAAATTTCCCTCAGATACCGTTCTTTTTGAAGCTGTTCCGGGGCCACCTTAAAGATACCACGTTCCCCTCCATAATTCAATTCCTATTTTTTGAAAAGAAATCCCGCTTGCCTATACCATCTCCGATGGTTTTGTGTTAAAATAGTAATCTACTATTATATTAAAATGAGGTTTTACAAATGAGCAGACACGATTACCGGCGCAGAAAAAATCAGCGTTTTCTCCGCCGGCTTTCCAGACATCTACCCACATTTATCGTACTATTTGTTTTAACGATCCTTCTGGGCGGCGGCATCTTCATTGCCAGCCGCTTCCTGGGACATCTGAAGGATTCCGGCCAGAAGGATGAGGTTCCGGCCGCCGCCCTCCAATCCCCTTTGACAGAATCCCCTGACCCAGGGGCCCCATCCGGACCGGAGGCGGATTCAGATACGGAGTCCCCCGTCGAGGACCGGGTCAGCCAGCTGATTCTTGAAGCGGACCGGCTGGCCGCAGGTTATGATTACGATCAGGCGATCCAGCTGATCGAGGGCGACCAGGAGGCAGCTTCTGATTTCCGGGGGCAGGAGGCCATTGGCCGCTATCAGCAGACAAAAGCAACCCTGGTGGAGGCGGATCCTTCCCAGATCACCCACGTATTTTTCCACTCCCTGATTATGGATACCGCCAAGGCCTTTGACGGCGACGCGGATTCCAAGGGCTATAATTCCGTCATGACCACCAAGGATGAATTTCTGCGGATTCTCGACGCCCTCTATGAAAGGGATTATGTTTTGGTCCGCCTTCATGATATCGCTTATGAGCAAACGGATGAAAATGGAAATCCCGGCTTTGTATATGGGAAAATTATGCTTCCGGAAGGCAAGAAGCCCTTTGTCATGTCCCAGGATGATCTCTGCTACTACGACTACATGCTGGACGACGGCTTTGCCTCCCGCATTGTCATCGGGGACGACGGAAAGCC
>CALWQV010000012.1 GCA_944383785.1 uncultured Enterocloster sp. | reverse complement strand
ATGTGGTATCTGGTACCGGGCAGATCCTTAACTCTTCCTCCGCGGATCAGCACAACGCTGTGCTCCTGAAGGTTGTGTCCCTCTCCGGGAATGTAGCTGGTTACCTCGATGCCGTTGGACAGACGAACTCTGGCAATCTTTCTCAGAGCAGAGTTAGGCTTCTTCGGGGTAGCAGTCTTTACTGCGGTGCATACGCCTCTCTTCTGAGGAGCGGAAGCAGCCGTAGCCTTCTTCTGTAAAGAGTTGTATCCTCTCTGCAGAGCCGGAGCGGTAGACTTCTTAACGCTGGTCTGTCTTCCCTTTCTTACTAACTGGTTAAATGTGGGCATTCCTTTCACCTCCTGTAATATTGACTGTGGTTGCTGTAAATCAGCTTTTGCGCACCAAAAATACTGCGTATTTCAGTACACACCATGTCATTATATCCGCAGCTTCTCATCCTGTCAAGGGGTTTTTTCGTACTCCATCCCGATTAAAGTCAGTCCCTTGGCCGGAGCGGTAGGCCCGGCTTCCCGCCTGTCCCTGGCCTCAAGGATCCTTAGAACCTCCTGGGGCTCTGTGTGGCCGTTTCCCACATTTAGCAGGGTGCCGACAATGATTCTTACCATATTATAGAGGAAGCCGCTGCCCTTAATCCGTATGGTAACCACATCTTCCTGATTTCTGGAAATCTCCAAGCTGTAAATCGTGCGCACCGTATCCTCGATCTGCGTCCTTGCGCTGCAGAAGCTCTTAAAATCATGCTCTCCCAAAAGATAGGCCGCTCCCCGGCGCATCTGCTCCAGATCCAGATTATAATAGTAGAAATAGGTATAGAGCCGCGCATCCGGCAGCTCCATCCTTCGGTTCAGTATCTTATATTCATAGGTCTTGACGCATCGCTGTTTTCTGGGATGCCAGTCTAAAGGCACTTCACAGGAATCCTGCACCCGGATATCCTGGGGCAGCCTCTGGTTTAGAGCGAAGCAGACCCGGTCCGCCGCCATCCGGCTCTCCGTATCAAAAACCGCCACATTTCCCCTGGCGTGAACCCCGGAATCCGTGCGGCTGGCCCCGATCACCTGGATTTCCTCCCCAAAAAGATCCCTAAGCGCTTCATTCAGCACGGACTCAATGGTAACCACGCCGGGCTGAATCTGCCACCCGTGATAATTTGTACCGTCATATGCCACTGTCAAGCGAATCCTGCGCATTTGCTCCTCCTTTAAAAAGCGATCTTAAGGCCGATCACCCCGGCCAGGTAAAGGACGTACAGGCCGTAGGCGATCCGATCCCCCTTCCGGTAGCGCAGGGGCTTCATCTTCGTGCGTCCTTCCCCGCCCCGGTAGCAACGGGCTTCCATGGCCATGGCAAGGTCCGTAGCCCGACGGAAGGCAGAGATAAATAGGGGCACCAAAAGGGGCACCATGGCCTTAGCCTTCTTGATCAGGTTTCCGGATTCAAAATCCGCTCCCCTGGCCATCTGGGCCTTCATGATTTTATCCGTCTCCTCCACTAGAATGGGGATAAACCTGAGGGCGATGGACATCATCATAGAAACCTCGTGAACCGGCACTCCCACCTTATTTAAAAATCCCAGGCTTTTCTCCAGCCCGTCGGTCAGCTGGTTGGGGGTGGTGGTCAGCGTCATCACCGAGGAACCGATGACCAGGTAGATCAGGCGCAGGGCCATAAAAAAGGCGAGACTTAATCCCTCCCTGGTAATCCGAAAAATCCAAAACTGTACCAGCGCCTCTCCCGGCGTCAGAAACAAATTAAAGCTAACGCTGATTAGCAGCAGCACTAAAACCGCCTTTAACCCCCGGACCATAAAACCGAAGGGAACCTTCGTCAGGCGGATCACACAGGCCAGCGCAAGCGTCGCCAGCAGATAGCCCCAGAAATTCTCCGCTATAAATAATGAAATAATATACACCATGGTCCCAAACAGCTTGGTTCTGGGGTCCAGGCGGTGAACCGGCGAATCCACCGGATAATATTGTCCCAGCGTAATCTCTCTTAACATTGTACATCTCCAATATTGCAGTACAGCTTCAAAATCGCTTTTTTTGCCTCTTCCACCGTAGTAATATCCGGGTCAATCTCCAGCCCCATATCCCTCAGGTCATGAACCAGATAGGTAATCTGGGGCGCGGCCAGGCCGATTTTTTCCAGTTCCTTGTAATGGTGGAACACTTCCTTTGGCGTGCCGTCGAAAACCTTCTCCCCGTGGTTCATCACCATCAGGCGGTCCGCGAAGCGGGCCACGTCCTCCATGCTGTGGGATACCAGGATAATGGTCAATCCCCGGCCCTCGTGAAGGGCTTTCAGCTTATTTAAAAGGTCGTCACGGCCTCTGGGGTCCAGCCCGGCGGTGGGCTCATCCAAAATCAGGACCTCCGGCTCCATAGCCAGAACTCCCGCGATGGCCACCCTCCGCTTCTGGCCACCGGACAGCTCAAAGGGCGACTGCTCATAAAATTCCGCCCCCATGCCCACCAGAGCCAGGGCCTGCTTTGCCCGCTGCTTCGCCTCTTCCTCTGAAAGTCCCTGGTTTTTGGGGCCGAAGCAGACGTCGGTAAGCACGTCCACTTCAAAAAGCTGGTGCTCCGGATACTGGAACACCAGCCCCACCTTGCTGCGCAGCTCCTTCATGGAATAGCCTTCCCCGTAGATATCCTCGCCATTGTAGTAAATATGGCCGCTGGTGGCCCGCTCCAGGCCGTTCAGATGCTGGATCAGCGTAGATTTGCCGGAGCCGGTGTGGCCGATGAGGCCCACAAATTCTCCGTCTTGTATCTCAAAATTCACATGCTTTAGCGCCTGCTGCTCAAATGCTGTCCCAGCGCCATAGGTAAAGCACAGATCAACTGCTTTAATCGACATGGTTTTCTCCCTTTTTCTTTTGACAGCCAAAAATCTTTCCCAGCTCCAGTACCAGCTCTTCCCGGCTTAAAATTCCCTCGGGAAGGGGCATCCCCGCCTCCTTTAACTCATAGGCAAGCTCCGTGGCCTGAGGCACGTCCAGTCCGCATTCCTTCAGCTGCCGCACTTTTGAAAAGATCTCTCTTGGCTTTCCGTCCATCACGATCTTCCCGTCGTCCATCACAATAATCCGGTCTGCCCAGGTGGCTTCCTCCATATAGTGGGTGATGAGAAGCACCGTCACGCCCTGGCTTTTGTTCAGCTCCCGAACCGTGCGGATTACTTCCTTGCGGCCATTGGGATCCAGCATGGCGGTGGGCTCGTCCAGAATAATGCACTGGGGCTTCATGGCCATCACCCCGGCGATGGCGACCCGCTGCTTCTGGCCGCCGGACAGCTTGTTGGGGGACTGGAGGCGGAAGGCGGTCATCCCCACCGCTTCCAGGCTCTCGTCCACCCGCCTCCAGATCTCATCGGTGGGAACGCCAAGGTTCTCCGGACCAAAGCCCACGTCCTCCTCCACCACATTTCCAATAATCTGGTTGTCGGGATTCTGGAACACCATCCCTGCGGTCTTGCGCACATCCCAGATATGATCCTCGTCCCGAGTGTCCATGCCGGATACCAGCACTGTGCCGCCTGTGGGCATAAGAATCCCGTTGATCTGCTTGGCAAAGGTGGATTTCCCGGAACCGTTGTGACCCAGTATAGCTACAAAATCCCCTTTTTTAATGTCCACGTCCACATCGTCGATGGCCCGCTTGACCTCTTCTATGTGATCCTGCTCGTCCCGCCTGACATATTCAAAAATCAGCTTCGTCGCTTTAATAATTCCCATTCCGTATCCTCTGATTGCTTTAAACCTGTAAAAAACAAAAAAATGAAAGCATCGGCTCCCTCTCCCGGAACTATGCTTTCTAAATTGTAGTTGATAATATCTTATAAGTCAAGGACATATAAAAAGGAGAACCTTCCTCAAATTATGCGGGCTCCCCTTTTATTATGTACACTGCATGTCCTTTCTCCAATGCTCCTTTGCCTTTTCTCAACCTAATGTAAACAAACTCCCGATCCGATCCCTGGCCGCACCCTCATCGCTCCCCTTAAAATAGAAAAACAGGGGACTTATGTTCATCTTGAACTTCTTCACCTCGTCATAATTCTTCACATTGGCGCTCTCTTTGCTGCCGCTCATCACATAGATATCGCAGTCAAATTGATTCGCCGTCTGAATTAAATAGGATATGGATATGGGCCGTACCGCCATCGCCTTCAGATCCACCTGCCGCATCAACATAACATCACCTCGTTTCAAAACTGAAACCGTTACCACGCTCCTCAAGAATATTATATTTCTGATACTAAAATGATAACACTGTTTTTTTAATAACGCAAGACGATTTTCTAATTTTCTTACTTTTTTCTTGCAATTTTTTATTAACTTCAAGTTTTTTGTAATATTTTGACGTTTCTTGCCGTTTTCAGCTTATTTTTCTAAACCAAAAAAGAAGAAAGCCGGTTAAAGCTTTCCTCTTTCGCCTGTTTTCCTCTCTATTGGGCGGATACCTCCACGCCTTTTACCGCCCACTCATAACTTCTCATAGACTGCTGCAGGTTCAGGTCCGCGCATTCCATGCCGGACTTGGCCTGGAGATAGGCCAGCTCCTGCTGCAAATACTGGATATCGCTCAACATCCCCGTCTGCCTCTGGACTTGGGCGGCGTTCCAGGTATTCTGGGCGCTCTGCCAAGCGGTGGAAGCAGAATCATAGAGGGCCTTTTTCTCCAGAATATCGTCGTAGAGGGTCTGGACATTGGAGCGCACCTGGTTTTCGGTATACTCCGTATCCCTCAGCTTATTTTTCTTGACAGTGGTGGATTTCACCAGCTGCTGCTCTACCACGCTCTGGGAGCTGCCGCCGCTTCGCATGGAGATTACGTTGGAGTTGTTGTTCACCGCCTTGTTTAAATCCCCTTCTAAATCAATAGAGGCGATGGCCGCCGGATCTGCCCCGGGCACCGGGCCGATCTCCGGATTCTCTCCTTCGCTCACCCCGGCGAAGCTGTACAGCACGCCCTTCAGGCTGGCGATTCCGTTGTCCATGGTCGATAACTGATCCTGGGCGCTGGACAGCTGGGCGGCTGCCGAGAGGACGTCCGCATCCACCGCCATGCCCTGGGCTTCCATCTGAACCTGGAGATCCCTGGCCTTCTGGGCCAGTTCCACGGATTTGGCCACGATCTGGCGCTGGGAAAGGAGCTGCTCGTACTGGTTCATCAGGCTTTCGGCCTGGTAAACTACGCTCCTGGTGGAGCGATCCATGGTGCGCAGCGCGGATTTGCGGGAGGATTCCATCTGCTGATTGCTGAAAAACAGGGTACTGCGGGTGGAGCGCGCCTGGGACTTTAAGCCGTTTGCCTGGGCCCTTAAGGCGGCCTTTTCCTCCTGGGGCAGTCCTGACATGGAATCCTCCAGCTCCTGTGCCTGGCGCATCAGGTCGTCCGCCAGCAGGCTGGTTTCCAGGGTGATGGCCCCGCTGCTATCGATGGAGGACTCGATCTGCTCATAGGCGCTGCGGATGGGGCCGTATTTGTATTTCAGCAGGTCAAACCATTCGTCATATTCGATCCGGTTATCCTCAAGCCTGGCGCTTATTTCCGGCGTCAGCCCCTCTGTCTCCGCCGCCAATGCCGCCCCTGGCGCCGCGGCGCACAGAACGCCGGCAAGGGCCAGGCAGAGAAAGGCGTCTTTTCTTTTTTTCTGTCTATTCATCCGAATCCCTTCCTTCCTTAATTGGACAGGGTCAGTCCATTGACGATCCAGTCATAGGCGTCCATGGCCAGCTGAAGCTGAAGCTTGGCGGAGCGGACTCCGTTCTCTGCCGACTGGAGGCTGTTCTCACTGCTCTGATACTCCGCCTGGGTGATGGTCCCCACTGCCAGCTGGGCGGCGGCTGTATTTAAATTGGTCTGGGCTAATACCAGCTGGGACTGAGCTGTGTTCAGGGCGTCCCTGGCGGTCAGCACCGTATTGTACTGGCTGTTTAAGGAGCGGGCCACCGTATCCGCCGCGTTGTCGATGGTGGCCTGGACGGATTCCTTTAATTCCTGAGTGGTGACATTGTCCTTTTTCTTCGTGTTGTAGCGGACGTCATAATTGTTGGCTACTGCCTTTGCCAGATCCGCAGAGGGGTTCATGGCGTTAATGCGGCTTAAATCCGGCTCCGGCAGAGGCTTAATCTCCGGCTGGGCGTCCGCCTGCCAGCCCAGCATCAGGCACAGCTGGCGGTGGACGTTATCCGCCGATTTCTGGGCGGAGAGGATGGAAGCCTCCTGATCCTGGACGCTTTTTTGGGCGTTCAGCACGTCCGTATCCGTGGCCATGCCTACGTTTCTCTGAGCCTGGACGACGTTGTACTGGGTTTCCAGCAGGCTCTTTGTATTCTGAAGATAGGACAGGTTATAGCCCGCCTGCTCGTAGGTACTCATCAGCTGCTGGGCCTGATAAACCAGATTCGCCTCCGTCTGGTCGTACTGGAGCTTCTGCATCTCTGGATCCTGGTAGTTGTTGTCCGCCTGCTGGGCCAAGGAATTAGCGCTGAAATTTCGGCTGGCTTCTGTGATAAAATCATCGTTGGCCGCCGCATCGTCCGCCATATCCCAGATATCGTTCACGTCCTGCATCAGCTCGTCATAAACATCATTCAAATCCTTATTCCTCATATCATTATAAGAGGACCGGTTGCTGCGCACCGTGGGGTTATACTCATGGATCAGGTCCGCCAGCTCCCCGTACTCCATCACATTGTCCCGCAGGGAAGCCCACTTTTCCTCCGAATAGGCAAAGGAAGGGCTTAAATCCTGGTTATAGTCCGGGCGGGGAGCCTCCGGCTTTTCAAAGCGTTCGTCGGGATGATCCGCCGCGAAAACTGCCCCCGGAGCCGATGCCGCCATCAGGGCTGCCAGGGCCAGGGCTGCTCTTTTTCTGTATTCCTTCATGATGATCTCTCCTTTTTGCTTCCGGGGCCTCAAGCAAATGCCCCGCTCCTTAAAATATTCATTTGGTTTCTAGCTGACCTTAAAATCTCCTTCTCTCCCGCCGTACCCATATAGTATGCGGTAACCGCCTTGACCGCGATCACAAACATCAGCTCTAAGAGGCAGGCCGCCCTTTCCTCATCTTCTACCGGGAAACAGGTTCGGTCCATGCGGGCCAGCAGCTCCCGAAGAAAGGCCAGCTGTTCCTCGCCGCCAGAACCGAAATTCTCCATCCCCAGCAGCTGGTTCTGATGCACCATATTCAGCTCCATCAGGGAATTTTTATACAAGGCGTAAGCGTCCCCGGACTTCTCGTCCTCCATAATCTCCTTTAACAGCCTGCAGGCCGTCTCAAAAGGATCTCCCTGGCACTGATCCAGTTCTTTTAAGATCCGTCTGCGGCACTTCTCCTTAAAACCGCTGATGAGACAGCCCAGAAGATCGTCCTTATCCTCAAAATATGTGTAAAAGCTGCCTCTGGAAATATCCGCCTCCTTGATAATCCGGTTAATGGAAGCGCCGGAGTAGGAGGTCCTGGAAAACTCGTGAACGGCGGCGTCTAAAATCGCCTTGCGCTTCTCCTCCTTTAAATTCAAAAAACGCTGGGTTGGCATATCATCGCTCCCTCCAATCATGACAACCTGTCACTCTTATAAAGTAAACCACATTTGGCCTGAATTGTCAACGGAAGGAAATCTGAAGTTTTTGTAAAGCATCTCTAAAGGGAAAAAAGCACCCCTCCGGATGCTTTTTCTTTCAAATTATGATTGGCCCTGGCCATTGTCCAGATTCCTCATCTCGTCCACAATATACACCGGCCGATCCTTTAACTCTGTGAAAAGGATTGCGATATATTCCCCGATGATTCCAATGAGGAAAAACATCATGGCGAACATAAAGCAGATCAACACCACGATGGTGGCGTAGCCGCTGGGCGCGCCGCCTCTGGTAAAAAGGGTGTAGATCATCACCCCCAGGCCCAAAAGCCCGGAGAAGATCCCCGCGTAGATCCCCAGCTTTAAAGGCATATTGGAGAAGCAGAGTATGGTATTGATGGAAAATGTAAACAGCTTTTTTAAGCTGTATTTGCTCTCCCCCGCCACCCGCGCCCTGGCCTCGTAAGTGAGGTTTGTACGGGCAAAGCCGATGTTCTGCACGTACCCCCGCAAAAACCGCACCTTTTCCCGGTAATTGCTCCTTAACACCCGGGCTGCGTGGCTGCTGACCGCAAAGAAATCCGAGGCGTTTGGCTCCAGATGGACGTCGGAAATATGGTTAATCACCCAGTAAAAGCCGGAGGATGTGATGTTTTTGATCTTTCCGGCGGAGCGGTTCTTCGTGCGGACCATGGTAATCACATGGAAGCCTTCCTCGATCTTTTTTAAGATCTCCGGAATGCACTCCGGCGGGTGCTGAAGGTCCGCGTCCATACAGATGATCACATCTCCTGTGCTGTAGTCAAGCCCCGCGATCATCGCCGCTTCGTGGCCGAAATTGCGGGAAAAGCTGACCAGCTTGACCCTGTGGTTTTCCCCTGCCAGCTCCTTTAAAATTTCAAGGCTCCCATCCCTGCTGCCGTCGTTGACAAAGACCAGCTCATAGTCCCAATCCAGCCCCAAAAGCACCTTTAGAGTTTCCGCGTAAAATTCCCCCAGGGCTTTTTCCTCATTGTAGACGGATACCACAACCGATACTCGTTTCCTGTCCATCCCTTCCTGCTACTTCCTTTCTCGTCTTACTGCCGCCCTCAGCGCCAAATCTGAATCTGGCGGGTGGAATGGGTCGGCACCCGCTTTTCCTTAGGCGGAAGCTTCATATAATCGCCATAAACCTCCGTCAGAATGGGATCCCAGCCCTTTGGAACCATGAGCCTGGTATCCTCAAAGTCCATATCCTCCACCTGGTCGCACCAGTCCTTGTCCACCGTCACGTACATAAAATCCGGCTGATAAGTGCTGTAATAGCGCAGCCTTCCCCTGCTCTTTCGGTCCTTTTTTGAGATGGCGTCCTGGAGCCGGAAAATCACCTTCATGGGGATCAGCCTCCCCGCCGTGGCCAGGCCCCCCACAAAAATCTTGTGGAGCAGGCTGTATTTCCCATAGTCCAGATGGTAGCGGTGGCCCATGGCCAGGCCGTACACCGCCTTCTGCAGAAATTTCGTCCACCAGATTCCAAGCTTCCCCGCCGGCAGCCGATCAATGGTAAAAATATCCACCCAGATATGGTTCAGCTTCCCCTCGTAAAAGGCCATCTCCTCCGTATCCTCGTGGCAGCGGCTGTTCTGATAAATAATACGGGGGGTGAAATCGTAAAATGCCTTTCCCCCTCTGAAACTGTCCGGCTCCACAAGCTCCATATGAGGCGGCAGCTCCCGCCCCGCCACCTTGCGGAAGGCCTCGTACTGGCTTCTAGTCATGGCCACGTCCGCGTCGTCATCCCATGGGATAAAACCGCCGTGGCGGACCGCCCCGATGAGAGTGCCCGCGTCCAGGCCGTAACGGATTTTGTATTTCCGGCAGATGCGGTCAATCTCCTTTAAAATTTCCAGGCTGGCCTCATGGACCGCCTCCATATCATATTCCATATGCGTTCCCGTCTCCTTAAACCTCTTTCAGTCCTTCCCGCACCGTCTTTGCCATGTAGTCGATCATGGCCTCCGTCATGCCGGGATAAAGCCCCAGCCAGAAGGTCTGCTCCATAATCCGATCCGTACATTTAAGGCTTCCGCAGATGCGATAGCTTCCTTCCTCCTGACGCAGCAGGTCAAAGCAGGGGTGCTTAGTCAGATTTCCCGCGAAAAGCATCCGCGTCTGAACGCCGTGGCTTTCAATATAATCCACCAGCTTTCCACGGTCCACGCCCTCCTTGCAGGTGATAAGGAAGCCGAACCAGCTGGGGTCGGAACCGGGGCAGGCCTCCGGCAAGATCAGCTGTCCTTCTGTTCCCTTTAAGCCTTCCTTTAAACGGGCGAAGTTCTCCCTGCGGCGCTGGGTGAAATAAGGCAGCTTTTCCAGCTGGGCGCAGCCGATAGCGGCCTGCATATCCGTCACCTTCAGATTATAGCCGAAATGGGAGTAGACGTATTTGTGGTCATAGCCTAAAGGCAGTTCACCATAAACCCGGTCAAAACGGTGATGGCAGGTATTGTCCTGTCCCGGCGGGCAGACGCAGTCCCGTCCCCAGTCGCGGAAGGAGCGGACGATCTTATTGAGCAGCGGATCATTGGTATAGACCGCTCCCCCCTCGCCCATGGTCATGTGGTGAGCCGGGTAAAAACTGGAGGTGCCAATATCTCCGATGGTTCCCGTCAGCTTCGTCTCCTCCCCATTTTCCGTTTTTACAGTGTAAAGGCTTCCCAGGGCATCGCAGTTGTCCTCCACCAGCCAAAGGTTATGGCGACGGCAGAAGGCCAGAACCACGTTTAAGTCAAAGGGATTTCCCAGGGTGTGAGCAATCATCACCGCCTTAGTTTTGGGAGAATAAGCCGCTTCCAGCACGTCCACGTCGATATTGTACTGAGGGATGGTCACATCCACAAACACCGGAACCGCCCCATACTGGATCATAGGCGCTACGGTAGTGGGGAAGCCGCAGGCCACGGTGATCACCTCATCCCCCCGCTTCACTCTGCGCTCCCCTAACAGCGGGGATGTAAGGGCCATAAAGGCCAGCAGATTGGCGGATGATCCGGAATTGGTAACGGAGCAGAATTTCACTCCCAGGTATTCCGCCATCTTTTTCTCAAATTCATCAGTATAACGCCCCGCAGTCAGCCAGAAATCCAAGGAGCTGTCCACCAGGTTTACCATCTCCCGGCTGTCGTAGACGCGGGAGGCGTAGGAAATCCGATCTCCTTCCTCAAAGGGCTTTTTATGATTATGAAAGGCTTCGCAGTAGCCCGCCACCAGCTCCAGGATTTCTTTCCTGGCCTGGGCCTCGGTTTTATTTTCAAACATAGTAATCTCCATTCCGCGCCTAGCAGGCGCTTGATTTCAAAGATCTGCCGGACTGTTATAAATCTGACGGCGTCTTTTCGAAAAAGCTCCGAATCTGCTCATCCATCAAAGACAGCACATCCCCGCCCTCTAACCAGGTCCGATACCAGCAGGCCGTCTCCTTCACCGCCTCCCGGACACCGGTTCTGGGCTTCCAGCCGAAGATCTTCTTTATATGGGAACAATCCAGCTTTAAAAAGTTAGCCTCGTGGGGCCCACCCACAGCCTGGTTCTCCCACCTTGCCTCGGGTCCCCAGCTCTGGCAAAAGAGATCCACCAGCTGCCCGGTGGTGATGCAGTCCTGATCTTCCGGCCCCACATTATAATAGCCCTGCAAATCAGGATTCTCCCACTGGCCCTTAAGGATTTCCAGGTAGGCTCCCAGGGGCTCCAGCACCAGCTGATAAGGGCGGGTGGAAAATGGATTGCGCACGCCGATGGGCTGCCCCTCCTTCACCGCACGCACGCAGTCGGGGATGATGCGGTCATTGGCGAAGTCCCCGCCGCCGATCACATTTCCCGCCCGGGCGGTGGAGATGGCGCAGCGGCCGTCCTCAAAAAAGGACTTTTTGTAGCTGTGGGTCACTAACTCCGAGCAGGACTTGCTGTTGGAATAGGGATCATAGCCATCCAAGGGATCCGTCTCCCGGTAGCCGTACTCCCACTCCCGGTTTTCGTAAACCTTATCGGTGGTCACATTCAAAAAGGAGCGCACACAGTCCGTCTGCCGGATGCACTCCAGCACATGAACTGTCCCCATTACATTCGTCTCATAGGTATAGACCGGATCCTTGTAGGAATCCCGCACAATGGGCTGGGCCGCCAGGTGGATGGCGATCTGGGGCCGGACTTCCTCAAATACCTTCCTCAAATAGGCCAAATCACGCACGTCTCCGATGACGCTGTACACAGCCTTTTCGATACCCGCCGTCTCAAAGAGGCTGGGGGATGTAGGCGGCTTTAAGCTGTAGCCCGTCACCTGGGCCCCGGCCAGTGCCAGAATTCGGCAGAGCCAGGAGCCTTTAAAGCCCGTATGCCCGGTCACAAGCACCCGTTTTCCTCTGTAAAATTCCTCTAATGTCTTCCAATCCATATCCTTAGTCCTTCCAGATCTTCCATGGGGCCCGGCCCGACTGCCACAAGCTCTCCAGTTTCTTCATCTCCCGCTGGGTATCCATACACTGCCAGAAGCCATCGTGGTAGAAGGATTTCAGCTCTCCCTCCGCCGCCAGCCGCCGCATGGGACCCTGCTCAAATACGGTGGTATCATCCTCCAGATAATCAAAAATCTTCGGATTTAACACCATAAAGCCGCCGTTGATCAGCACGCCGTCGCTCTCATCCTTTTCCCGAAAGGAGCGCACCGTATTGTTCTCGTCGATATCCAGCACGCCCTTCATCTGGCCGATATTTACCGTGGTAATGGTGGCCGTTTTTCCATGGGAGCGGTGAAATTCCAGCAGCGCCTTCAGATCTACGGTGCTGACTCCGTCCCCGTAAGTCAGCATAAAGGGCTCCTCCCCCACATAGGGGCGGATGCGCCTGACCCGGCCGCCGGTCATGGTATTAAGCCCCGTATCCACCAGGGTTACCTTCCAGGGCTCTGCGTAATTATTGTGAACCTCCATCCGGTTGTTGGCCAAATCGAAGGTCACATCCGAGGTGTGCAGAAAATAGTCCGCGAAAAACTCCTTCACCACATACTGCTTATAGCCTAGGCAGATTACAAAGTCGTGGAAGCCAAATTCCGAGTAATACTTCATAATATGCCAGAGGATGGGCTTTTCCCCGATCTCGATCATGGGCTTTGGCTTTAAATGGCTTTCCTCGCTGATTCTGGTCCCGAATCCGCCGGCCAAGATAACCACCTTCATCATTCTTCCTCCTGACTGCGGAACACATTCCAGTGATTGTCGTGCAAAATCTGATATGCGTTCCTGATTTTTTCATTTCCATTCCAGTACTCAAAAAAGTCCGCCAGCTCGTCCCCCTGGGCCTCAAACTCCTCATCGGTCAGCTCTGGAACCTCAAGGGCCCGCTCTGCCCGGGCCTCAAACCACTCCTTGCGGTAAGGAGCCATTTCCAGCTCATGATAAGTAGTATAACCATTTCCCAAAAGGATTGCAACCGCGAATATGGCCGCTAGGGCCCGTCCCACGATCCAGAAACGCTTCTCGATCTGGAGGGCCAGGGCAAAGGTCAAAAGAATGCCGAAGATCCCCACCTGAAACTGTAAGGTATAGCGGGATGAACTCAGGGCATAGGACTCCTTCTCAAAAATATACCGGGTCAAAAATACCAGCAGATGGTTCAGGCCGCCGCCCAAAAGCAGCATCATAGGCATCAGGTATTTTTCGTAAAGGCGGCAGCGGATATTCACCCACAGGGCCGCCAGGTAGCCGCAGATAACGAATGCCCCCAGCCCGTAGCAGGCCTTGTTGCTGAGAAGGCCCGCGTCCATCCAGGCAGTCAGCTCCTCGCCTCCCACCAGAATGCCTGCAAAGGATTTCAGCAGAAAGCGGATGGGAAAGGTGGGATTGTCCATGAGAATCACCCACAGAGGCCGTCCCGTGTCACCGGCGTGTTCCTCGATCACGTAGGAATTGCTGAGGATGTAGAGGAGCAAGGGAATCAGGGCGCAGAAAAACCAGATGAGATACCATTTTTCCTCCTGCTTCTCCCCCTTCTGGCGGCTGCGAATCAGGCAGTAGGTGTAGGAAACCACCAGAACCGCCGCATAACTGGCCCCGTATGGCCCTGCGGCCCCCAGAATGATCAGCCATGGGAGAACACACAGCCGGGCAGCGTCTCCCTTCTTCCCTTCCCCGGCCCAATAGCGGTCCAGCACCAGCTCATGGTAGTAAAATCCCGCGAAGGCCGCGAAGTGGGCCCAGCCGCTTCCGTTGGTAATCATCTCCCATTTGTTCAGGCTGAACATCACCGCCATGAGGATCACAAACCACATAAGCCCCAGCCTGCGCCTTTTGCAGTAAGCGCCGAAGACCAGGCCCGCAAGCCCCAAGCCAACGGCCCCCAGCATCCGGTCCAGGGTTACGGAAAAGCCGAAAAATTCCACATTGATGATCCGCTCCAGGTAATTAATGGGAATCCTGGTCAGCACATCGGGAACCAGAAACTTTTTCAGGTCGTAAACGTCGGGCAGGTAGCTGTTCACCAGCCGTATGTAGTCGGAGTAGACCACATCGCAGGTGGCCTGGGTAATATACCAGCACACAAATACGGTTCCCAAAACCGGAAGTATGATGTAAATCAGACTTTTAAGCCTTTCTTTTTCCATGATTTTCTTATCTCCTGTTTCGTCTTCGCTCACTGCCCGCCCGTCAATACGCCGACGGGAACATTAACACCGCCAGCCGCCAGTCCTCGCTTCTCTGCTCCGTGGCGTTCTGGCTGTAGAAATTGCAGGAAAAGGTCAGCTGCACTCGCTCCCAGGGCTCCGCCTGGATCTGGGTCTTCACGGTGCTGGCAGTCAGGGGAACCACCTGGGTCTTCTCATCGCCCACCGTAATGGTAATCTCTTCGCCGCCTTCCATGACGCCTGGGAAGATAAATTCCAGTT
Organism: uncultured Enterocloster sp.; assembly: GCA_944383785.1. Taxonomy (GTDB): domain Bacteria; phylum Bacillota; class Clostridia; order Lachnospirales; family Lachnospiraceae; genus Enterocloster. The sequence goes on along the minus strand of CALWQV010000012.1, from coordinate 31,479 downwards.
CAATGATCCCTTGGGCCCCGGCCATCACCGTAAGGCTTCCCCGCTCGTCCAGCCAATGATCCTTATAATAGTAGCCGTAATCCGTATCCAGCTTCATGGTGCGAACCGCTTCCGTAATATCGATATACTGGTCATGGTCCGGGTCCTCCTGGAGAATGATCATGTTCTCGTCCACCAGGCCGAAATCCCACACCGAATCAATAAACTGCACCTGGGTCAGCTGTTCAGTCCGGTTCTCCTTCTGGAATACCTTGAAAAAGGTTTCCGCCGTGAAATCGCTGACCTGATAACTGTTGCCGATGATATACACGCTCTTTCCCTCCATGGGCCCATATTTCTCATAGGTCGTCTCCGCCAGGGAATTGTACCTGGACTGCTCCGGGAAAAAGTAAATATGGGGGAAGGCGTAGGCCCGCATAAACAGCTCCACGGGAAGCATCAGGGCCACATAGCCCGCCAGTACCACCCCCCAGGGAAGGATGCGTTTTAAATAACCCGCTGTCCCTTTCTCTCCCGCCAGGGCCCCGTACAGATAGGCCATAAACAGCAGGGAGGACGCTAGGGAAATGTAGATCCAGCGCATCTCTACCCGTATGGTCACGCAGGCCGCCGCGATGGTAAGGCCGATAAAGGTCACAAAAAGGGCCGTATTTGCCAGCATTTTTCCTCTTTTGGCCTTATCTTTTTCCCGGAGCAGGTGAAACAAAAAGCCGATCACCAGGACCGCCACCAAAAAATCCGCCGCCAGCACCAAGAGTTTTACGCTTAAGGGATTCTGCTCCCATGGACAGCCGTTTAAGTAATCTGGCCCCGCGTTAATCCCGAACACATAGGCGATCTCGCTGAGGGCGTGGAGGAAAGCTTCCCCCAGGGAAAATGTCTCCGCCACCTGGGTACGCCCCGTTCCCGCAGGCATCACGGTGCCGATGGCCATCAGGCGGATCAGCTGCATAAACAGGAAGGAGCCCAGGGCCGCTCCCCAGAGAAGGGGCTTTCTAGCCTTCTTCATCAGAAGCACCAAAAGGAGCAGGGGGAACAGGGCCATATAGCGCTCATGGACAAAGCAGACGCCAAAATACAGGGTGCATGCCCCAAGAAAGCGCCCTTCCTGTCCATCCTCGTTCAGATACCGATACAGATACCAGAGAATCCCCAGGCCCATCCACAGGGCCATGGTCTCCATCAGCCCCAGCACTTGGCCGATCTGATAGTAGGCCAGGCGGCTTGCCAGATACATAAGGCCGATTAAAAATCCCACGGCCTTGGAGCCGGAAAGCTTCCTTCCCATATGATACATAGTCCAGGAAACCATAGCGTTTAACAGGATATTGATGGGCACGAACCAGTCCACATGGGTTCCTACAATCATCATTTCCAGCCAGGCAGCCAGATAGTGAAGAAAGCGGAAACGGGTGCTCCCCACCGGAAACACATACTGGAAAAAGCTCTGCTCCCCGTAGCAGGACCAAAGGTACAAATCGTCCATATAGAGGCCTTTAATCTCGATTCCCCGGTTCAGCCAAAAAGCGGCCCCCAGAAGGATTCCCATCAAAATCAGGTGATCCTTCCACTCTCCTTTCTTCTCCAATGGCTCCGCCTCCTTTAATCGTACTCTTTATAAGCGGTCCGGTAGCCCTTCATCAAAAGCTCCACAAGGGGACGGGGCCAGAACCGCTCAAACATCTCCTGTTCCTCCCGCTCCCGCCGGTGATCCCTCATACATGCCTTGGTGGCCGCCCCGTCGTGAACCCGGTAGTATAAAAGGGGCCGCTCCATACAGACCCAGCGGCCCGGGCTTTGGGCCAGCCGCAGCATATTCTCCCAGTCTAAGACAAACTGGTAGTCCGAGCGGATGAGAGGCTCCCCCAGCCGCTTTTTGCAGTAGGTGGTGGCCGGGCAGCAGATGGGATTTCCAAGCATCAGGGGAAGGGTTTTCACCCAGCTAAGGTGATTCAGGGCCGGAACCCTTAAGGGCAGGCGGAGGAAACGCTTCACCCAGAGCATCCGGTCTGCGGTAATCAGCTTCTTCCCCTTAATGATCACATAATCGCTGGTAAATACCGTCAGATCCGGAAAACGCTCCGCAGCCGCCCGCAATTCTTTCGTATAATTCTTATGGTACAGATCATCCTGGTGGGCCAAGGTCACAAAGTCCCCCTCTGCCATCTCCCAGGCGAAATTCCAGTCGTCCTTAATATTGCTCTCCCCCTCCCGGACATAAAGAGGGATCCCGTACCTCTCCCCCATTTTCTCCAAAAAGGGACTGGGGGTGGAGGTACAGAGAATGATCTTTGAAGGCTCCGTCTGAGCCCGAAGGGATTTTAAACAGGACTCCAGATAGGGGGAGTCCTTGTAGGCGCAGACGGCAAACACATGGCTAAATGGCATAGCTCTCTTCTCCTGACAGTGGTTTTATACGGTAAAGTCCTCCCGAATCGTCTCCCAGGCGCTGTCCAGGCTGAAATATTTCTTCATATACTCCTGGGTATCCCTAGACATCCTGCGGCAGGCCTCAGGATCCTGATAGAGGGCTGTGGTCGCGGCGGCAAAGCCCTGAGCCGTATCCTCGATCTTAAGGGCCTGATCCACAAAGGGGATACCCTCGGCCCCGATGGAGGTGGTGATCACCGGTGCGCCGTTGTAGAGGGCCTCCAGCACCTTGCCCTTCACTCCGGCTCCATAGCGCAGGGGCACCACCACTACCCGGCAGGTAGCGTAAAGCCGCTCCAGCTCCTCATCGCTGACAAAGCCCTTGATCACAATGCCGTTTCCGGGCTGTTCCAGGGCTTTGATCTCATCCGTCACCTTAGAACCCACCACGTAGAAGTTCACATCCGGCAGCTCCCCTCGGATGGCCGGGAAAATCTCACGGGCGAACCACAGCACCGCATCCGCGTTTGGCGGATGGGCGAAACCGCCCACAAACAGAAGCCCCTCCCGCTTCTCAAAGTCTTCGTTCAGCTTCTCCTTAAAGGTATCGTACACATAGAGGGAGATGGCTTTCGCCCGGATGCTGGCATCAATGGAATGGATCACGTCGATCTCCACAAAGGATGGATAGTAGGACATATCCGCCTTGTACATCATGGAAAATTCCATAGACTTCCAGTAATCCGCCTCCCGCTTGGTTTCAATCTTTCCGTCCAGCTCATATTCCCGGCTTAAGCGCAGGAAATGAAGGTCGTGGCCGAAATAAATCACCTTGATCTTGGTGTAATCCTTGATGAAATCCACATATTTGGTGGCGATATGGGGCCGATTTAAGTAGGCGACGGCGATTTCATTCCCGTTTTTCTTCAGCCAGTCCCAGATACCCGCAGCGTACCAGTCGCCGTAGAGCACCTCGATGCCCAGCTGCTCCAAAGCTGTGGTATAGGGCTCCTCGTGAAGGAAATTGTCCCCGAGGAATTTCACCACAAAGCCCTTTTTCTGAAACATCTTCATATACAGATAGGTAGCCTTGGAGCCGGCGTCCTTGTCGAAGGTGGGCACATAGTGATCCACCACCAGGATAATCTTCTTGCCCTGGCTGCGCTCCCTGGCCCTGAAGGGATTGGGATTGCCGTCGTTGACGCACTGGCTCTTTAATTCCTCAGCCCACTTCTCCTTAAACTTCTTCGCGTTCTCCACCTGGTAGCGCTTTAAGCCTGTGCCGTTTACATCAGTTCCATTGGAAATTCCCTCAAAGTGGACGACCTTGGATCTTGGCTGGTACACCACCCGGTATCCCGCCTTTCGCACCTCAAAGGCCAGGTCTGTGTCCTCATAGTAGGCCGGGGCGAAGCGCTCGTCAAAGCCGCCGATCTGCTCCCACAGCTTGCGTGGGATCAAAATAGCGGCCCCGGAAATGTAGTCCACTTCCTTCACATAATTGTACTCCGGCTTCTCCGGGTCGTCCAGGCGACCGTAGTTCCAGCCGGAGGCGTCGCTCCATATGATGCCCCCCGCCTCCTGCAGCCGTCCGTCAGGATAAACCAGCTTGGAGCCCGCGATGCCGATGGTGGGATCTGAATCCGCCAGATCAACCAGGGCGGAAAGCCACCCTTCCGTCACCTGGGTATCATTGTTCAGGAAAAACAGATACTTGCCCCTGGCTTTTTTCGCCGCGTTGTTGCAGTTCTTTAAGAAGCCCTGGTTGGTTTTGTTGCGGCAGATCACAAGGCCCTCCACATACTGGCCCAGCCGCGCCGTGGCATCGGTGGACACGTCGTCGGCGATGATCACCTCATAAGACACATCCTTTGTATGCTCCAGGATGGACCGAAGGCAGGCGTAGGTGTAGGCCACCTGGTTGTAGCAGGGGATAATGATAGAAACCACAGGCTCCCCCTCTGTCCTTGGAAATACAAGGCGCCCATACTTCAAATAGGCGTCCCCGATCTGAAAATCCCCGTTAATGCGGTTTCGTCCCTCTGGGGTGGCGTAAAGCTTCCCGTAGCGGATGGGATGCTTTACCGTATTGATTCCGTAATTTAATAGCTTCCGCTTGCGGGTACCCTTGGGGAAGGCCTTGTTTACCTGAACCCCCAGCTTCCTGCGGGCCTTAAAGATCAGGGCCTCATGGCGGTTTAAATAGGTGGCAAGCTTTCCTACCTCGTCCACCTCGTGGCGCAGATCCTTGATAATCACCTCCAGGTTCGCCACATGGTTGTTGGTCAGACGCTGAACCTCCTGCTCCTTGCGGATCTGAAGGTTCTTCTCCTCCACCTCCGCCTGCAGCTGCAAAATCCGGTCTCTGGCTCGGTCCAGCTCCTGATCCCGCTTTTTCAGCTCCTCAAGGGTGATCACCGGATGGCTGTAATTAGCTAAATATCCCTGGTTCCCGTCCCCGTGGACATAGGCCTGAAAGGACTGCTCCAGCCGCTCATACACGGCCTGAAGCTCCCGGCTGAGGCCAAATTTTCCCAAAAACTCATCCTCAGTTCCGCCCAGACAGCCCCAGTGGCGGGTATAAAAGTAGTGCAGCAGACGCCAGCGGATGAAACCTGCCGGAATGGGAAAGTCAAAGACCCATTCATAGTCAATGAGAAAACGCCCATTCTCCGTCTCCATCACATTTTCAAAAAGGCCGTCCAGGTTGGTCAACTGGCAGGAGGCCGCCCCCGTAAGCTCCGGGGCCTGGCCAAAGACTTCCTCGAAGGCGGGAGTGACTAAAAAGGCAGTCTCCTTTTCCTCCGGATGGCCCAGGACGCTCTCAAGGGCCTCCTTTACCACCGAAACCGCATCTTCCCCGGCCCCGATCCGCTCCGCCAGCTGTTGATCCAGGGTTTGTCCCCGCAAAAAGCTGAACCGCACCTGCCGTCCGTCCCCGGAAATCTCCGGCTTTAAGGGCTGGGCGAAGCCGGAAGTCTCTCTCAGCTTCCGAAACTTATCTTCCATGGAGCGGACATGGGCGATTCCTTCCTCTTTCAGGGCCTCTTTTACCACAAAACGCCTGCCGTCCTCTTCCAAAATCTTGGTACTGATCTGAAATTCCGGCTTCCGGGTGCGGTTGTACTTGGCAAAGACTGTCTTCTGAAGATGTTTCTCCCTGGAAGCGATTACCAGGAAAGCAGGGGCAAAGGCCCCAAAGGCTCCCTCTGACAGCAGCTCCCCATATACCTTTCCCTCATCCAGACAGGCGTAGCGCTTCTCTTCCCAGGAAACGGCGGGACTCTCCAGATCCCCTGCCCCAGGCAGGTATCGGCGGGAGAAGATGGAGGTTGGAAGCCGGTAATCGGGCATCGGATAGTAAAATTCCTGATATCCCAGCCCTGCCGCCAAAAGAGCCTCCTTCACTTGGCTCAGGCTGAACGAGCCTTCCTCCTGGGGAGCAGGCGCTCCGGACAGATAGGGCAGTCCCAGCCCATTGGCGCAGGCCAGCGCCAGGCAGCCATCTTCCTTTAAAAAGGGTGCCAAGGCCTGAAGCTGGTCTGTCAGCCCCTTTTCCTTCTCAGGACCACAGAGAATCACCCAGTCGAAGCCCCCCTTTTCCTCCAAAGGAAGGCTCCTCAGAAACCGGATCATTCCCTTCCCTTCATTTCTTTGACGGTTCACCTGGGCGTTCTCATCCAGATCCTCCACAACCGTCACCTCTTTGCAGCGGCAGGCCAAAAGCCCGGTCAGAGCCCCGTAGCCGGAACCCATCTGGAGAATGCGGTCCTCCCCGGAAAACTCCACCCATTCCAGCAGATTTTCCCTGCCCTCATCCAGGGCGTAAAGCACCTGGCTTCTGTGGTCCGCCCTCAGAGCATCCTCCACGCCCTGTCGGCTGCTTCCGTATTTCTTAAACAAATCCAGGATTTCGTAGCTTATATCACTCATGGTTGTTCCTCTCGTCATTTAACAGCCTTCCATCATCCGCTCCACAGCCTCTGCTGTCCTCTGCTCCAAAAGGGCAAGCTCCTGCCGGTTTCTGGCGGAAAGGGATAAATAAAGCTTCAGCTTTGGCTCCGTTCCCGAGGGGCGCAGGATCACCGTGCCGCCCTCCTTCAGCAAAAACTTCAGCACATTGGATTTGGGCAGTCCGTCCACTCCCTGGCTGTAATCCACCATACCGGCAATTTCAAGTCCCCGGATCACTCCTTTGCTCTCGCGGAAGGCTTCCATAATCCGCTCCATCCGTTCCGCTCCCGCCGCTCCCTCAAACTGATAGGAGCGTTGGGTATCCAGGCAGTACCCGTAAGCCTCGTAAAGCTGTCCCAGCTTCTCTTCCAATGAAATCCCCTGGGCCTTGTAATAGGCGGCCATCTCGCAGATGAGAAGGGCGGCGTTTACCCCATCCTTATCCCGGACGTAGGTTCCGCTTAAGTACCCGCAGCTCTCCTCAAAGCCAAAGATAAAATCCCCCTCCCGTCCTTCCGCCTCAAGCCTTCCGATATACTCGCCGATATATTTAAACCCCGTCAGAAGGTTCACCACCTGCACCCCGTAATGGGCCGCAATGGGCTCCGCCAAGGAAGTTGTAACAATGGTTTTTGCCATCACCGGCGTCTTTGGCATGGTTCCCATCGCCCGGCGTCTGGCGCAGACATAATCAAACAGCAGAAGCCCCGTCTCATTGGCGGAAAGACGCCGGTATCCACCCTCCGCAGACTTTACGGCGATTCCCACCCGGTCACAGTCCGGGTCGGTGGCAAACATAAACTCCGCCCCCAGATTTTCTGCCAGGGCAATGCCAAGCTCCATGGCCTGTGGCACCTCCGGATTGGGATAGGGACAGGTGGGAAATGTGCCGTCAGGCTGCTCCTGCTCCTTCACCAGATGGACATTTTCATAGCCCATCTCCTTTAGCACCCGCGTAACAGGCTCCAGTCCCGTGCCGTTTAAGGGGCTGTAGACGATGGGAAGATCCCGGCAGGCAGGCGTATCCTCCCCTAAAAGGGACTGGGCCTTCACCGCCTCCATATAGGCGGTGACCGTCTCCTCACCGATATAGGAAACCATCCCCCGCTCCTGGGCCTCTTCAAATTCCATCCGCTTCACATCCCGGAACAGATCCAGGCGTCCGATCTTTTCGGAAATCCCCTTTGCCGCCTGGCTGGTAATCTGGCAGCCGTCGGGGCCGTAGACCTTGTAGCCGTTGTATTTGGCCGGGTTATGGGAGGATGTAATCATAATTCCCATAGCGCAGGAAAGGCGGCGCACCCCAAAGGACAGGCAGGGGGTGGGCATCAATCTCGAGAAGGCATAAACCTTGATGCCATTGGCTGCCAGAACCTGGGCCGCCGTCCTGGCAAAACGCCGGGATTTAATGCGGGAATCATAGCTTACCGCCGCCCTCCACTGATCCCTAGGAAAGGTTTCCCGGATATAGTCCGCCAGCCCCTGGGTCGCCTGGGCTACGGTATAGATATTCATGCGGTTTGTCCCCGCTCCAATGATTCCTCTTAATCCACCGGTGCCAAAGGTCAGGCTGCGGTAAAAGGCGTCTGTAATCTTTTCCGGGTCCTGCTCCATCTTCTGAAGCTCCAGGGCCACATCCGTGTCCTCCGTAGCTTCCGCCAGCCATCGCTTATAGGCTTTTTCCATCTCTGTATACTGCATTTTTACATTTCCCTGCTTTCATATTTCTGTTTATCGTGGACGCTGATCTCCTGTCCCAGCTGCACCTCGATCATCTGCAGGCGGGTATCTGCCTTTACCATATGGCGGCAGCCTGCCGGAATCCGCACCACATCCCCAGGCCCCACCTGGCGTCTGGCCCCGTCTAAGGTTACCTGTCCGCTTCCTGAAAGAACCGTCCACACCTCGTCCCGGTGCTCATGGCTGTGATAGCTCATGCTGCGCCCCGCAAGGAGGGTTAAGCGGATGGTCAGGCTTTCCTTCTCCACGTCTACAATACAGAATTCTCCCCAGGATTTCTCCGCGAAATGCACCTGGCGGGTAATGGCCTCCGCGTAGGGCTTTAAGAAATCGGAGCGCTCCTTGGCGGCCACCAGAATCCCCTCCGGGCTGGCCGCCACCACCGCATCCGTTAGGCCCATACAGAGAATGGGGATATTTAACTCATTCACAATGTGAACTCCCCGGCAGGCTTCATCCAAACTTCCCCTGCCGTAGATTTTCTCATCCATCTGGCCGGTGAGGGCGTTCCAGGTCCCCAGATCCTCCCAGCGCCCCTTAAAGCGCAGCACCGCGATATCCGGCTCCTTCTCCGCCACCGCGTAGTCGAAGCTGATCTTCTTCGCCTCCTCATAGTGGTCGAACAAATCCTGATAATCAGTAAAATCCAGAATCTCATGAGCCTTTTCCATCAGGTATCCCAGCTTAAAGGCAAATACCCCGCCGTTCCACAAAGCACCCTGGCGGATGTACTCCTTCGCCGTCTCCGTATCCGGCTTCTCCTTAAAGGTCAGTACCTGGTCGACCCGCTCCTTACCCCTGGGGATAATATAGCCGTATTTCTCGCTGGGGCAGTCCGGTTCAATGCCCATCAGCACCAGCCGGGCCCTTCCTGCCGCCGCCAGCTCCTCCAGCTCCTTTAAGGACTGAAAATAATCCGAATCCACATATGGGTCCACCGGGCAGACCACCACAGGCTCCTCTACGCCCAGCCCCTTTACATCCCGCAAATAGGCCGCCGCCAGGGCAATGGCCGGAAAGGTATCCCTGCGGCAGGGCTCGATGCTGATGTCCACCTCATCCCCCAGCTGATTGCGGATGGAGGAAACCTGGGCCTTGGCCGTGGCAATGGTGATGGTGGAATCCGGCGATACCTGGCGCACCTGCCGGTACACCCGCTCGATCATAGACTCCATCTGGCCTTCCTCATTTTTCAACACCTTCACAAACTGCTTGGAGCGGATCTCGTTGGAAAGGGGCCACAGCCGTTTGCCGGATCCTCCGGAAAGCAATATCAGATTCATCCTTCTTCCTCCTGTCCTTCCTCTTTCACTGCCTTTACCTGGGACTCCATATCATAGACCCCCACGGTATTTTTATTGGAAATGACGGTAATGCTGGTCACGTCGTAAAGCCGGTGGTACACCACATGCTCCCCCTGCTCAAAGCCGGTACAGCTCATGCTTAACAGATACTCCCCGCCCTGAAGGTTCATCTTCTGGGTGAACTCCACCGTATAGGAGTCCCCCGCCTTCACCGGCTTAATATCCGCTCCCTCATAGAGGGTATTGGTGCCCGTCAGCTCCGTCCCCTTCTTATCCTTAATGGTGTAGGTAAAGATCGGCGCTTCCAGGGCGGCGTGAAAACGGATGCGCTCCCGAATGGTAAACATCTCCCCCTTTAGCAGCAGGTTGGTCACATTTCCCCGCTCATCCAAAAGCCCCAGATCGTAGATCTCCGCCCGTCCGTCGCCGTACTCGGTCCGGTCCGGGTTGATGGTCAGCTTATCCCGCATAAGTGTCCTTTTATCCCCGCTGCCGCCCAGATCCATTCCTCCGGAAAAGTCGGAAAGTTCGATGCTCTCCTGGCCTGTATCAGCGTTTTTCCGCTCTTCCTCCAGCCGCAGTTCTTCCTTCAGGGCCTCAAGCTTGCCCGCCAGGATCTTCTTATACATATCCACCACCCGGCCCGGCTTTCCTTCGGCGATAAATTCTCCCTTATTTAAGAGCACCACCCGGTCGCAGTATTTAATGATGCTTCCCATATCGTGGGTTACCATCAGAATGGTGGTGCCGCTCTTTCGGATCTCCTCCATCCGCCGGTAGCACTTGGACTGGAAAAATACGTCCCCTACCGAAAGAGCCTCGTCTACAATCAAAATCTCCGGCTCCACATTAATAGCCAGCGCAAAAGCCAGCCGTACAAACATACCGCTGGAATAGGTCTTCACCGGCTGATACACAAAATCCCCGATCTCCGCGAAATCCAGGATGTCCTGGAGCTTGGCGTCCATCTCCTTTCGGGTATAGCCCATCATGGTGCCGTTCATATACACGTTCTCGATGCCGGTATAATCCATGTTAAAGCCCGCCCCAAGCTCCAGGAGGGCGGAAATCTTTCCATCTACCTTTACGGTTCCGGTTGTAGGCGTCAGAACTCCCGTAATAATCTTCAATATAGTGGATTTTCCGGAACCATTGGTCCCGATAATCCCCACCGTTTCCCCCTTCTTAACCTGGAATGAGATCCCATTTAATGCGTAAAAATCACGATGATAGTTTTTATGTGTCACGCTGACGGTTTCCTTTAAGCGGTCGATGGGCTTTTCATACAGCCGGTAAATCTTCGTCACATCTTCCACCTGGATCGCCAGGTTCTGCTCTTCTTTTCTCTTAGACATTTCCGTACTTCCTTGCTTTGATGATACAAAGTAAGTGTAGTATAGCATAGAACCTGGAATTTTAATACCTTTTTTTTGCGGCACTTTTTTCTTGTGCTCGAGGCGGAAACTGTCTATAATGATGATATAACCATCGGTTTCCAAAGAATGCTTTCAACAGGAGAAAATTAGCATGGGAATGTTTTTAAATCCATCTGCTCCGGCAGCTGCCTACAAGAAAATGTCTGCTTCCCGTTTTTTTGTAGATAAGTCCCGTTTGTTGGCAGAATTAGTCCAAAGTATGGATGATAATCAGAAATATATCTGCATCACCCGCCCCCGCCGTTTTGGCAAAACGGTGATGGCGAATATGGTCGGCGCATTTTTCGGCAAAGGCTCTGGATGCGGTGATCTGTTCCGTGACTTAGAGATCTCAAAGTCCGAAGCCTGCATGAGGCATTTGAACCAGCATGATATTATTTACATCGATTTTAGCCGGATGTCAAAAGACTGCCAAAATTACAGCGAATATATGGAGCGGGTGCAGGATGGCTTGTATCAGGAGCTAGCTGAATCCTGGCCTGCCTTAAAGCTTAAGGCCAGCACGGCTTTATGGGATAATTTCCAAAAAATTTATGACGCTTCCGGCCATAGCTTTATCTTTATATTGGACGAGTGGGATGCCATTTTTCATCTTCCCTTTGCCACGGAGCAGGAAAAAGGGAAATATCTTCTTTTTTTAAAAAATTTATTTAAAGATCAGATTTATGCGGATTTGGTGTATATGACAGGCATACTGCCTATTATAAAATATTCCAGCGGTTCTGAGCTAAATATGTTTGTGGAATATGATATGGCCACTAAAATCAGATACTCGGAATATTTTGGCTTCCTTGACCAAGAGGTAGACCGGCTTTATGAGGCATATCAAAAAACAACCCAACATCCTGTCATAACGCGCGAAGAACTGCGGGGCTGGTACGACGGATATCATACGGCTGCCGGGAAACGGCTCTACAATCCCCGTTCCGTAGTCTGTGCCCTGACCGATAACCAGCTGGCAAATTACTGGACCAGTTCCGGCCCCTATGATGAAATTTTTTACTATATACGCAACAACATCGAGGCAGTCCGGGATGACTTGGCTCTTATGGTTGCAGGAGAACGGGTGGCAGCCAGAGTTCAAACCTATGCCGCAGTATCTATGGAATTAAATACAAAGGAAGAAATCTACTCCGCAATGGTTGTTTATGGCCTGCTGACCTATGAAGACGGCTGCGTGTTTATTCCCAACAAGGAATTGATGTCCCAATTCCAGGAGCTTTTAATGAGCAAAGACTCTCTGGGTTATGTTCACCGTCTTGCTAAAGTATCTGAAAAAATGCTGGAAGCCACCCTCTCTGGAAATACAGAAACCATGGCTCGTCTGCTGTCCCTGGCCCACGATACGGAAAGTCCGATTCTATCCTACAATAACGAAACCGAACTGTCCGCGATCGTCAATCTGGTGTATCTGTCTGCCCGAAACCGCTATCGCGTGGAACGCGAGGATAAGGCAGGCAAGGGTTTTGTAGATTTTATCTTCTATCCGGAACAAAAAAATGAAGACGGCATTATCCTGGAATTAAAAGTGGATTCCACCCCCGAAGAGGCCATACGCCAAATTAAGGAAAAAGAATATGCCCTTCGTTTTTATGGCAAACTAGGAGAGAAACAGAAATTCACAGGCCGCATTCTTGCTGTGGGAATCAGTTATAACCGGACAACCAAAAAACATACCTGTAAGATAGAGGAAATCCAGCCTTTCTTCCCCGGCTAAGAGGGCTGCTTATGCCCTTACAGCAGCCTCTCATAAGCCAACCGTATGCCTCCCGCCTCATCGCCTTCTGAGATCACAAACTGGCCGCATTTTTTAAACCCGGCCCGCTCCAGGGATTTCTGCATCGGGATATTGTCCGGATGGGTATCCGCCCGAAGGCTGGCCGCTCCCATCTCCTTTGCGGTTTTTGCCGCCGAATCAAGGAGAAAGGTTGTTACATGGCGGCCTTGGCATTCAGGGGCTACCGCCGCCCGGTGGACAGCAGCGTAAAATGTTCCTTCCCCAGTAAGCCACCTTCCCTCCGTCAGATGGCGGTAATCTTCCTCAGGCGTTATCTGCAAGGCGCAGATGGCTGCCACCCGCCCTTCTTCACAGACTACATAGCCGATGCCCTCCTGCACATCCTGTTCAAAAAGCGGCCGGTCCGGATAGCTTCCGGTCTGCCACTGGCTGATGCCCCTGCTTTTTAGCAGGGCCCGCCCCTCCTCGGCAATGCGGACAATCTGGTCCATATCCTGAAGCGTGGATTTTCTGAATTGAAACATTTGACATTTTCCCCTTTTATCTGTTATATATAGATGCGAAGCCTTTACGTGACTTAATCACAGAATCTCTCAAATGGATGAGCTATACTGTGGGTACATTGTAGCACATCCGCCAGGTTTCGGAAAGGCTTTGTTTTCTGCCCTAGTATAGCCACGGCGCTAAAGCGAAATACTATCAATATTTATTTTAATAAGATACGGAGGAATGAATTATGGCATTAGAACATTTAAACAGCGGCAATTTCAACGAGAAGACTAACGTTCCCGGCATAGTCGTAGTAGACTTCTTCGCCACCTGGTGCGGGCCCTGCAAGATGCTGGCTCCTGTTTTGGAGCAGGCGGCTGACCAGATGAAGGATGTAGCCTTCTACAAGGTAGACATCGATCAGGAAGAGGCCCTGACCAGTAAATTTGGCATCATGTCCGTTCCCACCCTGCTGTTCTTTAAGGACGGCAAGCTGGCGGTTCAGAACAGCGGCCTGATCCGCATGTCTGAGCTGGAGCAGTTAATTGCCCGGGCGAAGGCTTAAAATTCAGAAACCATAAGATTATAAGGGACACTGTCTTCACCGCGAAGCAGCGTCCCTTTCCGATTCGGCTGATCTATTTGCTGCGGACGGGCGGCTTCTGTTGAACCGTTTTTTTCTCGCCCCTGGGGGCACGGCGCTGAGACGCATTCTGCAGCTGGGCGTTTCTCTGATCCGCGAAATCAGTCCCCTGTTTCACCATCTCGCGAACCTGGCCGCGATAGGCCACGGCCTCTTCTCTCTGCCTCCTTGTGGAGCCTAATTTTCTCGCCTCCCGTATCTTCAGCTTCTCCTCCTCCGGGGCCAGGGACTCTCCGATCCGATAGAATATATTCTGATAATCTCTCCCTTCTCCCCCGCGGTATCCCTCTGCCAGATCCATCCACTTCTTCGACGCCCAATCCTTATTTTCCACAATCTCAACCTGGCCGCTTTTTACCCACTCCCGGAATACATCGATGCGCTGCCACAGGGCTTTCCTCTCATCCTCTGACAGCAGATTCCTGAGCCGGTAATCCACTACCTGCTGGTTCAAGGCCTCCAGGGCCTCCGCCATATCCCGGCTAACCACCCGGATCAATCCCATCGGCGTAGAGTGGCCCCCTTTTGCGGTAGTGTCCGATAAGCCGAAGGACATATCGTTGTCAATCCCTTTTAACCCGACGATACCGCCGGTTCTCGGATCCACCTGAAACATTACGTTATTCATATGGCGGTCAATCTGGCCGCAGATACAGTCCAGGGCCTGAAGGTCAGCGGCCTGCCGCTTTAATACTCCATTTTCCATCAGAGCGGTGATCTCCTGCTCCTCCATTCCGCCGACCAGGGTTTCCCCGTCAATTCCCTGGGCAAATTCCATAAACATCCCCGTTATCTTTTTCCCATTCGCCCGCTTCAGGCAGGCGCTTTCGGATGAGACAACCACATCCCGGCAGCCCAGAAGCTCCGCCATCACCGATGTTGCGATATTCCGTTCATTTAAATAAGAGCGCCGGTCCGGCGGTATCTGAGCATTCCCGGCAACCACAAAGCTTAAGGCCTCCTTGGCCACTTCCTGAAAATACTCCGTCACCTCCCAGGCTTCATCACTGTCAAAATCATCTTCATAATCCAGATGACTAACCAAGCGGTTGATATTGGAACAACAGAGATCCGGATCTTGGCTTACCAGAACAATCATCTCACGGGCATAGAGGAAATGTTGGAAGCTTCGTTCAAGAACCTCTTTTACGGAAGGGTTAAGCCCATCCTGTCTCTGAATGACCGACCATATGTCCTGGGCTTGCAATACCCCGCCAGGCCGATTCGTCTCCGCCAAGGTCACGGCCTGTCCCAACTGGTGCGCCAGCTGCTCCCACTGCTCTTTATCATTCTCCAAAACCATATCGTTTGCCTGGAAAAAGGCGAGAAACTCTTCTCCAGTCTGGTTTGCCATCAGCCTCTCAAACAGCTCCATGCCGCCAATCCGCCGCTCAAGCTTCTCCCTGGCAGACTGAGAAAGACCTGGGATCTTGCCCCCCTTGACTGGCAAGATAATCCCCTCGATGCTGCTGACCTTCCGCTTATCTGCGGTAAAGAAACCTTCCCGCCCTTTAAGCCCGTTTTCCGGCCCGACCTTGAGCCTGAGGCTGGTAGCCGCTCCCACTGCGGCCAGCGGTTCGTCTCCCGCTTGGAGTTGAATCCGCCTGGCGCTTTCAACACGTTTTCCCAGCGTTGTCCTAGGCTCTGCCCCCTGAGCGATCGACAAAATCTGGCGTTCCCGCTTCTGCAGACCCATCACACCTCTGATCTGCTCCGCCCTGAAAGCTCCCAGCTTCGTGGCATGGGAACCGGACCGTTCTCTCAGGTAAGCCTCTCCTGCCCGGTTAAGCTCATCATAAGCCTTCAGCATCTGCTGGCGGTTCTGAGGCGTTTCCATCTGATCCCAGAGCTGATTCACCTTTCTTAAAGCGCTGATGAAATCCTTGTATCTTCTGGAATTAATATGGAAGGCCGGATCCCCCTCTTCCAGCTTCTTCTGGGCCTCTGCCATATCCTTCCTGAGCTCTTCGAAGCTGATCTGGGTACGGCTTACTTCTCTCGCCCGATCCTTATACTGAGTTCTGGCGTCCTGCTCCAGCACTCTCTGCTCATAAGCCCGCCTGCGTTCCTCATACTGAAGACGCTTTGTTTCATAGTCCAGCCAGTCCTGTTCATAAAATCCAAAGACTTTGTTGGCAAAGGTTTTCCATCTTCCCATCTCCTGGGGCATCACGGGGGGAGCCACTTCCCTCAATTCCTGGTCCTGTGCCCTGGGCCCTCGCTTCAGGGCCACCGGCCCTCCTTCGCGTTTCCATACCACATGGCCCTTGGCGGGATCCCCATAATTCTGGTAAAGCACCCCATCCCGGATTTTTAGCATGGCATAGGCCATCAGGGCATCCTTGTTTTTTCTCTCTTCATCCTGCCTGCCGCTGTCCTCAAAAAAAGGAAAGGGCCTGCCGTCCAGCTGAATATCTTCCAACACTTCCTCAATTTTCTGGAGGGAGGGATCCGGATCCCCGCCACAGAATGTGGTGGCAAATTCCCTCGTCAGGTTTTCCATCTCCTGGCTCAGGCCGGTGTTGGATCGCAGAAGAGCGCCCAGAGCCGTGGCCTGCTCCCCATATATCAATTTTTCCAGTTCCTCCAGATACGAAATCAATACCCTGTCGCTAGGCTTCGCTATAATCTGCGCCATTATCTCATCCCCTATCTTTCTCTGAATTTCTATTATCAGTATATCGGAATCCGGAAGGCTTTTCAATATTGCTTTTCCGTCGGCTTCACATTATAATTAAAATCGCAGCAGGAAGGAGGATTTTATGGCAGCAGAAACTCAATTGCGGCAATATTACCCTTTCTGGGATAAACTGACGGATCAAGAGAAAAGCACGTTCGCATCCTGCTCCGCCGTCAAAGACTATCCCAAGGGCAGCTTCATCCACAGCGAGCGTGAGGACTGCCTGGGTATTTTTTTAGTGCTCTCCGGCCAGGTCCGGATCTACATCCAGTCAGACGAGGGGCGGGAGGTTACTTTATTCCGCTTAAACGCAGGGGATATCTGCACCCTCTCCGCCGCCTGCATCATAGATGAAATCACCTTTGAAATCCTGGCGGAGGCCCAGGAAAACAGCCGTCTTTTGATCACCCCCATCTGCGGTTTTAACCGGATTATGGGGCAGAATATTTATGTAGAAAATTTTATCTATAAACGGACTACGGAGGAGCTTTCAGAGGTGATCTGGACCATGAGTCAGATGCTTTTCTTAAGCTTTGACAAACGGCTGGCCGCGTGGCTGGAGGACGAGAGGCGTTCAACCGGCTCCGCAGTCATCACCGCAACCCATGATCAGATCGCTAAAAATCTCGGAAGCGCCAGGGAGGTGGTTTCCCGGATGCTGAAATACTTTGAACGCGAGGGGTATGTGTCCTTATCCCGGGGGGCTGTCACCATTACGGATTCGGCAGGGCTGAAAAAATTGATTCGGCAGTAAACATCCCCGCCATCGCCTTAGCCCCCGGCGAAAGGAATTTGTTTTTGTGATAGATCACCGCGAATTTCCGTTCCATGGAGAGCCCCCGGACCTTAAAGGTTCCCAGCTCTCCATTTCTGATGCCATCCTCCACCAGGGACTGAGGCAGCAGCGACAGGCCGAACCCGGCCTCCACCCCGTGGATAATGGCCTGATTGCTGGCGCTCTGCCAGAGAATGCGGATATCCAGCTCATGGGCCGCCGCCAGGCCGTCAAATATCTCCCTGCCGGCGCTGCCCTTCTCCCGCAGGATAAATTCCTCCTTCTGGAGCTGTGAAAGCTCCACATCCCCTCTTTTATTAAACCCGTGCTCCTTGGGGCATATAAAAACCAGGCTGTCGCCGGGAAAGCTTTCGCTGACAATATAGGGGCTGTGGGCCACTCCCTCGATGACGCCGAAATCGATCTCGTTGTCCAGCACACAGCGCTCGATGCGCTCGGAATTGCCGATCAGCGCCTCCACCTGAAGCTGGGGGAAGCGCTCCTTCATGGCTTTCGCGTATTTAGGAAGCAGGTAAGTACCGATGGTAATGCTGGTTCCCACCTTTAAAATTCCCTGTCCGTCCCAGTCCCCCACCGCCGCTTCCATTTCATCCATCAAAGACACAATATGCCGTCCATACTGCAGAACCCGCTGCCCCTGATCTGTCAAAAACAGCTTCTTGGAAATCCGGTCAAACAGCCGCACCCCATAGTGCTCCTCCATCTCCCGCACCGCCTGGCTCACCGAGGGCTGGGACATAAAAAGGCGCTCCGCCGCTTCCGTCATGCTGCCGCTGTCACAGACCGCAAGAAAAATTCTTAAATGCCGGATGGTCATTTTCTTTCCTCCTTCAAGCTTCATATTCATAAGTAAATTCATATGAATTATATAAAATTATACTATTTTACATATGATAATACAAGGCGTATTCTTGATGAAGAAATGTAACCATTCAGAACATCTTGAAAGGCAGGTATAGACTTTATGAAGCCGTCTCTGCGCAGGCTTTTTTTAACCAACCTCTATTTAAGCGCCTTTACCTTCGGCGGAGGCTATGTGATTATCACCTTGATGAAAAAGGAATTTGTAGACCGTTTTCACTGGATCGATGAGCAGGAAATGCTGGACCTGGTGGCCATCGCCCAGTCCTGCCCCGGCCCCATCGCCGTCAACGGAGCCATCGTTGTAGGCTACCAGCTGGCCGGAATCCACGGCCTGCTGATTTCCGTTTTGGCAACCATTATCCCGCCCTTTGTGATTCTCTCCCTGATCTCCCTCTGCTACACCGCCTTCCGCAGCAACGCCTATGTGGGTTGGATGCTGGGAGGCATGCAGTCCGGCGTAGCGGCGGTGATCACTCAGGTGGTGGTGGAAATGACCGGCGGCCTGGTAAAAGGGCGGCAGTGGCTTTCCATCCTGGTGATGTGTGCCGCCTTCTGGGCCAGCTATGTGATGGAGATAAACGCGGCTCTGATTATCCTGGCAGCGGCAGCCTTTGGCCTTGTGACCAGAGTTGTGAGAACGAAAAAGGAGGACCCCAGACAATGAGCCTTTATCTTCAGCTTTTCCTAAGCTTTCTTCAGATCGGCGCCTTCAGCTTCGGGGGAGGCTACGCCGCTATGCCCTTAATCCAGCAGCAGGTGGTGGATCTTCACGGCTGGCTGACTCTCTCGGAATTTACGGATCTGATCACTATCTCCCAGATGACCCCCGGGCCCATTGCCATCAATTCCGCCACCTTCGTAGGCACCCGGGTGGGCGGCTTTGCCGGGGCCCTCTGCGCCACCGCCGGCTGCGTCCTGCCCTCCTGCATCCTAGTGTCCATCCTGGCATGGGCCTACTTAAAGTACCGGAACCTGTCCGTCATCCAGGATGTGCTCTCCTCCCTGCGCCCGGCTGTGATCGCCATGATCGCTTCCTCCGGCATGGCCATCCTGGTATCCATCCTATGGCCCCAGGGAATCTCCATCGCTCAGACGGCCATGGGGCTAATTTCCAGCGCCCATCTGAGGGGATTTTTCATCTTCCTGGGAGCCCTGGCGCTTTTAATCCGCTTCCGCATGAACCCCATCCATGTGATGCTTTTATCCGGAGCCGCAGAGGTGGCCTGGCAGATGGTTTTTGCCTGAAAATAAAGCTTTTCTTGACAATTGGCCCGATTCCTGTTACATATAAAATTAGCAATAACTGGAATTTCAAGCGCAGGGTGGGGTATTATGAAAAAATACGATCTGAAACAGGTTACCAGCAGCCAGATCATCAACGGGATGGCGCTCTTTTTCTCGCTGTCTTTTCTCATTGCCGCAGGGCTGGCCGCCTGGTATGCCGGGGAAGCCGGTGAGGTTCTGCATGGATTTTATCTGATCCTTGTAACCCCATCTCCCCTGGTGACGGATTACGTGGCCATCGGCGGCCTTTCCAGCTCCCTTCTCAATGCCGGCGCCTGCGGGCTGGCCTGCTTTGTCTTTATGATATGTTTAAAAGGCGACTCCCATGTGAATACCCTGGCGGGATTCTTTCTGGTCATCGCCCACTGCTTTTACGGTCTGAATTTTTTAAATATGTGGCCCTGTTTTCTGGCCCCCATCCTCTACTTAAAAAGCCGCAGGCTGAATCTGAAGGACAATCTTCACATCTGCATGTTCGCCACCAGCTTCGCCCCTTTTATCAGCGAGCTATTGTTCCGTTACAGCCGCCATGGCCACTATGTCTTCGGAAAGCCGGAGGTCACGGCCTATGGGATTTTCCTGGTTCTCGTATTTTCTGTGTTTATCGGCTTTGTGGTGCCGGTGATCCTGCCGGGAGCCAAGGTGTGGCATAAGGGCTACAACCTATACAACGGCGGCCTTGCCTTCGGCCTTTTAGGCTTCTTTCTCTATAACTTCATGTATAAAACCATGTGTCTGCCGGAGGTGGTTTCCGTGTCCCAAAGCCGGAGGCTTCACCCGGATCTTGAACTGGCCTGCGGGTATTTTGCCACCCCCTTTTTCAGCCTGCTCTTCGCCCTCTGTATCGGGGTGGGCTGGCTGCTCAACAACAGAAGCTTTAAGGGCTATGGCCAGCTTTTAAAGGATACCGGCTATTCCAGCGATTTCAGCCAAAAATACGGGATGCCGGCCTGTCTCATCAACACCGGCATCTGCGGCATCTGCTTTCTCATATACCTGAACCTGATCACCCGGCTGACGGAGGGAGCCGGCTTTACCGGCCCTACCATGGGTGTCCTTTTAGCTTCCCTGACCTTTACCGCCATGGGCCAGCACCCGAAAAACGTATGGCCCATTGTCCTGGGCTATCAGGTTCTCTACTGCCTCACGGTCATCACCTGCGCCATCCACGACCGGGATTTAAGCTGGTCCATTTCCACCCAAAGCTACATCAACGGCGTGGCCTTCGCTACCGGCCTCAGCCCCCTATGCGGCCGCTTTGGGGTGCGGGCGGGAATCCTGGCCGGTTTCTTCTGCGCCTCCATGTGTACCGCCACCAGCGCCATACACGGCGGTCTGGTGCTCTACAACGGCGGCTTTACCGCCGGAATCACCGCCTTGATTCTCCTTCCCCTTTTGGAGCACTACTTCCCAGCCCCCAGGGAAGAGCTGAAGGAGCAGAACCTGCGGGCGGTGATCGCCCTGATCGCTCCCGAATCGGAAGAGCAGGATCCCGTTTAAATCCTTCCTCCGTTTTCCTTCAGCCACTGCCGCCGCTCTTTATAGTCCGGAAGCACCGCCTCCACAACGGCCCAGAAGCGGGGCGAGTGGTTCATCTCCTTTAAATGGGCCAGCTCGTGGACCACCACATAATCCAGAACCTCCGGCGGCATCAGAATCAGCTTCCAGTGAAAGTTTAAATTCCCCTTTCCGCTGCAGCTGCCCCAGCGGGTTTTTGCGCTGCTCAGGCGCAGAGAGCCGTAAGACACCCCCATGATGGGGGCGAAATACGCCGCCCGGCCCCTTAGCCTCTCCTTTGCCCTCTGACGGTAAATGCGCTCCAGGGCGGGATCTTCCTCGTAATCCCGCCTGGGGCGCATCTCAGTTTTCCGGCGTTTTTCTTCCATCAGCAGCCATTTTTCCACAATCCACCTGCTGTGATTTTTGATAAAATCCCTGGCCGCCCCGTCCGATGTCCTGCGAGGCAGGCGGGCAAATACCTGACCGTCCGGCTTCACCTCCAGGCCCATGGTTTTTCTGGCGGAGTAAACCGCCTGCACCGCGATCGCTCCCCGGCGCTCCCCCGACTTCCACTGAATCTCCATCTGGCGGATCATCCCTTTTTGCCCCTCCGTTTCTTACAGCACATCTGAAAAATGAGGCCGCAGCCGTTTAAACATCTTAAGCCCCACAAGCATCACCACAATAGTAACGCCCCAATAGTAGAGGGTCATGGTAGGCCGCTCCCAGAACCAGTGGCCGGTAAGCATGCTGTCCCGGTAGCCCGCCACAATGTAGTAAAAAGGATTCAGCTTCAGCGCCGTAGCCACCCAGGGAGCACGGCTGGTAAAGATGGCCTCATCGTACATGATCGGCGTCAGCCAGATGCCAAACTGGAGGCAGATTCCCACAATATTGGCCATATCCTTAAAAAATACGTTCACCGCACTGGTAAAATACCCGATGGCCAGGGCAAGGGCCGCCGCCGCAAAGGTATAGTAGAGAATCTGAACCCAGGTGGCCAAAAACGGCTGGCCGGTGACTCCGTAGAGGGCCAGCATAATCAGGATAAAGAATCCGTGGACCATCAGGCAGGAGGTCAGCTTGATTAAGGGCAGCACCTCCACCTGGAACACCACCTTTTTCACCAGGTAATTATATTCCTGAAGGCAGCCGGTAATGGCGTTTAATGCTTCGCTGTAAAAGAACCAGGGAACCAGCCCCGGCACCAGCCATACCACGTAGCTGGCGTTTGGCACCGGCGGCGTGGTCTTCATGCCGTACTCGCCGAAGATAAACCAGTAAATCGCCACTGTGACCAAGGGCTGAAGGAACATCCACACCACGCCAAAATAGGAGCCCACAAACCGCTTTCTGAAATCCGCCTTGGACAAATCCAGAATCATCTTACGCTTCCGGACAATCTCCTTTGCAAGAGAAATGACATAATTCATATGCTCCGCGTTTCCTCGTTTCTATCTGGTTTAGAAGCGGAAGGTATCCTTAAATCCGCCCCACTTTTGATCCTTCTCGGAGATAATTAACTCCATGCCTTCCTCAATGGGCCACTGTACTCCGATCTCAGGATCGTCCCATTTTAAGCCGCCCTCGTCGCCGGGATGGTAAAAATCCGTACACTTGTAGGCGAACTCCGCCTCATCGGAAAGCACCAAAAAGCCGTGGGCAAAGCCCTCCGGAATGTAAAATTGCTTCTTGTTCTCAGCGGAAAGGATCACGCCGAACCACTTGCCGTAAGTAGGGGATTTCGTGCGCAGATCCACCGCCACGTCAAAGACCGTCCCCCGCACAGCGCGCACCAGCTTTCCCTGAGGGTACTGCTTCTGGTAGTGAAGCCCACGCAGCACGCCCTTCACGGACATGGACTGGTTGTCCTGGACAAAGACCATATTCAGGCCAGCATCCCTAAAATCGTTCTGGTTATAAGTTTCCATAAAATAGCCTCGCTCATCCTTAAAAACCGTGGGCTCAATCACATACAGGCCCTCGATGGGACAGGGGGTCACTTTAATCTTTCCCATATTTTCCGCTCCTTTATCGCAAATTGCCGGGGCCGAAAAGGGCCGGCCCCAGAGGTATTCATCACCTGGCAATTTTATCATGTAAGCGCTGGAAATACAAGGCCCAAACGATTTTACCTCACACCGTCTTTTAAATCTGCGATTTCCCCCAGATCAGGCAGCCATAGGGAAGAGGCGTCTACAAAAGCGCTGCGGTCCTCTAGCTGTCCCTTTATGGTAGATGGAATCCTCCCCTCCAGCTGGCCCCGCGCGCTTTCTGCCCTCAACAGGCAGAAGCGGCTGATGGTATCCGCTCCCAGCTGAAAATCTTCATAGGAGCAAAAGGCGGTTGGGTCCGCCTTCACATAAGGTGCGATCATTTCCCTGGTCTTTTCCACAAAGGACTCAAAATACCCGCTCTCAAAATATCCGGCGATCAGCTGGTCAAAATACCCATGGTAGCGGGCGTAGTACTCGTCGTGCTTCATCAGGTTGTGGTACAGAGGCCGCTTCATCATGATTTCTCCGCTGGCCGGGGTATTGATGGGATAATTCACATAAAGCTCCGCATCGTTAATGGGGTCCGGCATCCCCAGGGAATAAGTGGCAAAGGCCAGGTTGTAGTCCCAGGGCAGCATCTGAATCCGTCCCTTTTCCTCATAAAGGAAGTAATTATGGCCTGTTTTCCCCAGATAGCTGTCCATATTCACCACAAACACCTGCACCGTAAAATAGCGCAGCACCTGGTCGATCTCCACCGCCTGCTCTAAGTTTTCCCCGGTGGATAAAATCCGCAGGGCCTGAATCAGACGTTTTTTATCCTCGTCCGTGGGATTAAATTTCGCATGGCGGAAAATATTGTCATAGCTTTCAAACCGCTGGTCCGTATACCGCAGATGCACGTCCGCGTTCTCATCATTTAACGACCGATAATCCGGCTTATAAAGCTGCCCGTAGTTTTCCCCGAAATTCCGCCTGGCAAAGGCTTCCTCCGGCTCTTCCACCGCCAGAAACAGCCCCCAGTCCTCCCCGTTTACACGCACCCAGGCATAGCTGCACAAGGGCGTATGGACTCCCATGTAATCCATCATATCATAGGTAATCCAGGTCTTCATATAGCTGTTATCCTGGAAAGACGAGTCCAGAGAAAACTTGTCCAGCCCGTAGTAGCTGCCATACTCATAATGATCGAACTCCACCTTCAGGCTGTAGCGGTCCAGGCCGTATTTCTCCGTCAGGCGGCGGGAGTTGTTTCCCTTGGCCCGCAGCCCCACATTGGAAAATGCCTCCCCATCAATCACAATAGTGCATGGACTGTACTGCTCCTTGGGGGCCTCATCCAGAAATTTTTCCCAGTCTTCTATCATAATTTCCACCTGATGAACCCTGGAAGAATCAAAAAGACGGGCTTCATAGCCCGGTGACGAGGATGCGGCAGCCAGTCCCCATGCCTCCCCATTCATCAATAAGATCACTGCCGCCGCTGCCAGAAGGGCAGCGGCCAAGCAGATCCGGTCAATATATTTATGTTTCAGCATAAGCAATCTTGTAACGGTTCAGGACGTCCTGAACTGTTAATTCATATAGTCCCCATTGTAGGATACCAGTACTGTATGAAGCACGCCGGGCATGGCTGCCAGCTCATTGATAAAATCCGTGTCCTCGTCCTTCAGGCGCATCTCGAAATTCAACTCCACCCGTCCAGGGGACACGCTCTTGCTTTTTAAGCACAGCCGGGCCGCATTTTCTCGGGCAAAGCTTTCCGCCCTTTTTTCCGCCTCCCCGTCCTGGCAGTGAAGCACCAGGATGTAGGGCTGTTCATGGCTTTTAAACCGGGAAAAAAACATCAGAACCGCCCCGATCAGGAAGCTGCCCATCACGGCCAGGGGGATAAATCCCGCCGCCAGCACAATCCCCGCAGCAATGGCCCAGAAAAGGAAGGCAATATCCGACGGCTCCTTGATTGCCGTGCGGAAGCGGACAATGGACAGAGCGCCTACCATACCCAAGGACAGCACAATATTCGAGGTCACCGCCAGGATTAAAAGAGCCGTGATCATACACAGGGCAATCAGGGTAACGCCGAAGCTGGCGGAGTACATGACGCCGGCGTAGCATTTCTTGTAGACAAAGAAAATAAACAGCCCCACCGCAAAGGATAAAAGCAGCGCCAGGGCCATGTCAAAAAGGGAAATGCTGGCTGCGCGCTCCAAAAAGCTTGATTTAAAAATATCCTGGAAGTTAAACGCCATAAGTAAATTCTCCTAATCGTATCTGCGGCAGACCGCGTATTTTGAATAAGCCGCCGCCTGCCGTCCCGGAACCTGCACCGCCATCCTCACCAGCTGGGGCAGAAATTCATCGTATTTGACCTCCAGCACCGACAAGCCGTCCGAAACCGGAATATGAACAAGCCCTGGATTAAAAAAATCCCTGCTGTCAAAGCCGCTGCGCAGATTCCGGTCCAATGTAATCCGCACATTGCCCGGCCCAAAACAGAAGGCCTCCCGGTCATAGGATACAATCGTCCTGGGAGCCAGAAGCTGGCCGCGCATCTTGCTGTAAAGCTCCACAAGAAGGGGATTTTTGCTCTCTAACAGAAAATCAATCCTTCCCTCCAGCAGATCCTCTGCCTGCTCTTTTGTCACAGGGGCGCTGTGCTTGCCGCAGAGGCCGTTCACCTTAAACTTCTTTTCCAGGCGGATAAAGGAAGTATCTTCCCCATAGTACCGAAGGCGGAATTTTTCCCTAAAGTTCACCCCGTCCAGCTTCTGTCTTAAGGCCCGATCGGAAGGGGTGTCAAAATAAAGGCTGCACACCCGGTAGCTTCCCCCCGGCCCCCCGTTGGGGTCGTGGGGGAAGAGCTTTCTCAGCCTTGCGCTTACAATCAAATCATCCTGGGGGTTGATCCGGTGCTTCAGCTCATGGCGCAGCTTTAAAGGGGGCTTTTTCTCAATCGTCGTCGCCATAGTCGGTATCATCGTCACCGTAATCGGTGTCATCGCCGCCATCGTCGTAGTTAGTATCTCCGTCATCGTAATCCGTGTAGCTGTAGTCCGTTACTCCGTCGTTATTGGGGCCGTAGTCCGTATCAGCGTAGTCCGTCACTCCATCGTTGTTGGGGCCGTAGTCCGTGTCGGCGTAGTCCGTCACCCCATCGTTGTTGGGGCCGTAGTCCGTGTCGGCGTAGTCTGTCACTCCATCGTTGTTGGGGCCATAGTCCGTGTCATCGTAGCGGGGCTGTGCGTGCCTTGTCTCCCCCGCCGGTTCCGCAGGGCTGTTCCAGCTGTGGCTGTTCACACATTCCTGGACATCGTCTACCACCTCATCCAGAAAATCATCGTGGGGAATTCTGGAACCAGTCTCAATCTCAATGGTAATCTGGCGCTTTTCTCCATCAATGTCCTCCACAAAGTAACCGGCCTCTCCAATGGCGGTCACCAGTTCCCGCACCACTTGACGGGTTTCTTTTCCTTCATACCCAGTGTAATGCTCTAAAATGTCCCGGCCATCGCGATTGCGTCCTTCCACATCCGTTACCAGGCCGTCGCGGTCATAGAATACGGCGATCTCCGGATTCACGCTTAAAAGCAGGCTTCCGGCCGCTTCTTCCGCCGTGGATTCTTTCATATCCTCCGCTATCTCAATCACTGCGGGCGCTTCTTTTACAGCTTCTTTTGCGGATTCTTTCGCGCCGCATCCGGTAATCAGGGACAGGCTCAGGGCCAGGGCTGCTGCTAAAACAAATCTCTTCTTCATATCTCGCTTCTCCTTTACATCATAGTTTGGTGTTTTGGAAGAGGTCCTCTTTTTTCATCTTACATTTATAGATTACGTTGGCCTCCCGAAAAAACCGGGGTCGAAGAAAAAAATTCGTAACAATTTTTTTAATCGTCGTCAAAGTCGTAATCTGTATCATCACCGCTGCCATAGTCTGTCTGGCCGTCGTCATCGTCATAGTCTGTGTCGTCGTCACCTGAAGGCATGCTCGGTGGAACCGGAACCTGGGTAGTAGGCGGCGGAGCCGGAATTGTAGGCGGCGCGGTGGTTGGCGGCGGCGCGGCAGTCACCGGCTCAGTGGCCGGAGGCGCAGTTTCCGCGGGGACGGTTGAGGCCGGAGCCGTCTGCGGCGGTATCGGGACAGTCTGTTTAAGCCCTTCCGTCTCGCCATAATCCCCTTCATCGTAGTGGTCATCCCCGGATGCCGGGGCTACCGGGATCATCACCTGATGGGCCTGATCCTCCTGTCCGGTAATTTCAATGGTAACCGAAATTTTGTCCTCCAGATAATCGTCCAAATGCCTTCCCAGCGACCGGCTGTGATCCATCACCCACTCATCGTCCTTAGCATCCAAGGTCAGGGAAATCGTTCCTCCTTCATAGAGATATCCCTCATCAATCGCCCGGTCTACCAGATCATCCATCACCTCGTCCAGTTCTTCACGTTTGTATTCATATCCCCGAATCAGATCCTCTCCGTCCTGGTTAAGCCCTTCCAGCCCTACCACCAGATCCTTTTTATTTACATCGATCCGTATATTGGGATTGATCGTCATATAGATGGAGCCGAAGGTGCGGTTGCTCGCCTGGAACATGGCCGTAGCGGCAATCATCAGGCAGGCGGCAGCAGCGGCGGAATAATAGGCCCATCTGGGTTTCTTTTTCCCAGCGCCAGTATTTTCCGGCATCTCCATCTCAAAAATCTCCGTAACCATCTGCCCCGGTTCATAGCGCATATTCGCCACTTTGCGGAAACAGCCGTCCTCCCCCAGGACGACCGCATAGCTGAGATGGCACTCCACTACCATATATTTCATACCGTTCGTCCTCCTTTCCCCTTGAACACATGCCTCAAATGCCCGCGGATGATCTCATAGCCGTTTGTCTGGATTAAGAGCATGGCCAATATGTATTTCCGGTGGCGCTCCAAGGTTTTCCGTTCCGCCCCGGAGCCCTGAACCAGACGCGCCATAGGCAGCTTTCCCGTGCGCAGCAGCTCCTCTAGCAGCAGTTCGTCCCCCGCCGCCCAGCGGACCGCCCGGGTACAGGCTTCAAGAGTTCGCTCCTGCCTGGGCGAATGATCCGCCACATCGGAAAAGCTGACGCCAAACCGCGCCATCACCGCCGAAAGCTCCGCAATCTCCTGCTTCGTAGCTTCTAGATTAACCGCCTCCTCATAGTGATCCCGGCCATCAGCCATCTCATCCAGAATCGTACGGTCATCCTCCCCGCTTTCCGCGTAAATCGATACCTGTCCCTGATGTCTGGCCTCCCTTCGCTGATAATCAATAATCCGGCTTTTAATCAGCATGGAGGCGTATCCCAAAAACGCTCCACGCTCCCGTTCATAGCCCAATATCGCCTCGTGAAAAGCAATCAAGGCGATGCTATACTCATCATCCTGCTCTGTGCAGACACGCGAAATGCATTTAGCCGCCTCTGAGCGGATAAATGGAATATAGCTGCGAATCAGCTCGTCCGCCTTCCTGGGATCCTTTTTCGCCCCATAGACCGCTTTTATAATCCTATGGTCCTTTTGCATAGCTCCACTCCTTCTCCACTTATAGAATACGAATTCCCTTTTTTTAAAATGGGGTCAAAACGGAGAGTTTTAGCCAATTTAATCGCAACGTTCAAGGCCAGGCAAGAAGATAGGCTGTCCTAAACAGTTGCACTCATCCATGATATATGGTACTAAGATATGGAAAAGACTGAAACCAAAGAAGAGTAAGATGTGTGTAAAACTTTCGTAAAATACAGCAGCTCAGCCATAATATTCTAAAAGACTGAGCTGATACCGTACATTGATTCTATTTACAGCCATTCGGGAAATCATCGCTACACCCTCAAACACACAATACTGAAAATCCTCAGAATCGCGTACACATCCATACAAGCCATCGCAAAGAGGATTCCCCCATCTCTTCCGGCGGTCCGCACCAGCCGGTCGTTCTTTATGGTCAACAGCAGGGCAGGCAGAAAAGGCAGCAGATAGCGGCCCTGAACCCCCTGGATCATGGTGGCGCTCAAAGGCGTCCAGGCCAAAAGCATGGAAAACATCAGTGCCCCCAGGCATAAAAGCGCCAGAAACCAGATCCAGAGCTTCTGCCCTTTTCGGATGAACAGAGGCTGCCCCGGCTTTCTTAAAGCGAGAACCGCTAAAAGCGCCGTAAGGCCCAGGATCATCACATAAGGCACATTCAACACCGGGTCCATATTTCCCATCATACTGCCAATCATGCCGGAATAGAGCTGCTCCCCGTATCCGGTGAGGGTATTATAGCAGAGGCGCAGCACCTTTAAGGGGCTGTGAATCAGCTGGGCAAAGGAATATCCCGGTTCCTGGGCCCAGGTAATATAGCGGTCCTGGATTCCGGTATACAAAGCCACCGTCTGCAGATTCACCAGGGCCATGGCTGCCCCAAAGGCTCCCAGGACAGCGGCGGCGGATAATGCCCATTTTCCCCTGCCCCCAAACTTTTTCACCGGAATCAGAAGGCACCATCCGGCGATCACCCCGTAGACCATTTTGCAGGGGCCCATCACCGCCAGAATCGCCGCCAGAACCGCCACATCCCGCCCCCGGACACGCTCCGCCCGGTAAGCCAGATCCAGGCAGACCGCCAGGAAATACCCGCTGAGGGCCAGAATCATCACATCATAGGACATGGAGGCAGCCAGATGGAGGCTCATAGGCAGAAGACCCACGCCGCAGAGAACCTCCTTCCCAAAGGGAATCCGCCGGACGGCCAGAAATCCCACGGCACAGTAAAAAAGCAGGTTAAAGATCCGTCCTAAAAACATCAGCCCCAAGGTTCCCAGGCCCAGAAGCCGCCCCATCGAGATCCCCAAAGCCTGGGGAATATAGGCCAGGGGCGTGGTCCGCACCGCCGGCTGGTAGGAGGGAACCGGCTGATTCCCATCCGGCTGGTTCCCACCCGTCTGATTCCCACCCGTCTGATTCCCACTCTGCCGTCCCGCGTCCTGGCCTCCAAGCCCCCGCTGCCGGACCAGCTCATAGGTATCCTGCTCCACCGTCTGGCCGACGATCACCGTATCCCCCTCGCGGATCACGCCGCTGCCGTCGTCCGCCAGCACATCCTCCAGATCCTCCGCCCAGGCATCCTGCGCCCGTATGTAGACCCGCCCCTGGGAATCCGCCGCCTCCTTCCTCAGAAAGCGGTTGGACAGCTGATAGGCGGAGATGTAATGGCTCACCTCATCCGGGGCGGATAAAGGCGGCAGCACCGCCATATACAAAAGGCCCAAAAGCAGGCAGGATACCGCGAAAAAACGCTCCGGGCGGCGAAAATCCCGGACAACCGCCAGATAGCCTAAAAGCCCCAGTGAGGCCGCGCCCCACAAAACAGCCGCTATATACCAGCCGTACAGCCAGGTGCGCCCCGTCTGGAATGCCCCGTCCTTCACATCCAAAAAATGCCAGGCCGCCAGCAGCAAAACCAAGCCGATTCCCGCGCATATACCTTTGATCCCGTATTTTTGTCCCGTCATGAGGCCGCTCCTTTTTCTTCTTCCGGCTTCTCCTGGCCGCACAGCTCCCGCTGCTCCGCGGCCAGCTCCTCCAGCCTTCGCTCCATCTCCTCGCTCTCCTTCTGATCCAGAGCCATCTTCTGGATCAGCTCCTTCTGCTTCTCCTCCAGCTGGGAAATGTGGATGGTCATGCTGAAAATCTTCACCATCAGCAGAAAGATCATCGACAAAAACAAGAAGTTAGGGGTGGAGTAAATCCCTAAAAGCCTGGCGCAGGCGTCCGCCGCAGGTGGAAAGATGGCGAACACCACAAGCACAAGGGAAAAAATCACCCAGAACAAAGCCGCCTCGATCTGCACCTTCGCCTGGCGGATCTTGTGCATCATATAAGCCATTGTGGTCAGGGAAACTACAATCAGCACAACCCGAAGCATCCCAGTCATCATGTCCTCTTCACCTCTTCTTCCAGTATTCCTGGTTCCCGCTGCACCAGATCACCAGTGGCCGTGGCAGCAGCCGGTAGCATTTGCCCAGACGGTATCCCATATATTTAAAACCGCTTTTTACCACCAAGCCAGGCACCAGCCAGGGTTTTTTCTGGTGCAGCAGATACCGGGCCGTCTGCTTCACCAGACGGATTCCCTCGGACTCCGAAGAAACACGCCGGAAAATCTCCGGATGGTCCGCCTGGGACACCGCCAGGTCAAAATTCCGCCTGAACTGCTGCATACAGCCGTAATTATGAGAGTGGATCACCTTGGCCTGGGCCGCGTAAGCCACCGCGTAATCATCTTCTAACACAGCCTTTCCCGCGAAAATCATATCTTCGTTAAAAATCGCCCGCCTAATAAAGCCGCCCTGAAACCAGAACTTTTCCCGGTCGTACATACAGCACACATCCGAGGCGAAAAAGGTCTTGATCCCCAGCTCCTTTAAATCCGCCTTCGTCTTCACCCTGCTCTTGTCCGGGTAATTAAAGGATCTGGTATACCGCTCCGCCAGGGCGCAGTCCTGGTCCGGAAGCTGCCTGGCGTAGGCCATGATCACCGACTCCCCGCCCGGCCCCTCCTGGGAAAATGCCTCCACCAGCCTTTCCACCAGAAATTCATCCGCAGGCACCGCGTCGTCGGTCATAAACAGCAGATAATCCGCCCTGGAAAACCGCGCTCCCCGGTTGCGGGTATCCCCATGGT
>CALWQV010000011.1 GCA_944383785.1 uncultured Enterocloster sp. | reverse complement strand
GGCCATTGTGATTGTAATTTTCATTTTCCCCTTTTACTGGATGGTCAGCACGTCCTTAAAGGACCTGACGGAAGCCCTGCAGTTCCCGCCGACGCTGATTCCTAAAAAAATTCAATGGGAAAACTTCACCCATGTGTTTGAGGTGGTTCCCATTGCAAGGTACTTTACCAATTCCGTAATCGTCAGCCTGACGGTGCTGGTGCTGCAGTATCTGGTTATCGTACCGGCGGCTTACAGCCTTTCCCGCCACGAGTACCGCGGAAAAAAGCTCTTTTTCGGTCTGGTGCTTTTAGGACAGATGATTCCTCAGCAGATTACGTTCCTGCCGGTGTACTTCATGTTCAGCCGGGTAAAGCTTTTGGGAACGCTGCTTCCCCTGATTCTGCCCTTTATCTCCAATCCCTTCGGAATCTTCATGCTGCGCCAGTATTTCATGCAGATTCCCCAGGAGGTAATCGAGGCGGCCAGGCTGGATGATGCCAGCAATATGAAGATTATGTTCAAGGTTATGATGCCCATGGCAAAGCCGGCCCTGGTGACCATCGGCCTGCTGTCATTCATTTCCACCTGGAACAACTACTTCTGGCCCTTAATCATGACGTCCAGCGAGACGCTGCGTACCCTGCCGGTAGGAGTGGCGGCCCTGAAATCCTCAGAGACGCTGCAGATGTGGAACATTATCATGGCGGGAAATGTAGTGCTGGTACTGCCGATTCTGATTGTCTATATAATCGCGAGTAAGAAAATCCGGAATTCCTTTACCTATTCCGGGATTAAATAACGGATAACCGTTAGATAAAAATGAATGGAGGAAAAAATAATGAAAAAAAGAAACCTGCTCCTCGGGCTGACCGCAGCCATGTCACTGGCAATGCTGACCGGATGTTCTTCCGGCTCACAGGAGAGCGGAGAGTCTGCCGCTGAAAATGCCGATGGAAAGATTGAGATTGAGTTCTGGCACTGCATGGGCGCTTCCAACGGAGAGCTGATTCAGGAACTGACCGACGCATTCAACGCTTCTCAGGATAAGATTGTAGTAAAGGCCGTTCATCAGGGTTCCTATACAGAGGCCAGCACCAAGATGCAGGCGGCCCTGTCCGCCCAGGAGGCGCCGGTGGTTGCTCAGATGGAAATCGGAAGCCTTGGCGTATTCGCTGATTCCGGTCAGCTGGTAGACTTGCAGAAATATGTAGATGCGGAGGACTTTGACCTGGACGATTTTATGCCCGGCCTGCTGGATGCATCCTACTATGACGGGAAATTAATCGCCCTGCCCCATTCCAGAAGCCTTCCGGTACTTTACTACAATAAAGACCTCTTCGCCCAGGCCGGCATTGAGAACCCCCCGGAGACATGGGATGAGTTAAAGGAGACGGCCGCTGCCCTGACCGCTGACGGCGTATACGGTTATTCCTGCCCTCTGGACCAGTGGTATTACACCGCTCTGGTGATGAATGCAGGCGGAACGATTTACAACGAAGACGAGACAACCATCGGATTCAATGACGGTTCCGGCGTGGAGGCCCTGAATCTGTGGAAGGATATGATTGCCGCAGGAACCATGAACGTGCCCTCCGGCCAGGATTACAACTCTTCCGAGGCCTGCAGAAACAACTTTGCCGCAGGAACCGCAGCGATGATTATGCAGAGCAGCGCCCAGCTAAAGGGCCTGGAGCAGACATGTGACTTTGAGGTAGGCGTCGGCGCGATTCCCATGCTGACTGACAGGGCTTATCCCGCAGGCGGTTCCAATCTGATGATGTTCGGCGGCCACAGCGAGGAAGAAGAAGCAGCAGGCTGGGAGTTCATCAAGTTCATGACCAGCACCGAGAACGCCATCACATGGGCGAACGGCACAGGATATCTGCCGGTAAGACAGAGCTGCACCGAGCAGGATACCTACAAGCAGATGGTGGAGGAAGACCCCAACCTGCAGATTATTACTGATAACGTGCAGTACTGTGCGGAGGCTACCTTCATTCCCGAGTATGCGGAGACGAAAGATATCATCGCCAATGAGATTCAGAAGTGCATCCTGGAAGACGGATATTCACCGGAGGAGGCTGTCCAGAGCATGGCAGACCGGGTAGCGGAGCTGTTCCAGTAAGAGATTTTAACGGAGAAAGAAGAGGGGGGGCTGCGATGAGCGGCCCCCTGGTTAGTTGGGAGGTTCATTTGAAGATTGCCCGGAATTTTTCCGGAATTCCGCAGGCGTACAGCCCTCATATTCCAGAAAGAGCTTGGTAAAATGGCTTTGGCTGTAGTAGCCGCAGGCTTCGGTAATCTCCTTTACCGACTGCCTGGTGGACAGCAGAAGCTCCTTGGCGTGGTTTAAACGCAGTTGGGTCAGGTACTTGCTGTAGGAGAGGCCAAGCTCCTGCTTTAAAAGGTTGCTGATGTAGTTGGCGGAAAAGCCGAACTGCTCCGCCAGGCCGCCGATAGACAGGTTTTCGCAGTAGTGGTCCTGGATGTACTGGATAATAGCCTGAACCGGCTTTCCTCCCTCTGAGGCGTGGACCATGGCGCGGGCGTAGTCCTGGAGCACGTATTTTAGCTGGCCGGACTCCAAACAGGGAGGAAGGGCAAGGCCGGTGGTCCGGGAGAAGAAACGGTGGATTTCCCGGTGATATTTGTCCAGCTCCCGGTTCTGTTCCAGGAATCGGCAGATGT
The DNA here is from genome assembly GCA_944383785.1 of uncultured Enterocloster sp. Taxonomy (GTDB): domain Bacteria; phylum Bacillota; class Clostridia; order Lachnospirales; family Lachnospiraceae; genus Enterocloster. Next base: position 43,831 of record CALWQV010000011.1, on the reverse strand, counting down.
CTTCGCTGCAGTTGATAAATTCGCTGTAGCGTTTCCCAAAGCAGGCGGTCTGCCATCGGACGCAGAGGGAGCAGAATTCCAGCAGCTGGGATTCGCAGGAGAGCAGAGGCTTCAGGTAGTAGAAACGCTCGCTTCCGTTGATAACCCGCAGGCAGGAATAATGGAGAAGCTTCCGCAGGTCCCCCTCCGCTTCGCTGCTTTTGCAGGTGATGGAGGAGGCGAAAAAGGTGATGCCGTCGGAGTAGCTTTTACCTGCCAGCTCTTTGGACATGCGGTGCAGCAGCCCGGAGTCCTCGCTGAAGCAGAGCAGAAGAATCTGGTTTCCGCTGAAAGAAGAGACAAAGGAATCCTCATAGGGCCGCAGCCGTTCCGGAAGAGACTGGGGCGGGAGGGCGTTGCTGTCGATGGTAATTAGAAGGAGAAAGCGGTAATAGCCCTCGTATTTTCCCAGGGAACCACTTCGATGGTTAATGGTGTTTTCCAGCCAGTTGCGGAAAACAGTCTTTTTCTCCCGCAGGGTGGAAAACTCCAGGGCCCGGGCTGTCTGGATGGTTTCCCAGATGGTCCTCTGGTCTAAGGGCTTCATCAGATAGTCCTCCACCTTCAGCTTCACTGCCTGCTTGGCGTATTCAAACTCATTGAACCCGGTCATAATGTAGTAGCGGGTGGAGGGGGAAATTTCCTTGGCCCGGCGGATGGCTTCCAGACCGCTTATGCCCGGCATCTTAATGTCCACATAGGCCAGCTGGAACCGGTATATCTTTAAAATATCCAGCATCTGCTGACCAGTGTAGGCGTGGTGGACCTGGCAGTCCTCAGCGGAAGCCAGAATCAGTTTTTCGATGGACAGATGAATCAAAGGCTCATCGTCAACTACCAGTATGTTCATGATAATCCCCCTTGTACGGAACCGGGAATGATAATGGCCTGGATGGTCAGGCCGCCCGCCCGGTAAATATAAAACTTCACCTCTTTGTTCCAAAGCTGGATGCGGCTTTCCACATTTTTAAGGCCGATGGAGGTGGAGGAAAACAGCTGATCCGGTTCAAATCCCACTCCGCTGTCCTCAATTATAATATAAAGGTTTTCGCCATGTTTTTCCACTGAAATTTCCAGAGTACAGGGCGTCTCGCTGGGTTCGATGCCGTGGATGATGGCGTTTTCTGCCAGGGGCTGAAGAAGCAGCTTCGGTATGATAAGGGGACGGAGGGCGTTATCACAGGAAATTCGGTACTGAATCCGATCCCCGAAGCGAAGGTGGAAGAGGGCGCAGTAGCTGTCCAGAAAATCCAGCTCTTTTCCCAATGTGGTCTCCTGCTCCTTGCTCAGCACATAGCGCAGGATATTGGCGAACCGGTAAAAACAGTCGTTTAGCAGCTCTGTCTCCCCAATCTGGTTGAGGGTGATGAAGCTGTAGATGGTGTTGATGATAAAATGAGGCCGGATTTGGGACTGCAGTGCCTGGAACTGCAGGTTTTTCTGAGCAATCAGCAGTTCATATTCATTGTGGATTTTCTCCTGGAGCTTTTGGGCCATGTGGTTGACGGAGGTGCCAATCTCCTGAAATTCGCTGATGGGAAGGGGCTGGCAGCGGGCATCCAAATTTCCCTGCTCCATAGTTTTTAAGACAGACCGGATGTGGTGGACGGGATTTTGAATCCAGCGGTCATTGCCCTTAAAGAGCAGGTAGGCGATGCAGGCGGCGGCCAGAAATCCCGCCGCGCAGATTAAGGCAAAGGCGGCAATCTGACGCATGATATAGGAGGCGGACAGCAGCACATGGACATTTAAGGGAAAGTCGTCCAGGGGTTGGGAACTGTGGAGCCAGAGACGATTGCTGTAGTGGAAGGAATCTTTATCCAAGTGGTTTAAAAAGCCGGAATCCACCTCAGCACTGGAATAAATCAATTCCCCGTTGTCATTGGTCAAAAGGACGATGCCAGGCGTGCTGGCCTCCAGTTGAGAAAACAGCGAATCCAGAAAGGAGGTGTTTAAATTGACCATAATGACATTTTCCTGATCCGGGTCGTGGAGATTTTTTAACTGGCGGGAGATAAAAAAGCTGTCGGCTCTTTGCCTGCCGCCGCTTTCCTTCGGGTCCTGATAAGATGATTCATAGGGAGTTACGGCGATTTTGCCCTTTTTTTGGAGAGCGGACAGATACCAGTTCCGGCTTTCCAGAGCCTGGTTGGTGGGAAGATACCGGTAGTAGTTGTCAGAGTTAAAATAGAGGACCTCTCCTTCGGAAATAAACAACAAATCTCCAAAATCATCCCTGGAGTAGGCGGTTAAGGATAAAGTATCCCCGATTTCCAGGCTGAGACGGCTTCTGTCCGCAATAGATAAGGCAGCCAAATCCGTCTCCGTCTGGAGATAAGGAGTGTAATAAAGTCCTTTCATGGTATCATCAATGTCATCAATATAGTTTGCCAGATAGGCGCTGATGAGTCGGGTGTTGTTCTGGGCCTGGGCTTTTAATCCCTGGTACTGGTAGCCGCTGAACAGATAAAAAGCGCCGATCGCAACCAGTGTTAAGGGGAGGATGAAACTCTTGATAAAGGCCAGGAGCAGCTTGCTGGATAGTGACGGAAGCTTCTGGGATGCCATGGAAAATCACTCCTTGTTTTGGGATGGTGCGGGCCTGTTTGCCCGCAGCTCTCTCTATGATCGTCTATTATACCAGCAGGGCAGGGCGGGAGGAAGAGCTTTGCGGAAAATAGCACGGAAATGATAGAAAACAGCAAAAAAATGAACGGCTTTTTCATGATATACCTGTGGTAAAGGTTAGGAGGTGCAGGTATGGTGGATTTGCTGCTTGGGCTGGGGGAGATGAGTGAGGAATCTTTTATGGGCTCTGTGCTGATTCGTCTGGTCTGCGCCGCAGTCTGCGGTGGCATTATTGGGTTTGAGAGAGGGCTTAAAGGGCGGCCCGCCGGATTGAAGACATTTTCCCTGGTCTGTATCGGGGCGACCATGGTGATGGTGACCAATGAGTATATCATCGAGTATGTATCCGGCGGGAGCGGCGATCCGGCCAGATTGGCGGCCCAGGTTATCAGCGGCATCGGATTTTTGGGTGCGGGCACTATTATGGTAACGGGAGCCAACCAGGTGAAGGGCCTGACTACCGCGGCGGCTCTTTGGGTGACGGCGGCCATCGGAATTACCATTGGCTCCGGCTTTTATTTTGGAGCAATGGCCGGAACGGCGGTGGTCTGCGGTTTTTCCGGCCTTTACGCCCTGGTGGACCGGGTAATCAATGGAAACTCCCGTTATATGAAGCTCTGCGTGGAGGGAGCAGATGAGAATTTCCTGGTCCGGCTTCTGGATTTCTTTTCCGAAAAGCAGATTCAGGTGAAAAGCCTGACCCGCAAGTCCGAATACAAGTGGTACAAAAAGGATATATGCGCGATTGTAGAGCTGGACTTCGGGAAAAGACAGAGACATGATAAAATTCTGGAAGAACTGAACCGGATCGATGGAATACGATTTATACATGAAATTTAGTTCAGAACGAGATATGACGTCCTGAACTGTTACAGAATTTTTAAGGAAAGGATGATTCGTTATGAGATTGACATTAGAAAAGGCAAAGGAACTTTTGGAACATGCCCGGGAGGCGGCCAAAGACGATGGTTTTATCCGTCATTGCATCTGTGTGGGAGATACGGCGGCGGTAATTGCCGAAGCCATCGGCCTGGAGGAGCCGGATTACGCCAGAGCTTTGGGGTATGTCCATGATATTGGAAAGCATCTGAATGAGGATAATGTGGAATGGCACGATGTACTGGGATTTCAGTATCTGCTGGCTCAGGGAATCGATGAGCAGGACGCCTGGATTTGCATGACACATTCCTATATTAATGGGGACTATCGATGCGAGGCGGGAGGTATCCCCAAAGAGCATCCGCTGCGCTGCGAGAAGTTGAGGGCGCATCCATACAATACCTACGAGGAAATTATCAATCTCTGTGATTTGATGTGCATTTTTGAAACTATGACGATGGAAAAACGCTTAATTGACCTTCTAGTGCGAAAGGGAATTCACAGGAATACCCACTATCATCTGGTGGAGGCGCTAAAGCTGAAGAAAAAATTTGATGATAAGCTGGGACACAATCTCTATGATTTGTTCCCTAATATTCAGATTTAGGAATTATTTTTGCCTTTGTTTTTCCGCATATCTGTGCTATATTGGAATCAGACAGAATCAGATGGAATAAGGAGAACAATCATGCGCAGATGCGGGATGCTTTTGCCCGTTGCCAGCCTGCCTTCCAGGTATGGCATCGGGGCATTTTCAAAGGAAGCTTATGAATTTGTAGACCAGTTAAAGGAGGCGGGCCAGCAGGTTTGGCAGATTCTGCCCCTGGGGCCCACCGGATTTGGGGATTCGCCGTACCAGTCCTTCTCGGCTTTTGCGGGAAATCCCTATTTTATTGATTTGGAAACCCTTGTGGAAGAGGGGCTGCTGACGGAGGAGGAGTGCGGCGAGGCGGATTTCGGGGAGAACCCGGAAAAAATCGCCTATGACAAGATTTATGAAAATCGATTTCCTCTGCTGAAAAAGGCCTACGAACGGTGGAAAGAAGCCTCATTTTCTGAGACAGCGGCGGAGGAACGGACCAGGGCGGTCCACCGGAAAGCAGCAGAGCTTCTGCGGGAGGAGACCAGGGAATACTGCTTTTATATGGCCCTTAAAGATCATTTCCAGTCCCGCAGCTGGGATTTGTGGGATGAGGAAATCCGGATCCGCAGGCCGGAGGCATTGGCGCGGTATGGGCAGCTTTTAAGCGATGAGATCGGTTTTTATGAATTTCAGCAGATCAAATTTGAAGAGCAGTGGAAGAAGCTGAAAGGCTACGCCAACAGCCAGGGGATTCAGATTATGGGAGATATCCCTATCTACGTGGCTTTTGACGGGGCGGACAGCTGGGCCCGGCCGGAGCTGTTCCAGTTCGATGGGGATATGCGGCCAAAGGCCGTTGCCGGCTGCCCGCCGGATGCGTTTTCTGCTACGGGCCAGCTGTGGGGAAATCCCCTGTATGACTGGGAATACCACAGAAAAACCGGTTATCAGTGGTGGATGAAGCGGATGGAATACTGCTTCTCTCTTTATGATCTTGTGAGGGTGGATCATTTTAGAGGGTTCGATGAGTATTACAGCATCCCCTATGGTCAGGATACGGCGGTAAACGGCAAATGGGAGCAGGGACCGGGAATCGAGATTTTCCGGAAGATGGAGGAATACTTTGGACAGAAGGAGCTTCCCATCATCGCGGAGGATCTTGGCTTTTTGACGCCGTCCGTTTACCGGCTTTTAGAGGAAACGGGCTTCCCCGGCATGAAGGTGCTGGAATTTGCCTTTGAAGAGGGGGGGAGAAGCCCTTACCTTCCTCATAACTATACACAAAACTGCGTGGTCTATACGGGAACCCACGATAATGATACGCTGGCCGGCTGGTATAAGGCTATGGATATCGAGCAGAAGGAATTTTCCATTGAGTATCTGGGCAACAGCTTGACGCCTGTGGATCAGGTTCATTGGGATTTCATCCGGCTGGCCTTAAGGAGCGTGGCAAAGCTGGCGGTGATTCCGGTGCAGGATTACCTGGGACTGGGAACAGAGGCCAGGACAAATGAACCGTCTACCATCGGAAAAAACTGGCGGTGGCGGCTCCTTAAGGGGCAGCTGGACGAGAAGACCCTTCGCAGATGCCGGAAATTAGCGGAGGCTTATGGGAGAGTGTAGAAGCAGAGGAGAGACGCGTATATGGCATTAAAGCGAGTATGCATCGGCCTGCTTGCCCAGGTGGACGCCGGAAAGACTACATTCTCGGAGCAGCTTCTCTACCACGGCGGCGCCATCCGCAGCGCCGGCCGGGTGGACCGTCAGAACACGGTGATGGACGGGGATGAGATTGAGAAACAGAGAGGAATCACCATTTTCGCGGATCAGGCTTTTTTTACCTGGGGAGAAACCTGTTTTTACCTGCTGGATACTCCGGGCCACGCGGATTTCGGGGCGGAGACGGAGCGGGCCCTGGAGGCGATGGACTACGCGGTTGTGCTTTTGGACGCAAGCGCGGCCGTGTCCGCCAGAACGGCGGCCCTGTTTCGCCTTTTGAGGCAGTGGGAAAAGCCGGTATTCTTCTTTATTAATAAAATGGATCTGGAAGGCGCGGATATCCAGAGGACTCTGGAATCGGTGTGCGGCCGTCTGACGGAGGACGTGGTTTTCCTGGATGGGCAGAACCCTTTTTCCTTTGACGGCGCTGTGGGGGAGTTTCTGGCGGAGCGGGATGAAGAGATGATGGAGCAGTATCTGGGGGGAGGCATCGATCCTGACCAGGGCAAAGAGGCCCTTGCCCGGCTGATGAAAAAGGGCCAGGCATTTGCCGCCATGGCTGGTTCCGCCCTGAGAGACGAAGGGATTCCGGAATTTTTACAGGTTTTGCAGGAGCTTACCCGGAGCGAATACGATCCCCAGGGGATGTTTCAGGCGGCGGCCTATAAGGTGCGCAGAGATGGGAGCGGAAAGCGGCTGGTGTATTTGAAGGTGCTTTCCGGCATTTTGCAGCCCAGGGATACGGTGCGGGTTCACGAAGAGGAAGAGAAGGTCAATGAGCTGTTTCAGGTGATGGGAAGCCGCCTGATTCCATGCAGGCATGCCCAGGCAGGAGATTTGATCGCAGTTTCCGGATTAAAGAAGGCCGGCTGCGGGACCATACTGGGAGAGGATTTCGGAAAAAAACGGCCCATACGGTCGGTTCCCGCCCTGGAGGCCAGGGTCAGGGCGGAGGATGGCACGGATTCCCACCGGCTTTTGGAGGTTCTTAAAATTTTGGAGGATGAGGAGCCGGAGCTGAAGGCACAGAGCCGGAAAATGGCGGATGGCAGCGAACAGCTTTGCATCCAGGTCATGGGAGCCATCCAGCTGGAGGTGTTAAAGGAGGTCATTCAGAAGCGCTTTGGGATTCTGACGGCATTTTCCCAGCCAAGGGTCCTTTATAAAGAAACCATAGGAAAGCCGGTGATGGGCTACGGACATTATGAGCCCCTGCGCCACTATGCGGAAGTCTGCCTGCGGCTGGAACCGGGAGAGGCGGGGAGCGGCATTACCTTTGAGAGCCGCTGCCATGTGGACGATCTGGCGGCTCATTATCAGAGCCTCATCCGCACCCATGTTTTTGAGCGTGTTCACCGGGGAATCCTGACCGGTTCGCCCCTTACGGATGTGAAAGTGATTCTGGTGGCGGGACGCGCCCACTTAAAGCACACGGAGGGCGGGGATTTCCGACAGGCCGTGTACCGGGCCATCCGCCAGGGTCTGGAGAAGGCGGAAAATGTGCTTCTGGAGCCATGGTATGATCTGGAGGTGGCCGCGCCAGCCCAGATGGCGGGGAGGATTCTGGCCGAGATGAGTAAGCGGTTCGCCAGGCTTTCTCCCATGGAGCAGTACGGGGAGCAGGCGGTGATCCGTGGCCGCGGCCCGGTGGCTTGTTTTTTGGATTTTCCAAAGGAGCTGGCTTCTATGACAAAAGGAGAGGCTACTTTATTTGCGGCAAATGCCGGCTACTTTCCATGCCATAATGGGGACGAGGTGATTGCCGGTTCGGGATACAATAAGGACGGGGATCCGGAGCATACCTCCGCCTCCGTGTTCTGCTCCCACGGCGCCGGCTTCAGCGTCCCATGGGATCAGGTGGAAACTTATATCCACAGCAGACTGTAAGACAAGAAGGAGAACAGGAATATGGCGTTTCAAGATGATTACGTATTAAGAACCATTGGAAATCTGGTGACGGCCATCGGCCGGCTGGCGCTGGGGAAGGACGAGGTGGACTACCAGCTGCCGGCCCAGGAAAGCCAGGATGATCCGGTGGCGGCGAAATATCGCCGTCTTAGGGCGATGGCGGAGGCGGGAGAGATAAACGAAGCGGAAAATCTGCTTTTTGAGGACATTCCCCAGGGGGATGCCTCCTATTTGGAGATGGGTCTTTCCTTTTATCTGGGTTTGAATGAATTTGACGATGATTTTCTTTATTCCAGCGGGTATTCCAGGGAGGAGATTGTGGACGGCATCAATGCCATTGCCCGGGAATTTGGCATCAGCGGTTTTGAGGATTTTGTGGATACGACGATGGTATAGGAGGATAAAGGAAACAGCGTGGAAGAGTATACCGACAGCCGGGCATACCTGGGAGCCTGCTACCAGGATTTGTTTTTCGGCAATGTAAATAAGCGCTACCGTACCATGACCGCCGCGCAGTTAAAGTCCCGGCTGGAACGGATGAACCAGGAGCTGCTGGATCAGGTAGCAAAACCCAATGAACTGAACGATATACACGCGATGCTGGCAAAGGCCTGCTCTTTTGTCATGGGGCGGGAGCAGCGTGCAAAGACGGAGGAACAGCGGGAGGAATGGAGGCGGCAGCAAAGAAAGCTTATGGATTTCTGCCTCCTGTTGGCGGATAAGGATCTGGAATTTCTCCCTCCTTTAACGGTGCAGGAGCTGGAGCAGGTTTTAAAAATGCAGGGAATCCACCGCTATCTTTTAAGTAATTCACTGGAGCGTGCCTACCAGCTGTTCTATGTTCCCAAAACCATCAAGAAGGGGATCCGGGAGTCCATTCAGAAAAAGCCGGAATTGGAATATCCTGGGGCAAGGGAGATGAACCGCAGGTTTATCCTCCATATCGGCCCCACCAACAGCGGCAAGACCCACGACGCCTTAGAGCGGCTGAAAACAGGGCTTCACGGGGCTTACTTCGGGCCTCTGCGCCTTTTGGCCCTGGAGGTTTACGACCGCATGAACACAGAGGGAGTCCCCTGTTCCATGATTACGGGGGAAGAGACGCTGGAGATTCCGGGGGCGGTCTGCCAGGCCTGCACGGTGGAAATGCTGAACGATCACGAATACTTCGATATTGCGGTGATCGACGAATGCCAGCTGGTGGCGGATCCCCACCGGGGCCACAACTGGACCAGGGCTATTCTGGGAATCAGGGCGGAGGAAATCCATCTTTGTATGGCTCCTGAGGCGGAAGACATTATTGTGCAGATGATCCGCCGCTGCGGGGATCAGTACCGGATTGTCCGCCACAAGCGGAATACCCGCCTGACCCTGGAAGAAGAGCCTTACGTGCTGGGGAAGGACTTGAAAAAGGGAGACGCACTGATCGTATTTTCCAAGAAATCGGTCCTCGCCCTGGCGGCCCATCTGGAAACTATGGGGATCAAAAGCAGCGTGATCTACGGCAGCCTGCCTCCGGCCACCAGAAGAGAGCAAGTGCGCCGCTTCCTGGCAAAGGAGACGGAGGTGGTGGTCAGTACCGACGCTATCGGCATGGGGCTAAACCTCCCCATACGGCGGATTGTTTTTGTGGAAACGCGGAAATTCGATGGGGTCAACCGGAGGGATCTTATGCCGGAGGAGATCAAGCAGATCGCGGGCCGGGCCGGGCGTTTTGGGCTGTACAACGAAGGTTTCGTGGCGGCTGTCGACAATGTGGAGCTGATTAAGGATGGCCTTTCGCGCTTTCCGGTGCCTCTTTTAAAGGCTTATGTAGGATTTCCGGAACAGGTTTTGAACCTTCCTGCCTCTATTGATATGCTGGTGAAAATCTGGGCCGGTATGGAAGCCCCCGCCATCTATGAGAAGATGGAGGTGGATGAGCTCTTGGCATTGTATGAGATTTTCGCGGACGTCCATTATGACGATCTGGAGGACTACAGCAAGCAGGAGATTTACAAGCTGATTACCTGCGCTGTGGATATTGACAATAAGCTGGTGATGGACTTGTGGCGGGATTACTGTAGGGACTACCGGGACGTAAGCGAGCTGGAATTTCCCTACAGTCCGGGGGATGATCTGTACGATCTGGAGAGCTACTACAAAATGCTGGATTTGTATTTCCAGTTTTCCAGAAAGGTGGGTCTTCCGGTTCAGAAGGAGAACCTGTCGGCAGAGCGGCGGGAGACGGAAGGAAAAATTAGCCAGATTTTAAAGGAGGAATGTTCCAGCTACACCCGCAAATGCTCTTTCTGCGGAAGAGAGCTGGCCTGGGATTATCCCTTTTCCATCTGCGAGCGCTGCTTCCAGAGAGGGAAAAACGGAGGCAGGCGTTCAGGTAGCCGCAGCCCGGGCAGAAGCGCGGCTGGGGCCCGCAGTCCGGAGGGACATTCCGGCCCGGGCCGCAGGCGGAACGGCCGGCGCAGACGGCAGACGGTGCCATCTTCGATTTAAGAGTATGAAAACGCAAAGGAGGAAAAAATGGAGAATCATCGCATCATTCAGGTAGAAGACAAAGTACCCTTAAAGCTTTTAATCCCCTTAAGCATTCAGCATATGTTCGCCATGTTCGGCGCTTCCGTTCTGGTGCCATTCCTGTTCGGGATTAACCCGGCGGTTGTGCTGTTTATGAACGGCGTTGGCACCTTGCTCTTTATCGCGGTGACGAAGGGAAAGGCCCCGGCTTACTTGGGTTCCAGCTTTGCCTTCCTGGCCCCGGCTGGGATTGTCATTGAAACTATGGGCTATGAATATGCCTTGGGCGGATTTGTAGTGGTAGGCTTCTGCGGCTGTATCCTAGCCTTTATCGTGTATAAATTCGGCACCCGGTGGATTGACGTGGTGCTTCCGCCTGCTGCGATGGGGCCGGTAGTGGCCCTCATTGGCCTGGAGCTTTCGGGAAATGCAGCGGAAAACGCGGGGCTGCTGGCTGAAACCATAGAACCTGGAAACCTGATTGTATTTTTGGTGACGCTGGGAGTGGCGGTATTTGGCTCCATCCTTTTCAGGGGTTTCCTTTCTGTGATCCCAATTTTGATTGCGGTCATCTGCGGATACGGGACGGCTCTGGCCTGCGGGCTGGTGGATTTTGCCCAGGTGGCGGCAGCCCCTATTTTCTCCATGCCTAATTTCAGCTTTCCCAAATTTGATCCCAACGCCATCATGATTATTCTCCCGGTCATCTTGGTCATCACCTCTGAACACATCGGCCATCAGGTGGTTACCAGCAAGATTGTGGGGCGGGATCTTTTGACGGAGCCGGGGCTTCACCGTACCCTTTTTGGAGATAATTTCTCTACCATGCTGTCTGGCCTGATCGGCTCCGTGCCTACAACCACCTACGGCGAGAATATCGGTGTTATGGCGGTAACGCGGGTTTACAGCGTAAGGGTCATCGGTGGCGCGGCTGTGCTCTCGATCCTTTGCTCTTTTATTGGCAAGCTTTCCACCCTGATTTCTACGATTCCCGGACCGGTGATCGGCGGAATTTCCTTCCTGCTTTACGGCATGATCGGAACCTCCGGCTTAAGGGTGCTGGTGGACGCCCAAGTGGACTACGGCAATTCCCGGAATCTGGCTCTTACCAGCGTGATTTTTGTCACAGGTCTTTCGGGAATTGCGGTGAAGATCGGCAATATTCAGCTGACCGGAATGGTGCTGGCCTGCGTGACAGCTATGGCGCTGAGCTTGATCTTCTATGTGCTGGACCGGCTGCATTTGACGAATGAGGGGGAGTAACTGACGTTTCAGTGCGCACCAAAATAACCTGCGCATCCCTTTCGCGCAGTCCAAAAACCGTTCGGTCCGCCAGATAAGCGGACATACAGCCCGGACGCCCCTTTAAGAGACAGGTTATAGTTTGATCAGGTGTAAAACCGAGTTTGGAGAGCTGATGTTCCTTCTCCGGTTCAGCCGCAATCCATACGACGCGGCCAGTTTGACCGGAGGCCAGGCTGCTTAAAGGGACTACCATAAAAGCCGTCCTTTCCAATCATTTGAAGCGGAAGATTACTTAAGACAGTATATGAAAAGAGACAGTCTGTTGTGTACAGCTGTCTCTTTTTTTACAAAATAACAGGCACCGGCTGATCAATCTGCATAGAATCCGGAGTCACCAGACAGTCCATGGCAAGGATGCGCACGCCTCTTGCGGCGGCCTCCCGCAGGGCGTTTCCGAAGGCTGGGTGGGTCTGATCGTTGGGGGAAAAGGACTTCATTCCCTTCATCTGAATGACAAAAAGGACATAGGCCAGATATCCTTCATCCAAGGCCCTGATCAGGCCGTGAAGGTGCTTGACACCCCGCTCGGTGGGGGCGTCCGGAAAGCGGGCGGCGCCGTTTTCTTCCAGTGTTACGCCCTTTACTTCCATGAAAGCGGGAACTTGTCTACCACCTGGCTGTTCCAGAGAAAAGGCCAGGTCAAAGCGGGAGTCTCCATGGGAGACTTCTCTGCGGGGGGTAAAAAGGCGCAGCGGAATGACGTCGGGTTTCATCGTGTCAGCTAAATAAGAAACAGCTTCCGGCTGATTAATCCACTCCCAGGCAGCACGGTTGGGGGCCTGGGAATCCATATTGATTAAAAGATTTCCCTTGTAGACCGCGATTAGATCGTAGGCAGTCCTTCGTCCGGAGCTTTCCCAGTCCGGGTGATATTCCAAAACGACTGCTGCGCCGGGCAGAAGCAGTTCCTTACAGCGCCCTGTATTTTTAACGTGGCAGATTACAATTTCCTGGTTAAGCTGCACATGGGCGATAAAACGGTTGGGCCGCTTTAAAAAACGGCCGGTTATAATGTGGCTGTAGTACATATGTATAGCTCCTAAGTTGAATGATACCATTGTAGCAGACTAATTGTATTTTTTCTATCTTTTTCTTGATACAATCCCATCCCGTATGCTATAGTTAATTTATCTGAAAGCTCTTTAATACAATTCCGTATGATTTTCAGTCCGGCGCTTCGCCGTAAGACCCCAATGTGTGAGCCTTTCTTTGGCAAAAGCAAAATACCTCTATGTTGCGCCGGAACTGGAATACTTGGTAATAGATCTCCCCAAATTCCGGGTACAACAGCACAATGGTATAGACTTTCTGAATATGCTGATAGGAAAAGAGGCCCTGATCCCTCACCTGGGAATACCGGCGCAGCACCAGGTCGCCGGAGCAGCAGGCGCACCGCTGGTCTGGGAACATATACCCGATACGTTGGGTCTTGATATTCGCTAACGTTCCTGTCTCCAGCTGCACCAGCAAATTCATTACCAGCAGAGAGGATTCCTCAGCCAAACGGCTAGACTCGGTGAGCAGGGCTTTCAAAATCTGTATTGGTTCTCCCAGGCACGGGCTCAGAAGCTCCCCAGTCTGGATAGAAACTGCTAGGGGGATAGTGCCTTAAACATGGGTCATAGGTCAGATTTAATCCTCTTGTCCCCATGCAAAACCCCAAGAACTCATCCTTCAGCCGCTCTGAGAGGGATGTGTACCTGGAATGCAATCCCTCTCAGACTGAATCATGTCCAAAACCTCTTCCTCGGATAATTGGGCCCCAAAATCTTTTTTTGCGGCAACTTACAGCTGGTTATAAATTACCTGCTCGTATTATTCGAAGACATTAAAAATACTGGATTCCAATACGGTGAAGCATATGGTGGAACAGCAGCAGGAAGAGCTGGAACGGAAGGAAAGAGAGCTGTAGAGCAAAGACCAGCAGCTTGATTCTGCCAGGAAAGAATTGGACGAAAAGGAGGGCGCGATTCAGCGTCTGCGGGCACTCCTGTCAGAAAAGAATTAATCCCAAAACAGCAGCCAGGCCCTGTTAGGACCTGGCTGTATTGACTGATTTCTTCTGATAATAACGAACCCCGCAGGAGAGGGAGAAGCAGATGATAAAGTAACAGAGGGCGATGAACCCATACAGCGTGATAATCTGAGGCGCCGACTGAAGGCTGCCCATAACAACGCTGCTGTTTCTCATAAATTCCGCGATATCCACTACCCGAAGGAAAGAGGTATCCTTGATGACGGTAATCATCTGTGAGAGAAGGGCTGGAATCAGACTTTTAAAGGTCTGAGGAAGCACGATGTAAACCAGGGTTTGGAAAAAGGAGAAGCCCTGGGACGCGGCGCTTTCAAATTGTCCCTTTGGAATGCCGTTTAAGCCCCCGCGGATGATCTCCGCCATCACCGCTGTTGTAAAGAGGGTGCAGGCAAGGACCGCCAGCACGATGGGATCGCCCTTAATGGTGAAGCGGATCCAGAGAATCCACAGAATATTGGGCGTACAGCGGAAAAACTCGATATAGATGCCGGACAGCCAGGCTAGGAGCTTTAGCTTTCCGTGGCAGAAGTGACGCAGCAGCGCCAGGATGGTTCCGAAGAACAGGCTCAGCAGGATGGTAACAATGGAAATCATAATAGTATTTCCCAGTCCCACCATCATAAACCGCAGATTGGCCGGCGTAAAAATCGTGGAAAAAATGGAGCTCATGCCGCCACCCCCTTCCTCTTTTTAGGAACAGGCGTCTGCTTTGCCCGGATTTCCAAAAATCTGGCCAGCTTTGCCAAGGGGAAGCAGATAGCAAAATACAGCAGCGCGCAGCTGAAGTATGCCTGAACAAAATAGCCCCGGTCCGCGCCCCAGCGGTCCGCGTAGTACATCAGATCCAGTCCCGCCACCATGGCCAGAACGGAAGTGTTCTTTACCAGGTTTAAGGCCTGATTTGCCAGGGAGGGAAGGATGATCTTCAGGGTTTGAGGCAGAATAATATAGCGCATGGTCTGCAGATAAGAAAAACCCTGGGAGTAGGCTGCGTCAAACTGTCCTCTGGGAACGGCTTCGATGCCGGTGCGGATTACCTCCGAAATATAAGCACCGTGGTAGATTCCTACGCCGATGACTCCGAGAAGAAATTTCGGCACCCTGCCTCCGATCAGATAGGGCAGGCAACTGTAGTAGAAAAAGACCTGAACCACCAGCGGCGTGTTCTGGAAAAATTCTACGTATACCCTGGAAATGAACCTGCATATTTTAACTTTTGTAGTGGAAAGCATGCCGAAGATGATACCTAAAACCAGCGCTAACAGGAGTCCTGTTAGCGCTACTTCTAAGGTCATGATAAAGCCCGGCAAATATTCCTCAGGGAAGACTTCAAACAGCGCTTCCCAGCGTTTTAGCTTAAATAGACCTTTAATCATATATTATTTGATTCCCCATTCTGTCTGCATTTCGTCAAGGGCTCCGCTGTCGATTAACCCGGTTACTACCTCTTCGGCCAGGGCAGTGAGACCCTCATCCTCTAAGCTGGTGACAGCGCCGTACTCCTGCTCCGCATAGCGGTCGTCCAGGATCTTGTTGGTGTCGTCCTTATAGCCGGAAAGGATTGCGCGGTCTACGGAGAACACGTCGATGTTTCCGGAAGAAAGGGCGGTGGCCAGAGCGGGATAGCCCTCGAAGGTCTCGAATACGGGCTCTACATCGATACCGGCCTCGGCTACGTAGGTTTTGAAGGAGTCCTCGCTGTTGGAACCCTGAGCTACGCCGATTACCTTGCCGTCCAGATCGTTGATGGAATTGATTCCGGAATCATTTAACACCATCAGACCTACCGCATCCACATAGTAAGGAGTGGTGAAGTTGTAAAGCTCTTTGCGTTCCTCGTTGATGGTGAAGGTGGCAATTACCATATCCAGCTCGCCGTTTTCAATCAGAGGGCCTCTGGTCTTGGCGGTAACGCCGGTGAACTCCACAAGATTCTTCTCCTTGGCCTCGTCGGCGGTGCAGCCGAAAATCGCACCCGCCATCTCGTAGGCTAAGTCAACCTCATAGCCTTCGTATTCGTTGGTCTCGGTATTTAAAAGGCTGAAGTTGGGAACGTCGGTCTTAACGCCTACTTTTAAAACTCCTGCGTCGATGACAGCCTGCACGTCTGCCGCAACATCCCCGGAATCAGCGGCCTCGCTGCTGGAGTCAGCGGCTTCGCTGCCGGAATCAGCGGAATCGCTGGCGTCCGCCGCGCTGCTGCCGGAATCAGCCGCTGTGGTGGAAGCGGAATCATCGCCGCCGGAGCATCCAGTCATAGCGCCCAGTACCAGAGCCGCCGCCAAAAGAGCTGTGCCGATCTTAAGATTCTTTTTCATAATTGTTTCCTCCTCATTTTTTAATCTCGGACGACAGAAGCCGTCCGGAATCAGCGTGGTTTCAATCAGGGTTTAGTTTAAAATCTTGCTTAAGAACGCCTTGGTTCTCTCGTTCTCCGGATTCTCAAAGAAATGTTCCGGAGTTCCCTCTTCTACAATGGTTCCGTCGTCCATAAAGATTACCCGGTCCGCCACCTGCTTGGCAAAACCCATCTCGTGGGTTACGCAGACCATGGTAATATTTTCCTTGGACAGATTCACCATTACATCTAAAACCTCCTGAACCATCTCCGGGTCAAGAGCGGAGGTGGGCTCGTCAAAGAGGATCAGCTTCTGCTTGGTGCAGAGAGCTCTGGCGATGGCCACCCGCTGCTGCTGCCCGCCGGATAAATTCTGGGGATAGCTGTCCGCCTTGTCAGCCAGTCCCACACGCTCTAAGTACTTCATGGCTTCCGCTTCCGCCTGGGCTTTGGGCACCTTCTGAAGCTTAATAGGAGCCAGCGTCAGGTTCTGAAGCACCGTCATATGGGGGTAAAGATTAAACTGCTGGAACACCATGGAGGAATACTTCCGCGCCATCTCCCCCCGGTTCTTATGGGTCAGCTTCTGGTCGTTGATGTAGACCTCGCCGGCTGTAGGCTCTTCTAAGTAGTTCATGCAGCGGATCAGGGTGCTCTTGCCGCTGCCGGAAGGACCGATGATGACCAGCTTCTCGCCTTCCTGTACCGTCAGGTTAATGTCTTTTAAGACCTCCAGGTCGCCGAAATTCTTTTTCAGATGATTTACCTTAATCATAGATACTTCCACCTTTCATAGAGAAATATAACCGTTACTACAGGAAATTCATAAAAATTTTGTAAAAAAATACACTCAAAAAATTCCATGCCAGGATGGGATGTTTTGAGCGCCTTTGCTCTTACGTAAACCACCGTTTTCCGATGTCGTATCTGCATTATATGCCCAATTTTTTCAAAAGTCAATACTTCTCATGAAAAAATACAATAAAAATATTGTTAAGATCACAGCTTTTTGATTGTGAATATTCATACACATCACGGAGAGAGGGCTTTGAAGTATCTTTCGGTTGCGCGGCCAGGTGAAATGTGTTAAGATCGAAAGTACAAAAACATTACTTTGCAGAAAATTGCGGAAGAGAGGAAAAAGAGATGGGTTTATCCTATTTAAGCACCAGAGGCGGGGAGACGGGAGTAACCTCATCCCAGGCGATTTTAAAGGGTCTGGCCCAGGACGGCGGGCTGTTTATGCCGACAGAGATCCCGAAGCTGGATGTTCCGTTAAAAGAGCTGGCGGGCCTTTCCTACCAGGAGACGGCTTACCGGGTGATGCGGTTATTTTTGACCGATTTTACAGAGGACGAATTAAGAAGCTGTATCGCCAGGGCATACGATGAGAAGTTTGATACGGAGGAGATCGCGCCTTTGGCAAAGGTGGAGGGCGAGTATTTTCTGGAGCTGTATCACGGCAGCACTATTGCCTTTAAGGATATGGCGCTGTCCATTCTGCCCCATCTGATGACGGCGGCGGCCAGAAAGAACCATGTGGATCATGAGATCGTGATCCTCACCGCTACCTCGGGGGATACGGGAAAGGCGGCTATGGCGGGATTCGCGGACGTTCCGGGTACGAAGATCATTGTCTTTTACCCGAAGGGCGGGGTCAGTAAAGTCCAGGAGCTTCAGATGCGCACACAAAAAGGAGACAACACCAGCGTGGTGGCCATCCACGGAAACTTTGACGACGCCCAGAGCGGCGTAAAGAGGCTGTTTGCCGACAAGGAGCTTGAGAAGGAGCTGGCGGCCGCAGGCTATCAGTTTTCCTCCGCCAATTCCATTAATATAGGAAGACTGGTTCCCCAGGTGGTATACTATGTATATGCTTATGCCAAGCTTCTGGAGAACCAGGAGATCGAGGAGGGGGAGGAGATTAACGTAACTGTTCCCACCGGGAACTTCGGAAATATCCTGGCCGCCTACTTCGCGAAGGCTATGGGGCTGCCCATCAAGACCTTGATCTGCGCTTCCAATGAGAACAAGGTGCTTTACGACTTCTTCGCCACCGGAACCTATGACCGGAACCGGGAGTTTGTGCTGACCAGCTCTCCATCTATGGACATTCTGATTTCCAGCAATCTGGAGCGGCTGATCTATCTGAGCGCCGGAAGGGACACCGAGGCCACAAAAGAGCTGATGAAGGAGCTGTCCGGTCAGGGCGCCTATACGGTCACCGATGAGATGCGGGAATTTTTGTCCGATTTCGCAGGCGGTTTTGCCACAGAGGATGAGGATGCGGAGGAGATCCGCCGGATTTTTGAGGATACGGGCTATCTGGTGGACACCCATACCGGCGTTGCCGCAGCCGTTTACCGGCAGTACCGGCAGCGGACCGGTGATGAGACCAAGACGGTGATCGCTTCCACCGCCAGCCCATTTAAGTTCTCCCACAGTGTGATGGAGGCCATTAAAGGCAGGGAAGCGGTAGAGGGAAAGGACGAGTTTGAGGTGGTAGACGCATTGAGCAGCCTTTCCGGCATCCCGGTGCCAAAAGCGGTAGAAGAGATCCGCACCGCCCCCATTCGCCACAATATGGAGTGCGGCGTCCATGAGATGAAGGATACGGTAAAGGGAATTTTAAGGATTTAGAGGTTTTTGCTTCCATTTTGGAAATAATTGTGGTATGGTAAGAAAGAAGAAAATCGTTAAATAAGTAACGATTCATTTATTTATAAGGAGGTAATTGGAATGTTAGTTTCAGCAAAAGAGATGCTTGACAAGGCGCGTGAGGGGAAATACGCCGTAGGACAGTTCAACATCAATAACCTGGAGTGGACGAAATCCATTCTTTTGACCGCTCAGGAGCTTCAGTCTCCCGTGATTTTAGGTGTGTCCGAGGGGGCCGGAAAATACATGACCGGTTTTAAGACCGTAGCCGCTATGGTAAAGGCTATGATCGAGGAACTGAACATCACCGTTCCGGTAGCGCTGCATCTGGATCACGGTACCTACGAAGGCTGTTATAAGTGCATCAAGGCAGGATTTTCTTCCATTATGTTTGACGGTTCCCATTACCCCATTGACGAGAATATTGAGAAGACCAAGGAGCTGGTGAAGATCGCCCATGCTATGGGACTTTCCCTGGAGGCAGAGGTGGGCTCCATCGGCGGCGAGGAAGACGGAGTCGTAGGCCTTGGCGAGTGCGCCGACCCGGCGGAGTGCAAGGCCATCGCCGATCTGGGCGTTGATTTCCTGGCAGCCGGCATCGGCAACATTCACGGCAAGTATCCCGCTAACTGGCCGGGACTGCGCTTTGACGTTCTGGAGGCGGTGAAGGCCCAGGTAGGGAATATGCCTCTGGTACTGCACGGCGGCACCGGCATCCCCGAGGATATGATTAAGAAGGCCATCAGCCTGGGCGTTGCCAAGATCAATGTAAACACTGAGTGTCAGCTGACCTTTGCGGCGGCTACCCGTGAGTATATCGAGGCCGGAAAAGACCAGCAGGGCAAGGGCTATGATCCCAGAAAGCTTCTGGCTCCCGGAGCGGAGGCCATCAAGGCCACTGTGAAGGAGAAGATGGAGCTGTTCGGATCTGTGGGAAAGGCCTGATGCGTGTTCTTTAAAAAGTACTTGCTTTTTGAGGGAAAATGATTTATCTTAAATGAAAGAACAAGGGCGTTCTCTGATGGAGAGAGCGCCCTCTTCTTTTAGGCAGATTGTAATGGTCCGGACGGCTGCCTGGGGGATTGGAATTGTAATGTGCGATTAAAAAAGAGAGGATGGAAAATCTATGAGCGAAGCGATGAATGTATCCGAGATTTTTGGCCAGAATGCGTTCAACGATGTAGTGATGCGGGAGCGCCTGCCAAAGAGTGTTTACAAGAAGTTGAAGGAAACCATCAAAAACGGCGCGGAGCTGGATCCCAGCATTGCGGATGTGGTAGCCCATGCCATGAAGGAGTGGGCCATCGAGCACGGCGCCACCCATTATACCCACTGGTTCCAGCCGCTGACAGGCATGACGGCGGAAAAGCATGATTCTTTTATTTCTGCGCCAAAGAACGGCCGGGTGATTATGGAATTTTCCGGTAAGGAGCTGATCAAGGGCGAGCCTGACGCTTCCTCCTTCCCTTCAGGAGGCTTAAGAGCCACTTTTGAGGCCAGAGGTTACACCGCCTGGGACTGCACATCCCCTGCTTTCCTGAGAGAGTCCGCCATCGGCGTGACCTTGTGCATCCCCACCGCCTTCTGTTCCTATTCCGGAGAAGCACTGGATAAGAAAACGCCTCTGCTGCGCTCCATGCAGGCGGTGAACGAGCAGGCCCTGAGAATTTTGAGGCTGTTTGGCAATACCACTGCCAAACGGGTGGCGCCATCCGTAGGACCGGAGCAGGAGTATTTCCTGGTGGATAAGGAGAAATATTTAAAGAGAAAAGATCTGATCTACACTGGCCGCACCTTATTTGGCGCGATGCCGCCTAAGGGGCAGGAGATGGATGATCATTACTTCGGAGTAATCCGGGAGCGCATCGGTGCTTTTATGAAGGATGTGAACCTGGAGCTGTGGAAACTGGGGGTTCCCGCCAAGACCCAGCACAATGAGGTGGCTCCTGGCCAGCATGAGCTTGCGCCCATTTACGAGGAGGCCAATGTAGCCACCGACCACAACCAGATCGTGATGGAAACCTTAAAGCGTGTGGCTGCCCACCACGGCATGGCATGTCTGCTCCACGAGAAACCCTTCGCAGGGGTGAACGGCTCCGGAAAGCACAACAACTGGTCCTTAACCGCCGATGACGGCACAAACATGCTGAATCCTGGCGATACACCCCATGAGAACATGCAGTTCCTTCTGGTGCTGGCCTGCATTATCAAGGCAGTGGACGTCCACGCGGACCTGTTAAGAGAGTCTGCTGCAGACGTGGGAAATGACCACCGCCTGGGGGCCAACGAGGCTCCGCCGGCCATTATCTCCATCTTCCTGGGCGAGCAGCTGGAGGATGTGATCGAGCAGCTGTGCGATACCGGCGAGGCCACCCATTCCAAGTGCGGCGGAACCTTAAAGACCGGTGTGGATATTCTGCCGGATCTGGATAAGGACGCCACGGACCGGAACCGCACCTCACCCTTTGCTTTCACAGGAAATAAGTTTGAGTTCCGTATGGTGGGCTCCTCCGATTCCATCGGCTCCCCCAACACGGTGTTAAATACCATTGTGGCCGAGGCATTTAAGGAGGCGGCAGACGTCCTGGAGAAGGCCGATAATTTCGATCTGGCCCTCCACGATCTGATTAAAAAGACCTTGTCGGAGCACCGGCGGGTGATCTTTAACGGAAACGGCTATACCCAGGAGTGGGTAGAGGAAGCGGAGCGCCGGGGCCTGCCCAATATCAAGTCCATGGTGGAGGCCATTCCCGCCTTAAAGACGGAGAAGGCGGTGAAGCTTTTTGAGGAGTTTAAGGTCTTTACCAGAGCGGAATTGGAATCCAGGGCGGAGGTAGAGTTTGAGAATTACTCCAAGGCCATCAACATTGAGGCCAGAACCATGATCGATATGGCCAGCAAGCAGTTTATCCCCTGCGTGTTCCACTACACCACCCGCTTGGCCAATTCCATCCGTTCCGTAAGGGAGGCCTGCCCGGAAGCGGATATCAGCGTGCAGAAGGAGCTTCTGCTGGAGACTTCCGACCTGCTGTCTGAGACAAAGGTGGCTCTTTCCACACTGATCGACGCCACAGACCGCTGCGCCGCCATTGGAGCCGGAGAAGAGCAGGCGCTGGCTTACCACAGCCAGGTTGTTCCTGCCATGGCCGCTTTGAGGGCGCCGGTGGACCGGCTGGAGATGATTGTGGATAAGGATCTGTGGCCCATGCCCAGCTATGGCGATTTGATTTTTGAGGTATAAAGAGAAATGCATAGAAAAGCCCCGGAACGGCACAAAGCCATCCGGGGCTTTTTAAGGTGAATCAGCCAGCTTCGATAAATCCTTCGCCGAATACCTCCTTTACGTCGCTGACAATCACAAAGGCCTTTTGGTCAACCTGCTTTACGATGTCCCGCACCAGGACAATTTCCTTCTTGGATACCACGCAGAACAGCATTTTCTTCCCGCTTTTCGAGTACATTCCTATGGCGTCCACGGAAGTGACACCACGCTCCAGCCGGTTCAGAATCAGCTCCGCGATTTCCTGGCTCCGGTCGGAGATGATCACCGCCTGCTTGGCGAATTTGATGCCATCCAGTATGCTGTCCGATAGCTTGCATACGCAATAGATGGCGATGATGGCGTACAGAGCATGGTGAATTCCGAAAATGGAAGCGCCTGCTAATACCACCGCTCCGTCCAAAAACTGCATAATCCAGGCGATGCTGTGCTGGCGCAGCTTCAGCTGAATCAGGGCGGCCAGCATATCGGTGCCTCCGGTGGTGGCCTGGTACATAAAGACCAGACCGGTTCCGATGCCGGATACGATTCCGCCGAACAGGGCGGATAAAAGCAGGTCGTCCGGCATCAGGGGAATTTCCGGAATGATATAGAGGGACAGGGATAAGGATACGGTGGCGGCCAGGGTACGGCGGATAAAGCTCCACCCCTTAAAGTGCCAGGCGGCCAAGAAGAGGGGGATGTTTAACATGGTGTTGGTAAGCCAAAGGGGAACATCCAAAAGGTTCTTGATAATGATGGCTATGCCGGAAACACCTCCGGTTACCAGATTGGCCGGGTCATATATATTTTTAATGGCAAATCCCATGATAAACGCACCGAGGACAATGAACGTGTACTCGCGCAGCTCTTTTTTCTGTATCATCGTCCGGCCTTCCTATACAAACATTTCCACGCCGGGGCCGAGGGGCAGCTTCAGCGCCCACCAGATGGCTAGGATGATCAGCTGGGTAATCAGGGTGGCAATGGAGTAGGGCATGCATCCAGCGAATACATTTCCCATGCCGGGGGTTTTGCTCTTATCCGTGTTGTATTTCCCCAAAAGTCCTACGATGAGGGCGATATCCGAGGAAATCGGGGCGATGCAGTTGGCGGAAGCGTCGCCGATGCGGTAGGCAAGGGTGGTGAGGGCGGGGCTGAAGCCGATGGCATAAAACATGGGAATCAGAATCGGCGCCAGAATCATCCACTTGGAGGAACCGGAGGTCATAAACAGGTCCAGGAAAATGGTGAAAAGGATCACCAGCACCAGCAGGCCAAAGCCGTGGATTCCGGTACCCTTAATCCACTCCGCTCCAGCCGCGCCCAGGACGGTGGGGATGTTGGAGGCGTTGAACAGATGGATGAACAGGGAAGCGGGCAGGGCGATGACCATGAAATTGACCATGGAGTCGATGCTCTTTGCCAGCATCTTGGGCAGATCGTTCCAGGTGGCAATCTTCTTGGTGGTACGGCCGTAAGCGATGGCGGTGACCAAAAAGAAGAGGAACAGGATCGTCAGGATGCTCTTTAAAAGAGGCGAATTGGGAATCAGGGTGCCGTCCTCCGCCCGGAAGAAGGAGTTGGAGGGGATGCAGGCGGCCACCACCAGGGCGATAAAGACGATGGCGGCGATTCCGGCGTTGCGCAGGGCGCGGTGCTCGGTGGGCGTTAATTCACTGGAGGCATTCGCATCCTGGACAAGGCTTAAATCCTTGGGCTCCCCGATGAAGCCCCGGACAAATTTGGTGGTTACCAAGGTGTAAACCACCGTCAGGACCAGGGCGCTGACCAGCATGAAGTACCAGTTCTGGAGTACATGGACGGTGGAGGTGTCAAGGCCTAAAGCGGAACAGACGGACTCGTCGATGCCGCTGACCAGCACGTCCAGATTTCCCACAAAGAGATTGGCGGCAAAACCGGCGTTTCCGGCGGCGTATGACAGGATAATGCCCAGCCAGGGGTTATAGCCCATGGAGGCGAACACGGCCGCAGATACGGCGGTACAGCCCAGGACGCCGGCGTTGGAGGCGGTGTGGGCGTTGATGGCAACAAAGGAAACCACGGCAAAGACAAAGGCCGGACGGACGCCCATAATGGTCCGCTTGATGACAGCGCCGAAGAGGCCCACCTGCTCCGCCAGGCCGATGGACAGCATCAGCAGGCCCATCATCATCATGGGCGAGAAGTTATAGTAAATGCTGTACATATTCTGGGTGACATTGGTGATGGTGTCCCGGTTAATCAGGTTAATGACCGTGGCTGTAACCATTTCGCTGGACGCCCCGTCTGAGCCGGCCTGCTCGTAGGTGACGGATACTCCGGCGAAAATGACGGATAAGGCGACGGATACGAAGATTAAAATGGTGAACAGGTAAAAGGGGTGGGGAAATTTATTCCCCACAACCTCTACCCCGTGGATAAAGCGCCAAAACAGGCTTTTCTTTTCTTGAGTTGCAGTTTCCATTGATATACCTCCCATTCGGTGATGGATTCTGTGCGTTTTCGTTATAGGTTCTCAACTATGCCTTCTGGTAGACAATTTCGCCGCCTACTACGGTTTCAAGAACCTGGATATCCTTGATTTCTTCTGTCGGGCAGTTCATGAAATCCCGGTCGATGACCACAAAGTCCGCCAGTTTCCCGGCCTCGATGCTTCCCTTTAATTGTTCCTCAAACCCGGCGTAAGCGCCCCAGGTGGTATAGGAGCGCAGGGCTTCCTTGCGGGTCATGGCCTGCTCGGGATGCCAGCCATTTTCCGGAAGGCCCTTCTCATCCTTGCGGGTGACGGCGCAGTACATGCTGACAAAGGGATTACAGTTTTCGACAGGGGAATCGGTTCCGTTGGGAAGGGGATTTCCCTGGTCGATGAGGGTTCTCCAGGCGTAGGCTCCCTTTATCCGCTCATCTCCAAGACGCTGGTCCGCCACCTTCTTGTCGGTTCTCAGGAAGACTGTCTGGTGGGTGGGAATCACGCCCAGTTTATGGAATCTGGGAATATCTTCTGGAGCCAGAATCTGGGCGTGCTCAATCCGAAGCCTTGCATCCGGGTCAGGGAGTTCTTTTAAGAGACGCTCGTAAACATCCAGGCACTGGCGGTTGGCACCGTCGCCGATGGCGTGGCACATGGTCTGAAATCCCGCCTTTCTCGCTTCATAGAGGATGGTGTAGAGCTGTTCATTGGTCCATTTTCCATTTCCCTTATGGCCGGGCTGATCGGAATAATCCTCTAACATCCAGGCGCTGCGGGCTCCCAGGGAGCCGTCGCAGGAGATCTTGTAGGCCCTGGCGGTGAGGCGGTTGTCATACATGCCGATGCGCAGTCCCTTCCGGAAATATTTCATGGAGCCGGTGTAGAGCTCGTCGTAGCTGGGGCGTCCGATGACCCTCATGCTGGCGTAGATCCGCAGCTTCAGCGCATGCTTCTGGTAGAGCTCCTCCCAGGCTTCAATCCATGTTTCATCGGTTCCTGCATCGTGGACGGTGGTAAGGCCGTGGGAGAAGAATTCATCCTGGGCCAGGAGGACAATCTTTTGAAGCTGTTCTTTTCCATAGGGAGGAATAGCCTTGTTAAAAGGCTCCTGGGCCTGGTCGGTGACAACGCCGAGCAAGGTGCCGTCGGACTTGCGCAGATACTCGCCGCCTACGGGATCGGGGGTGCCGTCGGTGACGCCTACGGTTTCAAAGGCTTTGCTGTTGACCCAGGCCCCGTGGCCGCAGGCCCGCTTCAGATAGATGGGAAAATCCGGACACACCGCGTCCAGCTCTTCCTTGGTAGGGAAGGAGGGATCTGGCCACTCGTCGTTGAGCCACCCGCGGCCTACAATCCATTCTCCTGGGCGGGCCTTTTTTCGGGCTTCAGCAACCATCTCCAGGATTTCCTGCTTCTGCTTTCCTACAATGTCCAGCTCCAGCTTCATGGCACCTGTGTTGTTGATGTGCAGGTGGGAATCGATGAGGCCCGGAAGCACCGTCCGGCCTTTCAGATCTATGATTTTTGTCTGTGGAGAGCAGAGGGATCGGATTTCCTCATCGCTTCCCACTGCGATAAAGCGGTCCCCGGACAGGGCGAAAGCAGAGGCGGTGGAAAACTCCTTGTCCGCCGTATACACCCGGCCATTTACATAAGCGGTATCTGATGTTCTCATGTTTGTAGTTAACCTCCTTCTAGATTGAAATTGTAACTGTTAAGTGGAACGGTACTTTCAGGTTGACAGCTGCCTGTATGGTTTTTTATAATATTACAGTAAAAAATATAGCGCTTTATAGTGAAAATATCCAATACCGCTTTTGCATAAGATTATAATGCAGGTGATTATCACAGCTGAGCGGAAGAGGCATACGGGGATTTTGAAGGGAGGACAGAGGGATGGATTTAAATAAAATCGACTATGTAATCGCGGTTGCCGACCTGAAAAGCATCTCAAAGGCGGCCTCGGCCTGCTTTGTATCCCAGCCGGCCCTGACGCGTTACATTCAGGGGTTGGAGCGGGAACTGGGACTGAAGCTTTTTGACCGGTCCACAGTCCCGGTACAGATGACGGAAGCCGGAGTCCGCTATGTGGAAAAGCTGCGCCAGATTCAGAGGCTGAGGGACCAGCTGGAGGGGGAAATGAAGGATTTATACCGCAGAAGCAGGCAGCAGATTGTGCTTGGGATGTCCCCTACTAGAAGCTACACCTGGCTTCCTAGAATCCTTCCTGCCTTCCGCAAGGTATGCCCTTCTGTGGAGGTGCGGGTAATCGAAGATAATCTGATAGAGCTTTTACATCTACTGGAGCGGGAGCAGATCGATATTCTCTTTATGTCGACGGTTCCCGATGTGGGAGAGCTTCTGCAGTTCGTGGAGCTGTGCAGGGAGGAAATGTGCCTGGTGGTCAGCCGTTCCAATCCGCTCTTAGCCCCCCTCACTCTTCCAGAGAACCGGGAGCGGATTCTTCAGTATATTCCGCCCCGGGTATTAACCCGGCTTCCGCTGATTTCCACCAATAAGAGCAACGGAACCTATTATCTGGCAAACCGACTGTTTGACAAGTATCATATCTCGCCTACGGCAGTTCTGGAATTGAAAAACGCCAGCTCCTGCTACCGGATGGCCCCGGAGAGCAACGGCTTCGCCTTTGCGCCTGTGTCGGTGATTTTGGAGGAAAAGTTTAGCAGCCTGCCTCTGTTCTGCTCCATGGAGGAAGAGGTGAGCACGCGGCCGGTGGGCCTGGTTTATAAAAAGGAGAGGCAGCTGCCGAAGCCTGCTATGGAGTTTATAGAACTGGCCCGGGATGTGATTCCCGGATACGCGAGGGAACATATTCCGCATTTTCAGGTGGTGCAGGAGATCGACTATTCGCCGATTCTTTGACTGTCTAGATTTTGTGTTTTACAATTTGCCCGCTCCGTGCTATAATGTTCATATCTTATCAAATAATATAATTTTTGAACATAAGGAGCGGATCACATTACCATGGATCGATACGGATTAATATGCAGGACAATTTTGGAGAATCCCGCCGTTACCCAGCGGGAGATGGCAAAGGGGCTGGACATTTCTTTAGGCTCCGTCAACAGCCTGATTAAGGAGTGCATGGCAAAGGGGCTGATTGCCGAGGGAGAAGGCGGCGGGGAGCGCTGGCGGCTTTTGGAGCCTGGCCGCAGGCTTCTTGAGAAATACCGGGTAGACGGGGCGGTGATCATTGCCGCAGGCTTTGGCTCCCGTTTTGTGCCTCTGACCTTTGAGACTCCCAAGGGGCTTTTGGAGGTGTTTGGGGAGCGGATGATCGAGCGGCAGATCCATCAGCTCCATGAGGCAGGGATTCGCGATATCACCATTGTGGTGGGGTATCTGAAGGAGAAGTTTGAGTATCTGATCGACCGCTTTGGGGTGAAGCTGCTCTATAACCCGGAGTATTCCAACAAAAATACCCTGGCTACCATCTACCGGGCCAGGAAGGTTTTTGAGGGCCGGAATATGTACCTACTCTCTTCTGACAACTGGCTGCGGGAAAATATGTACCACGCCTACGAGTGCGGGGCCTGGTACTCCGCTTCCTTCCAGAAGGGGGAGACAAAGGAGTGGTGTCTGGAGGCAGGGAAGAAGGGGAGGATTACCGGCGTAAAGGTAGGAGGCAGGGACAGCTGGTTTATGTACGGCCCGGCCTACTTTTCCCGTGAATTTTCCAACCGGTTCTTGCCGGTGTTAGAGGCATATTATAAGCTTCCGGGGACGGAGCAGTTTTATTGGGAGCAGGTCTATATGGACATGCTTTCCGGCGAGGCCAGGGAGAAGCTAGAGGAGGCCCCCCAGCTTTTAAAAGAAGCGGAGGAGAAGAGCGGATGCCCTTCTGAAAAATGGCGGCTGATCGAGATGGACATGAACCGCCAGCCGGAGAACCAGGTTTACGAGTTTGAAAATCTGGAGGAACTGCGGGTATTTGACCCCAAATACCGGGACCATTCGGACAATGAGGCCATGGCTTTGGTGGCGCGGGTATTTAAGGTCCCGGAATTCCGGATTAAAGGTATTCGCTGCTTAAAGGCCGGTATGACCAATCAATCCTTCCTGTTTCAGGTAGGAGAGAAGCAGTATATCTGCCGCATCCCGGGCCCTGGGACCGAGGGCCTGGTAAACCGGGCGGAGGAGGAAGTGGTCTACCGGGCGGTGATCCCTTTGGGAATTACGGAAAACCTGATTTACCTGAATCCGGAAAACGGCTATAAGATCGCCGAATATTTCCCGGATTCCCACACCCTTTCCGCTGAAAACTGGGAGGATATGGGACGGTTTATGCAAATGGTCCGCCGGCTTCACGAAAGCGACGTAACCGTTCCCCACAGCTTTAATATGCGGGAAAAGATCAATTTTTACGAGTCTCTCTGCCGCAGCCACGGGGGCGTGCTTTTTGAGGATTACGATCAGGTCCGGGAGTGGATGGAACAGCTGATGGACCGCCTGGATGAGCTGAGCCGTCCGTCCTGCCTCTGCCACATTGACGCCAACGTAGACAACTGCCTGGTGCTGCCCGACGGCCAGATGCGCCTTTTGGACTGGGAGTACGCAGGCATGTGCGACCCCTTAATCGATGTCTCCATGTGCGCCATCTATTCCTATTACGACGATGAGCAGCTGGACCGCCTGCTGGAGCTCTACCTGGGGCGAACCCCCAGCCAGGAGGAGCGGATGGTCACCTACGCCTACGCCGCCCTAGGCGGCTTCCTCTGGAGTCAGTGGGCCGTCTACAAAAAAGTCATAGGCCAGGAATTCGGGGAGTACACCATCATCATGTACCGGTATGCGAAGCATTACTACAAGAAGATTCGGGCATTATGAAAATCGTAATAAAAAAGTCACCCCAATCCTTTTGAGAATGTGGTATAATGTCCGCGTAGGCAATGAGCAGTGCGGAAGAGAATGAGGGGGCAGCCGCGTCATGCTCGCATGAAAGCGGCTGCCCCCTCATTCTCTTCCATAGGGCGAAGCCCGCGAGCGAGGAGCCCCAGGCTCCGAGCCCGCACTGCGCAGTCGCCCCGCGCAAATGAAGCGAAGCGGAATCGAGCTCTGCCCGCCCCCAACAACCCCAACAGAAGGAGGAACCCCATGGCACGTAAAAGATGGCGTACAGCCTTAACCACCATAGGAATCATCAGTGTCCTGGCGCTGGCCTCGGCCACTACAGCTTACGCTGACGGCTGGGACAAGTCCAATGGGCAGTGGATTTACACAGAAAACGGAACTACACGCACGGGCTGGCTTCAGACCAGCGAAGGCTACTACTACATGGACCCTTCCACGGGCTATATGTGTACCGGCTTTAAGCAGATCAACGGCACCTGGTATTACTTTAAGCCCAGCGGGCTGATGGCCGCAGGCTGCTGGGTCAGCGACAACGGCAAGTGGTATTATATGCTGGACAACGGCTCCATGGTAACGGGCTGGCTGAAGATTACGGACCAGAACAATGAAGCCTCTTACTATTATATGAGAGGCAGTGGCGACATGGCCACCGGCTGGCGGGAGATGGATAACGCCTGGTACTATTTCCAGAGCAATGGTAAATGCGTGGTCAATGCCTGGGCGAAGATCGAGGAAGAGTGGTACCTCTTTGGCGAGGACGGCAAGATGAAGACCGGCTGGACCAAGGTGAACGATGATTATTATTACCTGGATACGGCCAGCGGCGTGATGAGAATCGGCTGGCTTACGGACAGCGAAGGCAATCAGTACTACATGGATGCCGGAGGGAAGATGTCCGTGGGCTGGGAGCAGATTGAGAACAGCTGGTATTACTTCAGCGATAGCGGCCATATGATGAAGGGCTGGATTCTGGTTTCCGGAAAGTATTATTATCTGGATCCCACCAGCGGAAAAATGGCGGCAGGCACCAGCCTTTCCATAGGCGGATCTACCTATACCTTTGATGCAAGCGGCGCCTGCCAGAACGCGGCGGGTGTAAATGCCCAGAACCCGGATTCGTCCACTACCGCAGACACCAGCAATTACGGTCCCGGCGTGTCGGGAAGCGGCCCCTCTTCCGGCGGTTCTGGCTCCAGCCAGTCGCCAGGCGGCTCTTCAAGTTCGCCCAGCGGCAGCTCCGGCAGTTCCAGCCCTGGCGGCGACAGCTCTTCCCAGGGACTTCAGCCGGGGCGTACAGACGGACCGGGCTGATCCGGTGAAATAAAGGCAACAGTAGCAAAGGATGTCTGAGAGAATGGTCTGAAGACATCCTTTTCTTACATAGAAGACACAGACAGACAACCAAGCATACCTGTAGTTTTCGAGGAGGAACATTATGAAAAAGAAACACCATCCCAAAGGGGTTGCCACCAGGGCGGCCCTGGCGGGCTGTATTGTACTTATGTCCGCTTCCTTCCCCATAACCGCCCTGGCGGTAGGACCGGGAGAGACGCCCGGGGGAGCGGAAAGCTCAAGCGGCCCCGGCGTAGTGGCCGGAGGTGGAAACGGACCGACAGTTTCCGGTGGTTCGGGAGTCGAAGGCGGCCAGGAAACGGCAGAAGTTTCCGGCGGCTCCTCTGACACAACCTGGGAGTACTCCGGCGGAGCTTACCGCATGCCGGACGGCAGCGCCATCACAAATGTGGTAGCCCGGGGAATCGACGTATCCCGCTGGCAGGGGGAGATCAACTGGGCCCAGGTGGCGGCGGACGACGTATCTTTTGTGATGCTGGGAACCAGGTCAAGAGGGGCGGTAGATCCCTATTTCCACCAGAACATCCAGGCGGCCCACGAGGCGGGGGTAAAGGTGGGCGTCTATATTTACTCCCTGGCGACTACCCCGGAAATGGCGGTGGCGGAAGCGGATTTCGTGTTGGATCTGATTAAAGATTATCCTGTTTCCTACCCAGTGGCCTTTGACATGGAGGACGACACCCAGGGGCTATTGTCCAAGGAACAGTTGGCCCAGATTGCGAACGCCTTCTGCCAGAGGATTTCCGATGCCGGATATTATCCGATTATCTACGCCAACGAATATTGGCTGAACAACAAGCTGGATATGTCCCTGATGGACTATCCTGTGTGGGTGGCCCGCTATTCCGCGCGGCCCACCTACCCCAATCCGGTGATGTGGCAGGCCACCAGCACCGGTTCAGTCAATGGGATCGCGGGGAATGTAGACATTGATTTCCAGTTCCGTGATTTTTCCGGCGTGATTCCTTCCGATACCTGGAGAACCATCGGGGGAAATACCTATTATTACAAAAACTACGCTATGCAGAAGGACGCCTGGATCAACGACGGCGAAGGCTGGTATTATATGGGATCTGACGGACTGGCGGAAACCGGATGGCTGACAGAGGGCGGAGAGCTTTATTATTTAAATGAATCCACAGGACAGATGGAGTACGGCTGGAAAGAACGGGACGGGGCCTGGTACTATCTGGGCGATTCCGGCGCGGCGGACAAAGGCTGGGTGGACGATGGCGGCATTTGGTATTTTACCGATGAGAGCACCGGCATCATGAAGACCGGCTGGATTGAAGACCGGGGAAACCGCTACTTCCTGGAAGCGGACGGCCACATGGCCACGGGCTGGAAGCAGCAGGAAGGCAGATGGTATTATCTGAGCGGCAGCGGCGCTCTGGCAAAGGGCTGGATCGACGACGGCGGAACCTGGTATTACTCTGACGCTCAGGGCGTTATGCAGACTGGCTGGATTACGGTAGGGCAGGGCCGCTATTTCCTGAGAGGGGACGGCTCCATGGCCACCGGCTGGCGGGAGATGGATGGTTCCTGGTATTACTTTAACAGCCAGGGCCAGATGGTTACCAACTGGGCTAATGTGGATGGACAGTGGTATTTCTTTGACGGAGAGGGCCGGATGCAGACCGGGCTGATTACTGTAAACGGCGTGAATTACTACCTGGAACCGGCGGACGGCCATATGTATGCCAATACCCAGGTGACAGTAGATGGAATTGTCTACAACGCGGACGCAAGCGGCGCCCTGTCCCTGACGGCCGGACAGCCAGGCGAGACAGAAGGACAGCCGGCGGCCCCGGAAGGCCAGAACCAGCCGGCTGCGGTAACCGAGAGCCCCTCTGTTCCCTCGGGAATCGTGGAGGGCGTAGATGGCGGCCCCGGCGTGTCAGGCTGAGAAAGGCGGAGGAAAAGCCTTGGATTTATTTGATTACATGAGAGAAAAAAATATGAAATCGGAGTCTCCCCTGGCTTCCAGGCTTCGTCCAAGAACTTTGGACGAGGTGGTGGGACAAAGCCATATCATCGGAAAGGATAAGCTTTTATACCGGGCGATTCAGGCGGACAAGCTGGGTTCCCTGATCTTTTACGGGCCGCCGGGCACGGGCAAAACCACCCTGGCCAAGGTAATCGCCAATACCACCAGCTCTGATTTTAAGCAGATCAACGCCACCGTGGCAGGGAAAAAGGATATGGAAGAGGTGGTCAAGGCCGCCAAGGACAACCTGGGGATGTACGGCAGGAGAACAATTCTCTTTGTGGATGAGATTCACCGCTTTAACAAGGGGCAGCAGGATTATCTGCTCCCCTTTGTTGAGGACGGCACTCTGATTCTCATCGGGGCTACCACGGAAAATCCCTATTTTGAGGTAAACGGCGCTCTTTTGTCCCGGTCGCGGGTTTTCGAGCTGAAGCCCCTGGATAAGGAGGATGTAAAGGAGCTGATCCGCCGGGCTTTGACGGATGTGGAGCGGGGAATGGGTGCTTACCAGGCCGTGATGGATGAGGAGGCCATGGATTTTCTGGCGGATACGGCCAATGGAGACGCCAGAGCGGCGCTGAACGCTGTGGAGCTGGGAATCCTTACCACAGAGCGGGGAGAGGACGGAAGGATCCGCATTGACCTGGAAACGGCCCAGGAATGCATCCAGAAGCGGGCGGTTTACTATGATAAGAATGGGGACAACCATTACGATACCATTTCCGCCTTCATCAAGAGCATGCGGGGCTCGGACCCGGATGCGGCGGTCTACTATCTGGCCCGGATGCTTTATGCGGGCGAGGATATCAAGTTTATTGCCCGTCGGATTATGATCTGTGCCTCAGAGGATGTAGGGAACGCGGATCCCCAGGCATTGACGGTGGCGGTCAGCGCTTCCCTTGCGGTGGAACGGGTGGGGATGCCCGAGGCGGCTATCATCCTTTCCCAGGCGGTGACCTATGTGGCCACGGCTCCTAAGAGCAACGCGGCCTGTATGGCGGTCAGCGCCGCCCAGGAGACGGTGGAGCGGACCAGGACCATGCCGGTGCCGGTTCATCTGAGGGATAAGCATTATAAGGGGGCCGAAAAACTGGGCCACGGCCTGGGGTATCAGTACGCTCATGACTATCCGAAGCATTATGTGAAGCAGCAGTACCTGCCCGACGGCCTTGCGGGGACAGTGTTCTACCACCCAACGGATCTGGGCTATGAGCGCAGGATCAGGGAGCATATGGACTGGCTGAAATCCGGGGAGGAAGATCAAAAGCGATGATCAAACATGAGAGAAACCGGCTGATCGTGCTGTCATTGGACGCAGTGGGAAGTATGGATCTGCCGTATATGAATACGCTGCCCCATTTTCGGGCATTCTTCAAACGTGCGGCGGGCTGCCGCAGGGTTTTAAGCGTTTACCCAAGCTTGACCTACCCGGCCCATACCAGTATCGTCACCGGGCTTTACCCGGCGCGGCACGGAATCGTAAACAACCATAAGGTCCAGCCGGAAAAACGAAAGCCGGACTGGCTGTGGCAGAGGCGCTATATCCGGGGCACCACCCTCTATGATGAGGCCAGAAAGCATGGCCTGCGGGTGGCGGCCCTTTTGTGGCCTGTAACGGGTAGGGCTAAGATCCGCTATAATCTGCCGGAGGTGTGGGCCAATCAGCCCTGGGAGAACCAGATTTCCGTCAGCATGGGCAACGGAAGCCCCCTTTACCAGATTGATCTTTACCGCCGTTTCGGCCATATGATCCGGGGCGTCAGCCAGCCCAGGCTGGACAATTTCGTCCAGGCCTCCCTGCTGTACACCATCCGCCGTTTTAAGCCGGACGTTACCTTTGCCCACTTTACGGATGTGGATTCAAACCGCCATATTTTCGGCGCTTCCGCCCTGTGTATCCAGGATGCCCTCCAGCGTCATGACCGGAGGCTGGGGGAGCTTTTAAGCCTGCTGGACGCCCTGGGTATGGAGCAGAAGACAAATGTGGTGATTCTGGGGGATCACTGCCAGAAGGACGTATCCATGGCCCTTTATCCCAATTACTGGTTCCGGAAAAAGGGCTGGCTGACGGTGGAAAAGGGCGTGGTCAAAAGCTGGCGGGTGCTGGCCAGGGAGTGCGACGGGGCCTGCTATATTTATCTGAAAAACCGTCGGGACTCGGAGCTAAAGGAGCAGGTGCGGCGGGTTCTGGAAAAATGGAGGCGAGAGCCCTCTTTTGGGCTGGAGCGGTTCTTTGAGCAGCCGGAGATTGAACGGATGGGAGCAAACCGGGACTGCACCTTTATGCTGGAGGCAAAGGACGGATTCTTTTATCAGAACGAGTCCGACGAACCCTTCCGCCAGGCCGGCTATGGCAGCGGCCTCCATGCGGGCACCCACGGCTATCTGCCGGACAAGGCTGGCTATCAGACCATCTTTTTCGGGGTGGGGCCGGATTTTGTCCCCGGAGCCCGCATCGGGAGCATGAGCCTGGTGGACGAAGGGCCTATTCTTGCAAGGCTTTTGGGTGTAAGCCTGGGTAATACGGACGGACGTGTTCCGGGAGGACTGCTAAAGGAGGAAAATCTGGTATGATAAAGGATAGAGGAATCTTATACTGCGTCAGCGTAGGGCCGGGGGACCCGGAGCTTATGACCTTAAAGGCGGTTCGGATAATCCGGCAGTGCGGGATAATCGCCCTGACGGTGGACCGGCGAGCGGCGGGGCTGGCTAAAGGAGCGGACAGAACTGGGGAGCGGATGAACTGCGTGGCTTACGCCATCGCCAGGGGCGCGGTTCCGGAGCTGGATGAGAAGGAGATCCTTCCCCTGAATCTGCCTATGACCAAGGAGCGGGAGCGCTTGGAGAGAAGCCACAAAGAGGCTGCGGACGCCATCGAGGGCCTTTTGCGCCAGGGGCGGGATGTGGCCTATCTGACTCTGGGGGATACTTCCGTCTACGCCAGCTGCATGTATCCGGCCCTGATCTTAAAGGAGCGGGGATGGCCGGTGGAAATGGTCAGCGGAGTTCCTTCCTTCTGCGCCGCTGCTGCCAGGCTGGGTGAGCCGCTGGTAACCGGGGCCCAGTCCCTCCATATCCTGCCCACCACCTACGGCGTGGAGGAGGAGCTGAAGCTTCCGGGGGTGAAGGTGTTAATGAAGGCGGGAAAAAAGATGGAGGCCGTTAAGGAGCTTCTGTCTGCCGGTGGGGATGAAATCCTGGCGGTGGAGCGCTGCGGCATGGAGGGGGAGAAGACATACCGGTCCCTGAAGGAGCTGCCGGCGGATGCGGGCTATTATACCATTGTAATTGTGAAGGAAAAGGGCAGAGAAACGCCTGCGGATTGACATTTTTCCGGCCTGATGTTATAAATATAACAGTTCAATGCGGTGTCCGGAACGTGAGATGGAAAATACTGGGATTGCCGCGATTATGAAGGAGGAAACGATGAAAATTCAGAGATTTGCCAAACGGCTGACAGCCTTTGCCCTTGCCTCCCTGACAGCCTTCTCCCTGGCTGCCTGCGGCGGTTCAACCGGCGGTCAGGATGCAGCTGGTTCCCAGGCTCAGGGTGAGGCGGTGGATACGCCTGCTCCCCAGGAGGCTGAGCCGGGTGAGAAGATTGTAAATGTAGGCGTGACCAATACGGTAGGCACCTTAAATCCCCTCCTGATGGACGGCGGCGAGGTGAACAAGTACGCTACGGGCCTGATGTTCCTGCCTCTGATGGAGCTGGATGCGGATATGAATTTTGAGGGCATGCTGGCGGATTCCATTACTGCGGAGGATGAGAAGAACTTCCTGGTGCATATTGACCCGGAGGCGGTCTGGTCTGATGGGCAGCCGGTGACGGCGGACGATGTGCTGTACACTGCCTTAAAGCTTACCAGCCCGGTGATTGGAAATACGGCGATGATGTACTATGCCTTTGAGGGTGTAGGGGACGACGGCTTTACGGAGCAGGGAGCAGACCACATTGATGGCATTGTGAAGGTGGACGAGGCCACCGTGCGCTTTACCACAAAGGAGCCTATGTCCTTAGCTACCTTCCAGAACTCCTATGCCCGGTATCTGATGCCCCTGCCCAAGCACAAGATCGAGGGATTCTCCGATGAGGAGCTGACCTCCAATGAGTGGTTCTCCCACCCGGATGTGGTAAGCGGCCCCTTTATGGTGACGGATTATGACCAGAACCATTTTATTTCCTATACGGCCAATGAAAATTACTGGAAGGGAGCGCCCAAGATCGATAAGCTGAACATCCGTATCGTGGAGGGAAGCCAGCTGTACGCAGGCTTAAGCGCCGGCGAGATCGATATTACCCACCAGACCATGAGCGCCTTCCCGGTAGAGGATTATGAAAGCGTGGAGGCCTTAGAGGGCGTGCGCGCAGTTTACGGCGACCCGGTGACCAACCAGTCCGTCTTTATCCGTACCCAGAATGTGACAGACCCCAAGGTGCGCCAGGCATTGCTCTGCGCCATCGACCGGAACCAGATTTTGGAGCAGCTGTTAAAGGGACACGGGGAAGTGGTGGACGGCTTCCTTTCCTCCGCAAGCCCCTATTTTGACGATACCATTACTCCGGTTTCCTATGATCCCGAGAAGGCCAAAACCCTTCTTTCCGAGGCCGGATGGGATTCGTCTCAGACCTTGAAGTTTTATGTAAATTCAGGAGACAGCTCGTTTATCAACGCGGCTACGATCATGGTAGCTCAGTGGCAGGCGGTAGGCGTCAAGGTGGAGATTCAGACGGTGGATTTCGCTACCCTGATGGATGTAGCCACCAAAGGCGAGTTTGATATTTTGGCGGTTCAGTATACCTACGCCCCGGTTGACCCCTACGCCGATGTGGCCTGGCTTTTAGGCGGGCCGGAGAGCTGGACCGGCTACACCTCCCCCGAGGTGGAGGAGGCCCTGTCCCAGGTGGCTCTTACCAATGATGTGGAGGGGACAAAGGAGCTCTACTCCATTGTGGACCGGAAGGTTCAGGAGGATGTTCCCATGTTTTCCGCCTATGTGATCAGCTCCCTGGCGGCGGTGAATGAGCGCCTGACCGGCGCGGAACCCACTGTTTACGGATTTTTCAACCATGTGGAGCAGTGGGACGTACAGTAATACGTGTAATAGTTCAGGACGGCGGGAAAATGGGGGCAAAAACAGACGTTAAGCTTGCTTATAAGCATGATTTTGCCCCCATTTTCACATCGGATGGACATCCGATGCTTCTTGTCCGGCCTTGGCCGGGCAAGAAGATGAGCCGTCCGGGATTTATGCATATTTCAGGATGATTCCTGTGGAAAAGGCTCGCCAGATTCATCTGGAAGGGCCTTTTTGCAGGTGGTCGGGAAGGAAGGACTATGGCCCATTTATTGGAAGTGAAAGATTTGAGGACCGTATTTTCAGGGGATATGGGTGAGACGGTCAGTGTGGACAATGTATCCTTTACAGTGGATTCCGGGGAGATCGTCTGTCTGGTGGGAGAGTCCGGCTGCGGAAAAAGCGTCACCTCCCTGTCCCTTATGGGGCTTTTGGGAAAAGGCGGCCGTGTGGCAGGAGGACAGGCCCTGTTTGAGGGGCGGGATCTTCTGAAGCTGAAGGAGGAGGAACTGGATCAGATTCGCGGGGACCGGATCTCTATGGTGTTCCAGGATCCTTTAACCTCCTTAAATCCCGTGTTTACCATCGGGCGGCAGATCACGGAGAGCATCCGGATTCATATGGGCCTTGACCGGAAGGCTGCCTGGGAGAGAGCCATTTCTCTCTTGGAAAAGGTGGGGATGCCGGACCCGGAGGCGGTTATGAAAAAATATCCCCACCTGCTTTCCGGGGGACAGCGCCAGCGGGTGATGATCGCCATTGCCCTGGCCTGCAATCCCAGACTTTTGATTGCCGACGAGCCTACCACGGCCCTGGATGTGACCATTCAGGCTCAGATTATGCGGCTCATACGGCAGCTGCAGAAGGAGTTTCACATGGCGGTGATCCTGATCACCCACGACATCGGCTTGGTGGCCCAGATGGCGGACCGAGTGCTGGTGATGTACGCGGGGCAGATGATCGAGTCGGCTCCGGTGCTGGAGTTGTTTGACCATCCCGCCCACCCCTATACCCAGGCGCTGCTGCGCTCTGTGCCGCCGGTGCCGGGAATCGGCGATTTGACGGGCAAGGGCAGGGAAATGGTATCGGCGGCCAACCTTCCCGGGCGTCTAGAGTCCATCCGGGGCACAGTGCCGGAGCATTATGACCGAATAAAGGGCTGCCGCTTCGCGGATCGCTGTCCATATCGGGA
Source organism: uncultured Enterocloster sp. (assembly GCA_944383785.1). Lineage (GTDB taxonomy): Bacteria > Bacillota > Clostridia > Lachnospirales > Lachnospiraceae > Enterocloster. The sequence continues at coordinate 5,007 of CALWQV010000011.1, read as the reverse complement.
AGAAGCCTGCGAAAAGCCCCAGGCGGAAACGTTCACGGGCCCCGGCCACATGGTCCGGTGCTGGAAAAAGGAGGCCCTTTGATGGAGAAAAAAGTGGAAAATGAAAAAGACCCGATTCTGCGGGTGGAGGATTTAAAGAAATATTATTCGGTGAAGGGCGGAATCATCACCCACAAGATCGGCGATGTGAAGGCGGTAAACGGTGTCAGCTTTTCTTTAAACGCAGGTGAAACCCTGGGGCTGGTGGGAGAGTCGGGCTGTGGAAAATCCACTCTCGGCCGCCAGATCGTGGGACTGGAACGGCCGACGGCCGGGAAAATTTTTTATAAGGGAATGGACCTTGGCACGATGCGGCCAAAGGACATGGCTCCGGTGCGGACCGAGCTTCAGATGGTGTTTCAGGATTCATTTTCCTCCTTAAACCCTAGGAAGCATGTGCATGAAATTCTGGCTGAGCCTATGCGCTACCACAAAATTGTGCCGGCGGAGCGGCTGGAGGGGAGGCTTAAGGAGCTTTTGGATATGGTGGGCCTGCCCTTAAACGCCCTAGGCCGCTATCCTCATGAATTTTCCGGCGGACAGAGACAGAGAATCTGTATTGCCAGGGCATTGTCCCTAAATCCCAGGCTTTTGGTCTGCGATGAGCCGGTCAGCGCCCTGGATGTATCCATCCAGGCTCAGATATTAAATCTTTTGCGGGATCTGCAGAGGGAACTGGATCTTACCTGCATTTTTATCGGCCACGGCCTGGGAGCGGTGAATTATGTCAGCGATCGGATTGCGGTCATGTATCTGGGAAGGATTGTGGAAATGGCTCCGGCCCGGCGTATTTTCGAGGCTCCAGTCCATCCCTACACCAGGGCCCTGTTTCGGGCGATTCCCTCTACGGATCCAAGGAGGCGGAGCGAAGGGGAGATTCTGGAGGGGGAGGTAGCCTCCAACTTAAATCCGCCCTCGGGCTGCCCCTTCCATCCCAGGTGCCCCTACCGTCAGCCGGAGTGCGCCGGGGAAGCACCCGGCCTGCTGCCTCTTAAGGAAGAGGGAGAGCATCTGGCCGCCTGCCCGGTGATGGCAAAGTCCCTGGGAAAGGAGTGAGACGTTTATGGGAAAATACATTTTGAAACGGCTTTTAATCGCCATTCCGACGCTGATCGGCATCACCATCATCGACTATGCCATTATGTGCCTGGCGGGAAATCCCCTGGAGATGATGGCCGGCCCCAGAGTGTCCCAGGAGGCCATCGCGGTAAGGGAGGCGGCCTTAGGGTTAGACCAGCCCTTTTATGTGCAGTATTTGATGTGGGTAGGAAACCTACTTCAGGGAAATATGGGCTTTTCCATTAAAAGCTACCAGCCGGTCAGCGCTATGATCGGGGAGCATCTGGGACCCACCCTGCTATTAATGGGCGTTTCTCTGCTGGTAAGCCTCTTGATTGCCATACCGGCGGGCATTTTCAGCGCCATTCATCAATATTCCAAGGGAGATTACGCGGTGGTGACCCTGTCCTTTTTGGGCAGCAGTATTCCCAGCTTTTTCCTCTCTCTGCTTCTGGTCTATCTGTTTACGGTAAAGCTGGGGGTTCTTCCCTCCGGCGGCATGACTACCCTGGGAACAGAAGGAGGGGCGGCAGATGTGGCCATCCACATGGTGATGCCGGTGATCGTGCTGGCGGTGTCCATGGCGGGAACTAATATCCGCTATATCCGAAGCGCGGTGCTGGAGATTCTTCAGCAAGACTACCTGCGCACCGCCAGGGCCAAGGGAATTGGCCGAAAAAGGGTCATCGGGGAGCATGCCCTGCGAAACGCCCTGGTGCCCATTGTAACGGTGATCGGTATGCAGATTCCGCTGCTTTTTGGCGGGGCGGTGATTGTGGAGCAGCTGTTTTCCTGGCCAGGGCTGGGGCTTATGACCATGAGCGCCATTATGAGTCGGGATTATCCGGTGATTATGGGCGTCTGCCTTTTGTCCGCCGTGGTGGTGCTGATCGGGAATTTGATTACGGATATCCTGTACGCGGTGGTGAACCCCACCATACAGTATTAATAGGAGCCATTTATGAAAAAACAGAACGATATTACAAATGAAAGCTATCGCGAGACTATCTGGCGGCGCTTTAAGCGCCACCGGCTGGGTATGGCTGGGCTTTTTGTGGCGGCAGTAATCGGCCTGGCGGCCCTTTTGGCCCCTCTGATCGCCCCTCACGATCCGGAAGCGATTGTAGGGCCCTTTGCCGCCCCGCCCAGCCTGGACTTCTGGCTGGGGACGGACCAGATCGGAAGAGATATGCTCAGCCGGCTCCTTTACGCCACCCGCGTGTCCTTGCTGGTGGGGATTCTGGCTACGGCCATTTCCACCGCCGTGGGCGTGGTGCTGGGACTGATGGCCGGGTATTTTGGCGGCTGGCTAGATATGGTGATCATGCGGTTTACGGATATGGTGATGTCATTTCCCTATATCCTTCTGGTGCTGGTGGCGGCAGCCATCTTCGAGCCGGGGCTTTGGAGCATTATCCTGATTCTGGGCTTTGTGGACTGGCCGGGCATCGCCCGGCTGGTGCGGGGAAATGTCTTAAGCCTTCGGGAGACGAATTTCGTCAAGAGCAATATTGTGGCCGGGATGCCTCTGGGGCATATTCTGTTCTCTGAGATCCTTCCAAACACCATAGCGCCTATCCTGGTATACGCCACCTCGGTGATGGCGCTCTCCATGCTGGATGAGGCGGCCTTAAGCTTTCTGGGCATGGGGGTTCAGCCACCGGCCGCCAGCCTGGGAAATATGTTAAACAGCGCCCAGTCCTTGACGGTCCTGACCTCCCAGCCCTGGCTGTGGATTCCGCCGGGGCTTCTCATCGTGATTTTGGTTGTGGCCATCAATTTTGCCGGGGATGCCCTGCGGGACGCGGTGGACCCGAAGGGGATGATGGAGGAGAAGGGGTAACGGTTTACTGATAAATGTCCTTCCAGAAGAAGTAGCTGTCGTTAAGGGCCTGATCCAGATTTTTAAAGTCGCGGCTGCGGATTACATCCATCAGGCGGATGTGGGTGTCAATGAGATACTGGACGTCCCCTTTTCGGATCACCTCCTGGATGGTCTGGGCCCGGGAGTCCCGGGTCAGTTCTACAACTACGGAATGAATCAGGGGGATTAAGGAGTTGCGGGTGGCTTTGGCGATCTCATCGTGGAAGGCGATATCCGCCTCCAGTATGGCCTGTGTATCATTGGGCGTATTTTTCAATCGATTTACTAATTTGTCGCAGCAGAGCTGAATCCCATTTAGCTCTGCTTCTGTTATATTCTTTTCCAGAACCATGTGCATGACGCCGTTTTCGATCATCTTTCTTAAATCCACCAGATCCTGGTAGGCATTTTCCTTTTGCAAAATAATATGGTAAAGCATGGGATTGATCATCTTGGCGGAAAAATCCGTGCAGACGTATGTTCCCTCGGGACGGCGAATTTCCAGAACCCCGTATGCCACTAAAATCCGCACCGCCTCCCGGATCGAATTGCGCCCCACCTTAAAGAGGGAAGCCAGCTCCGGTTCCGTAGGAAGCTTATCGCCGGGTTTCAGCTCCCCGTCGATGATGGCGTTGCTGAGGCGGTCGATTACCTGCTGGACAACCGATGTGCTGTAGATCGGCGCTAAAAAACGTTTTTTATGTTCCATACTATAAAATCCTCCCATATATGTATCTCACGAATCTGCTCCATATTAGTATAACAGATTTTTTGGGAAAGAGATAGTCTATAACATGGGATTTTGGGATGTTGCACAAAGAGGGGAATATTATTTTAGATAAGATTTACAAAATGAAAAAAATTAGATAACTGCTATTGAAATTTTCAGGTGAACTATGTATAATACAGTCAACATCCTAACATAGGATGTTAAAAAAGAGCGAAGAAGAAAGCGCGTAGTATTATTTTTTTCATCATTAACATCCTATGTTAGGATGTTAGAAAGGACAGGGAAATGGGAGAAGTAACGATCAAACAGCTGAAAGAGACAGCGAAAGAACTGAGAAAGACGGCGCTGACGATGATTTATAAGGTGCAGTCGGGACATCCGGGTGGCTCCATGTCGGCGGCGGATCCCAGTTTTGCTCCTTATGCGAACGCGGCTACGGCCCAGTGCTCGGCGGCATGCGTGGTGACGGCAATTTTGTGTCCGCTCATTGTAGCCTTTTTGGATAAACGCATTCGGAGAAAAATAGGGAATCAATAAGAATATAAAAGTATAAGAGAGGGGAAGCGAATCTATGAAGCGGCTGATTTTAAAGAATGTGAACATATTTGACGGCGTATCGGATGGATTACTGGAAAACCAGACTATGGTGATTGAGAACGGGAAGATCGCGGATATTTTCCCGGAAGGAAGCCAGGAGACAGAAAATGGGAAAATCATCGACCTGAAAGGTTATACTTTGACGCCCGGCTTTATTGACTGCCATATGCATATGCTTCTGGAAGAGGTAACGGATAAGGAAGAGTCTCTGTCCACCACCTCTCCTGGCGGCGAACGTCTTGATACGGCTCAGGCGGCGGTGGCTTATCTGGGAGCCTATAACTGCCGCAGAATGTTGGACGCGGGCTTTACGACAGTCATCGATGGCGGCGGCAACAGCTGGATTGAGTGTGCCTTAAAGGAAGCCATCAATAAAGGCTATATTGATGGGCCCGATCTATTTATCGCCGGCAAGCAGCTGACTACCAACAAGGCCCACTTTGTAGGATTTTCCATGGAGCCTTATGGCCCCTACGGTATGCGCAAAGCCATTCGTGATCTGATGGCTCACAGCGTGGACCATGTAAAGCTTCAGCTGAGCCCGCCAATCCGCATGATCGGCAGAAACTCCCAGGCATGTGACTTTACGGTGGAGGAGATCGAGGCGGCCATCGACGAGGCCCACAACTACGCGACTCCTGTACACGCCCATTTAAGAGGGGCAGAGGCCATTAAGCGTTTCCTTCGGGCGGACGGTGACCTGGTGGTTCACGGAACG
>CALWQV010000010.1 GCA_944383785.1 uncultured Enterocloster sp. | reverse complement strand
ATCCCCAGCTGGAAGATCAAATTTCCCAGAAAAGCGAGGAGATCAGCCAGATGGCGGCTCCTTACCGCGCGTTCTTCGATATCATGACCAGGCTCTACGGCACAGCGGTGAATTATGCCTACAATGCTTCTACGTGGGACGAGGTTCAGAATGACGTGGGCGCTGATATAAGGGAGACGGTAAACGATATTCTGTCCCAGGAAGGCATTACGCTGGATGACGCTTTCCAGGTGTTTAAGGAGATGGCAGAGAAACGCTCCATCCTTGGAACCGCCCGGGCGAGCGAAGATTTGTCGGCGGCCGTCATGGACGTCCAGGAATATACGCCGGGCGAGATTTCGCCGTTTCTGCTTCACGAGGCCTCCGCGAGGCGTTTGACCACGGCGCAGAAGGGATTTGCGGTACAGAATTTTGACCGGGCATTTGAATTTATATTCCCGCCTCAGATGCGGGAGGAGATGGCCCGAAATGGGAGAGATGTATTCGACTATATTTTAATTGACGGCCAGAGCGCCAACGAGCGGTGGGAGAGAGAGTACGAAGGCGAATCTTACGAGCACGCGGCGGAACGGATGAAATGCCGTTTCATGGAGGCCGCCCTTTCCGCACAGCCCATTCAGGTGCTTGTTCCCTCTGAACAGGGGATCAAAACCATCCCCTTTGAGGTGACCAGCAGCCAGGAGCGGATCCGGGATGCAGTATTAGACGCGGCCAGCCAGAGGCCCGCCTTGTCCGCGGCGGACATAGCGGCTGCCAGCCGGTATCAGGACAGGATGGAGCATTTGGACGCCGGGCAGAGGGAGAAAAAACGTCTCAGGATGCGGGAGCAGCACATGACCTATCCGGATATGGATTCCGTACTGCCGGAGACGGTGGACCATAAGGCTTATGTCATCAGAGGAGTGGGAAATGAAGATGAGCGGGCAAAAGCATACGCGCGGGCATACCGGTTAGGGACCTTAAACGGCCAGTTATCCTCCGCGGAATTAGAAGAAGAGGACCGCAAGCGCATGGTTAAGGCTGGCTCCGATCTTTTAGGCAACCTTACAACGAACGATCCGGAACTGGACGTTAGGCCTTCCTCCAACCCGATCTATCGGACGATGGGGATCGAGGATTATTCCCAGCTGTTTTTTATTGATGGAAAGCCTGCTTTTGAGTATGTGGAAAGCGCAGCGGGCCGCAGCCTGTCTCCCGGATCGCGGGAGGATCAGATGTTGGTTCAGGCAGAAATCGCCGCAGCCTTTTTAAGCGCGGAACACCGGGTAGAAATGGCAAAAGTGGGAATGGATGAGTATGGAAATTTCCAGGTCGGAGTGGTTTCGCTGCAGCATGGGTTAGAGTCTTTAGATGGGCAGGAGAAATGGTATCAGAGAAAACCATCCAAAAAGGCGGAGAGTTTTTACCGCAAGGACGAAGGGCGTCAGCAGCGGGTTTCCGATATACGCAGCTATATGGGCGAGAAGCTGGTGGCGGCGGAGACGCGCAGGCTCAGGCTTGAGGAGGATCCCTTCGTTAAGGCCAGGAACCGGTTTACCCTGACCATTGGAGGCAAGCTGAGCGGAGTTGAAAAGACTCTGAGCTATTTTGGGAAGGAAAATTTAGAGCGGCTGGTGGCGATGGAGGATGAGCTGCCGCCGGATCTGCACCGGGGCGGCAATCACGAGATGGGCGGCTGCCGGACGTTAGCGTACTTTTTAACAATGGCGGACAACCCCCAGATCCGGTTTGCGGATCTGACGGATGAAGATAAGTACATGGACCAGAAGAAGGCGGCTGCCCAGAAGCTTACGGACGCCCTGGCGATTTATTACGCGCCGGATCCGGGGAAGGAGCCGAATCCGGTTCCTCTGGCCGAAATCATCGTTTCCTGTATGAAAACAGTTGAAAATATGGATCTGGGCCGCGAGATTCTCTACGCGATGGGAGCTCCGGAGAATGGAGGCCCCCAGAAGCTGAGAGAGGTCATGGATGAGCACAGTCCAGAGGTGACCGAGCTGTTAAACGTCATTTCCGGCGCAGCCCAGAACTTTATGCAGGCCACGGATTTTTCCGGGTTAAGAGATTCAAAACGGATTATCGAGTTAAGGGACGACAGTCTTGATATTGAGCGGGAGATCATCGGGCGTTTGAGCCAGGAGGAAAGGGAACGCTATGTCAATGGCTCCGAGTTCCTGATTTCGGGGCTTACGCCGGAGCGGGAGTTTTCGGCGGAGGCGAGGAACTACAGAAGTGACCCCAATGTTGTAAACGACCTTTCCGGGAAAGCGGCTCTGCGGGAAGTGGAGCGGGATCTGATCGCAAAGGGAGTGATCGCGGGGGAGGTTCCCACCAGCGTTTCGCAGACCATCAGAACGGCAAACGACATGAGCCAAAGCTTACAGGAGAAGTTCCAGAAACAATTCCCCCATGATGCAAAGACGGAGAAGCAGAATGTATTTAACAACCTGTACGGCCGTGGAATTAAGGGGGAGAACATCCGCAGGGAAGGCATGGCCTATCTGGCCGAAGCGGAAAAAACCGTGTATTCCAGCAGAATGATTTCGCCACAGCGCTTTTTCGACCGAAGAGGAAATTTGGACCAGGAGTTTGAAAGCTTAGAGCAGTCTACCGGTATCAAAGGCCTGGCAAGACAGGCGAGCCGCGCTAGCCTGATCCGCCTGTTTATGCTGACCAACGACGACGTCAGCCTGGGGGATCTCTTAAATCCGGCGAAAAGCGATCTGAGGATGGCAGGAGGAGAGCTGTTTGAGGAAGGGCTTAAAAATCTGCCGGTAGAAGGAGTTTCCGGCGATGAGCGCAAGGAGTCCCTGCGCTACTATGGCTGGATGTTCGCCAAGTCTGCGGATAAGCTTCTCAAAGAGCAGGTGCCCAAGATCGACTGGGGCGATCCGTACCAGTGCATGTTTCAGATGGAGCGAATGAAGGTGATCAAAGGATTGATGATCGACCATAACCAGGGTTTGGAGCCGTTAAAGAAGAAGTATCCGGAGGAGTTTTTGAAAAATTACCGGCTGGATATGCAGGATGGAGCCGCTGACGCCGCAGAGGGGGAGAAGCTTTATCTTTCCCAGACGGAAAATATGGAAACGATGCAGTATTTTTCCGACTTCCTTGAACAGGCGATGAATCCGACTCTGCCGCTGGAAAACCGGACGGCCGCAAAGCTGGTAGTGGATCGGGTCGGGGAGATCATCGGCGGGGCGAAAATTGGCGAGCTGGCATCGCTGGTCACACAGCAGGAGATGCTGGTTCTGCACACCTCTGCCCTAAAGGTGGCGATGGAACAGAGTTTGGATCCTAAAAAGATGGAGGATTACTTAAACGGAACCGCAAAGGAATCCCCCATTCCTGCGGATATCCTGGATTTGGAAGTTAAAAATCAGACCAAGGCACAGGAGCGGGCCCTGGCCCGCAGAAAGGTAAGCTTCGGGGACGTCCAGGCAAAGGAGAACCGGACGCAGCCCGGGCAGGGGACACCCCAGAGAAGGCCCCAAAGGCAGGCGCAGCAGGATGGGCCGCAGGTAAAGAGCCAGCCGCCCCTTACCCATTAATCCTGTGAAAACAGTTTTTTAATCTGGCAGTAGCGCCGCTTGCTGACAGGAAGGGTCTCCTGGTTTAAAAGAACCGCTTTATTATAGCGCAGCTTTTCCAGCGCACGGCGGTTTACCAGATAGCTGCGATGGATGCGCAGAAAATCTGGGAGCAGCTTTTCAAAACCGGTTAAGCTGCCGAAGGTCAGGAAACGTTCGAAAACCGTAACCACATGGCACCACTGGTTGGAGGCCTTGAGATAGAGGATTTCAGAGGGGTTCAGATAGTGGAGACGTCCGGATTCATCTTTTAGGCAGATGGAGGAATCGGAGTCTTTCTCCCCTCTGTCCTCTTCATAAAACCTGGAGCGAACGTATTGGCAGAAGGAGCCGTTTTCCTCCGGCAGATTCAGAGGAAAGCCGGTATCCTCCGTATGGGAGCTGTGAAGGTGGAGCAGCGAAAACTGCTCTCCCCGTCTGCGCCAGACCAGAGTGACGCGTATGAAAAAGCGCAGGGGCTTGCCGCCTGGATGGAGAGTGGTTAAAAAATGTCCGCACACCACCCAGGAATCCTCGCCGGCCGCTCGAAGGGTATAGGATTCGCCGCTGATCTGAACCGCCGCCTGAGACGGCGGTTCCGCCGCTTTAAACCGCAGGAATGTCTCCGGGCTTTCCGTCCACTGAAAGGACAGGCCTCCGATCCAGAGAAACTCTTCGTCTAAAAGGGGAGCAAGCTCCGCAGTTTTTTGGGTGTAGAACGCTTTTACAACCTGGTGAGATAATTCCAGGAGCTTTTCCTGGGGCTGACTTTTATCATTCATGGATCATCATCCGCCTTCTTTCTATCATTCTCTCCTAATCTTAACAGATCCAAATGGAAAAGAAAATGCCCGTTGACACAATATTTTTGTCCGTTCACACGAGAACGGTTGACAGAAAGCAGTCATTCTCCTAAAATAAAATAAAGTGTATCTAGGAAGGCGACTTATGAGAATTGCGGTAGTAGATGATTTCCAAAAAGACAGAGACAGCTTGGCCCTGTATCTGGAAGGATACCTGAGGGAACGGAACCTGGAGGGGGATGTGTTCGGCTATCCCGGAGGCGAGGAGTTCCTGGAAGCCTTTGAGGAAAAGGGCAGCTTTGATATTGTTTTTATGGATATTTATATGAATGGCATAGACGGCATGGAGACAGCCAGGCAGCTGCGGCTGAAGGACAAGTCCTGCCGTCTGATTTTTGTTACCAGCTCGGATTCCTTTGCTATCGAGGGATACAAGGTCCAGGCCTTCCGTTATCTGGTAAAGCCCTTTGAGGATGAAGAGCTCAGGCTGCTGCTGGACGAGCTGTTTTACGGCGAAGAGGGGGCAAAAAAGCGGCCCTATTTGGAGATCCGCCAGGAGCGGGTTTCCAGGAAGGTCTACATAGATGAGATTGTGATGGCGGAGCTGGAGGGACATTACACGGTCCTTTATTTAAGCGGAGGCGGGACGGTACGGGCCCGCATGACGGTGCGGGAGCTGGAAAAGCAGCTGACGGAAAAGTGTTTTTTGGAATGCTACCGGAATATTTTGGTGAATCTGGACTACGTGGAGCAAGTAGAAGAGGGCAGAGCCGGATGGGAAGCCTTCGTGCTGCGGGGCGGAAAAAGGGCGCTGATCCAGAGGACGAAGCGCAGCCAGGTGCGGCAGTATTTTACGGATTATCTGTTTTGGAAAGCGGAAAGAGGTGAGGGACGGCATGGATCGTGAAGAGATAACAGCCTTTGAGAGCTGTCTGTACAGTGTGCTCTGTTTTTTTCCGTATCTCTATCTTGCCCTGTCCCCGTTTTTCCACAGGCTCAGGCTGCCTGCCAGAGGGACGGCGGCGGTCTGTGCGGTATGGGCTATGGCAGAGGGAGCCATAGCCTTTTTTGTTGTGAAAACAGGTCTGGGGCCCTGGCTTTTGGTGCTCCACTGGGCGGCGGGGATCCCGTTCATGCTGATTTTGACGGAAAAATGCTGGGATCAGGTTATGTTCGCCCAATTTTTCCTTTACAGCCAGATGGCGGCCCTGCCCTACCTCCAGAGATGGCTTTCGGGAGCAGGAGGGGCTGTGCTTCTGGGAATTTTGACGGTTCTCTACTTCCTGGGGATTGCTATGGCTAGCCGGAAGATACTGGAACCGATCCTGGCGGTGGGAATGACCGCCGGGGTGAAAAAGTGGTCGCTGTTCTGGATGGTGCCTTACGTGGAGTTTCTGCTGATCTGCAGCAGCTGTTATTTCTGGGAAGAAGGCGTTGAAGACGAATACGGCCTGATCACCCTGTATATCCTGCTGACCAATCTCTTCTTTCTGGTGATCTACCTGATCATGAAGTCCGTGCTCCAGGAAAATGAAGAGACGGCCCGCAGAGAAAGCGAGGCGAAAAACGCGGCCCTGATTGCCAGGCAGTACGAGGAAATCCTGGAACGCCAGGAGAGCGTCCGCAGACTGCGCCACGATATGCGCCATTTTATCCGCGTGCTGAACGGACTGGTTCAAAACCAGGATCTGGAGGGAATCCGGGATTACCTATATCAGTACAGCGAAGCAGTGGACCGCCTGCTTCCGCCTCATAGGGAGCAGATCTGCCAGAATCCGATCGTCAACGGCATGGCTTCCTATTATTTATCCGCGGCCCGGGCGGAGGGAATATCCGTATCCGTTGACTGCGACCTAGGGAAATCCCTGCCGATTGGGGAGATGGAGCTGGCTGGTATTGTGGGGAATCTTCTGGAAAACGCCCTTGAAGCCTGCCGGAGGATGGAGGGCGGGAGCCCCTTTATCCGTATGGTGCTGAAAAGCCAGGGAAACGGTATCCTGGTGCTGATTGTGGAAAACAGCTACCAGGGAGAGGTGCGCACCAGGGGAAGACATTTTCTGTCTTCGAAGCGGGATGCGGAGGGGATCGGGCTTTCTTCCGTATGCGATGGGGTGAAGCGTGCCGGGGGCACGGTGAAAATCCATTACGACGGCAAGATTTTCCAGGTCAGCGTAATGGTGACAGGAACGCAAAAATTTTAAAAATCATATTGACAAATAGGGCAAAAAGGAATATATTATGGAATGTAGATATTAGCACTCTAACTTGATGAGTGCTAACAACAAAAAAGAAAGGCGGTCGGGTATGGCATTGGAATTGGATGAACGCAAAGTTACCATATTAAAAGCTATCATCAAAACCTACCTGGAGACAGGGGAGCCGGTGGGCTCCAGAACCATATCCAAAAGCCTGGATATCAAGCTCAGCTCCGCTACCATCCGCAATGAGATGTCGGATCTGGAAGAGATGGGCTACATCATCCAGCCCCACACGTCGGCGGGACGGATTCCCTCGGATAAGGGATATCGTTTTTATGTGGATCAGATCGTCCTGGAGAAGGATACGGAAGTGACCGAGTTCAAGGATATGATGGTCCAGAAGGTAGACCGGCTGGAGCTGGTATTAAAACGGATGGCCCAGATGCTGGCGGCGAATACAAACTACGCAGCCATGATCAGCGGTCCCAGCTACCACAAGACGAAACTAAAGTTTATCCAGCTCTCCAAGATGGAGGAGGGGAAGCTCTTGGCGGTGATTGTGGTAGAGGGGAATATCATCAAGAACGCCGTGATCGACATCCGGGAAAGCCTGACGGATGAGCAGCTGCTGAACCTGAATATTCTGCTGAATAGCAGCCTTAACGGCCTGACCATCGAGGAGATCAACCTGGATGTGATCAGCAAGCTGAAGGTGGATGCGGGCATCCACAGCCGGGTGGTTGACCTGGTGTTAAGCGAGGTGGCGGAGGCTATCAGAGCCGGAAGCGAGGATCTTCAGATTTACACCAGCGGCGCTACCAATATTTTCAAGTATCCGGAGCTGACGGAGGGCGAGAAGGCCAGCCAGCTGATCGGAACTCTGGAGCACAAGGAAGTGTTAAAGGAGTTTGTGACGGAAGCAAATGAGAACGCGGAGGGAGAATCCGGAATCCAGGTTTACATCGGCGATGAGACGCCGGTTCAGTCCATGAAGGACTGCAGCGTAGTGACCGCCAATTACGACCTGGGCGGCGGGCTGCGGGGAACGGTGGGAATCATCGGGCCCAAGCGGATGGATTATGAGAAGGTGCTGCGAATTCTGCAGAATCTCATGAACCAGCTGGACGGCGCGTTTAATAAGGATGAAAGGTGATAAAAAGTGAGCAGCGAAGACAGAAAAGTGGAAGAGCAGCAGGCTTCGGAGCAGGAGGCGGCTCAGGAGCAGGCAGCCGTAAATGAGAACCAGGAAAGCCCCAAGGAGCAGGGCGGTCCAGAGGAAAAGGATCAGGCCGAGGAAGAAGTCGTCCAGGAGAAACCGGCGGAGGACGCCGGAACTCAAAAGGAAGAGAAGAAGGGATTCTTTAAAAAGAAAAAGGATCCCAGAGATGAGAAGATCGAGGAGTTAAACGACCGGGTGATGCGCCAAATGGCGGAGTTTGAGAATTTCCGCAAGCGCACGGAGAAGGAGAAATCCACCATGTACGAGATGGGAGCCCGGGATATGATTGAGAAGATCCTTCCCATTGTGGATAACTTCGAGCGGGGGCTGGCTTCCATACCGGAGGACGCTAAGGGTACGCCTTTTGCGGAAGGTATGGAGAAGATTTATAAGCAGTTTCAGAAGACCTTGGAGGATGCCGGCGTGAAGGTGATCGAGGCCGTGGGCAAGGAGTTTGACCCTAACCTGCACAACGCGGTGATGCATGTGGAGGACGAGAGCCTCGGGGAGAACGTTGTGGCGGAGGAGCTTTTAAAGGGCTATACCTACCGGGACAGCGTGGTGCGCCACAGCATGGTAAAGGTGGCAAATTAGCGGCAAAAGCCGTTGATCTGATAGATGACAACAACATTTCACAGATAGATTCCATTATAACAGGAGGAAAAAACGATGAGCAAGATTATTGGTATTGACTTAGGTACGACAAATAGCTGCGTAGCGGTTATGGAAGGCGGAAAGCCAACCGTTATCGCCAACGCAGAGGGCGTGCGCACCACGCCGTCCGTAGTAGCATTTACGAAAAACGGCGAGCGCCTGGTAGGCGAGCCTGCGAAGCGTCAGGCCGTGACCAACGCGGAGCGGACCATTGCTTCCATTAAGCGTCATATGGGAACCGATTACAAGGTTGACATTGATGGGAAGAAGTATACGCCCCAGGAGATTTCCGCTATGATTCTGCAGAAGCTGAAGGCGGATGCAGAGAGCTATCTGGGCGAGCCGGTGAAGGAAGCGGTGATCACGGTTCCCGCTTACTTTAACGACGCTCAGCGTCAGGCCACCAAGGACGCGGGACGGATCGCCGGACTGGATGTAAAGCGTATTATCAACGAGCCCACGGCCGCTGCCTTAGCTTACGGCCTGGACAATGAGAAAGAGCAGAAGATCATGGTATACGACCTGGGCGGCGGTACCTTCGATGTGTCCATCATCGAGATCGGCGACGGCGTAATCGAGGTTCTTTCCACCAACGGCGATACCCATCTGGGCGGCGATGATTTTGACAACCGCATCACCCAGTGGATGGTTGACGAGTTTAAGAAGGCGGAGGGCGTAGACCTGTCCAAGGATAAGATGGCTATGCAGCGTCTGAAAGAGGCGGCTGAGAAGGCGAAGAAGGAGCTGTCTACCGCTACCACCACTAACATTAACCTGCCCTTTATCACCGCAACGGCGGAGGGCCCCAAGCATCTGGATATGAACCTGACCAGAGCGAAATTTGACGAGCTGACCCATGACCTGATCGAGCGCACCGCGATCCCGGTGCAGAACGCTTTAAGAGATGCGGGCATCACCGCTTCCGAGCTGGGCAAGGTTCTGTTGGTAGGAGGCTCCACCCGTATGATCTCCGCTCAGGAGAAGGTAAAGCAGCTGACCGGCAAGGAACCCAGCAAGAGCCTGAACCCCGATGAGTGCGTGGCCATCGGCGCTGCCATCCAGGGCGGCAAGCTGGCCGGGGACGCCGGCGCGGGCGATATCCTGCTGTTGGACGTAACGCCTCTGTCCCTGTCCATTGAGACGATGGGCGGCGTAGCTACCAGGCTGATCGAGCGCAACACTACCATCCCCACCAAGAAGAGCCAGATCTTCTCCACCGCCGCTGACAACCAGACCGCCGTTGATATCCATGTGGTACAGGGCGAGCGTCAGTTCGCGAGAGATAATAAGACCTTAGGCCAGTTCCGTCTGGATGGGATTCCGCCGGCGAGAAGAGGCGTTCCGCAGATCGAGGTTACCTTTGATATCGACGCCAACGGCATTGTAAACGTATCCGCAAAGGATCTGGGCACCGGCAAGGAGCAGCATATTACCATTACCTCCGGCTCCAATATGTCTGACGCGGACATTGAGAAGGCTGTGAAGGAGGCCGCCGAGTACGAGGCCCAGGATAAGAAGCGCAAGGAGGCCATTGACGCCAGAAACGACGCTGATTCCATGGTATTCCAGACGGAGAAGGCTTTGGAGGAAGTAGGCGATAAGATCGCGGCAAATGATAAGGCTGAGGTAGAGGCTGACTTAAACGCTTTGAAGGAAGCCATCAACCGCGCGCCCATCGACCAGATGACCGATGCCCAGGTAGAGGACATTAAGGCCGGCAAGGAGAAGCTGATGAACAGCGCCCAGAAGCTTTTCGCCAAGGTTTATGAGCAGGCTCAGCAGGCAAATCAGGCTGGCTCCGGACCGGATATGGGTTCTCAGAATACCGGAAATGGCGGCGCAGGCGATGATGTAGTTGACGCTGACTTTAAGGAAGTGTAAGCTTAGGAAGATAAAAACCATTCATATGCCGGACCGGAAAGGGCCCGGCATATGGCACGTTCGATTAAAACAGTTAAAGAGGTAGAGACAACATGGCAGAGAGTAAGAGAGATTACTATGAGGTTCTGGGCGTTCCCAAAACTGCGGATGAGGAGACTCTGAAAAAAGCGTATCGGGCTCTGGCCAAGAAGTATCACCCTGATGCCAATCCCGGAAACAAGGAGGCAGAGGCCAAGTTCAAGGAGGCTTCCGAGGCGTACAGTGTCTTAAGCGATCCTCAGAAGCGTCAGCAGTATGATCAGTTCGGCCATGCTGCGTTTGACCCCGGGGCAGGCGGAGCAGGAGGCGGTTTCGGCGGCTTCGACTTCGGCGGCGATTTGGGAGATATTTTCGGGGATATTTTCGGAGATCTTTTCGGCACTGGCCGTTCCTCCAGGAGAAGCAACGGGCCCATGCGGGGCGCGAATGTGCGGACTTCGGTTCGGATCTCCTTTGAGGAGGCGATTTTTGGCTGCGAGAAGGAGATTGAGATCAACTTTAAGGAAACCTGCGCCAGCTGCCACGGCACGGGCGCTAAGGCGGGCACATCGCCCCAGACATGTCCCAAGTGCAATGGCAAGGGTAAGATCATGTATACCCAGCAGTCCTTCTTCGGCCAGGTTCAGAATGTGCAGACCTGTCCCGAGTGCGGCGGCACCGGTAAGGTGATTAAGGAGCGCTGTCCCGACTGTTACGGCACCGGATATAAGACGGTGCGCAAGAAATTCAAGGTCAGCATTCCCGCAGGGATTGATAACGGCCAGAGCATCCGTATGGCCGGCGGCGGCGAGCCGGGCGTAAACGGCGGTGAGCGAGGCGACCTTTTGGTGGAAGCGGTGGTATCCCAGCATCCCATCTTTAAGCGGCAGGATACCAGCATTTACTCCACTGTACCCATCTCCTTTGCCAAGGCGGCCCTGGGCGGGCCCATCCGCATCAAGACCGTAGACGGCGAGGTGGAGTACGAGGTGCGGCCCGGAACTCAGACTGATACTAAGGTACGGTTAAAGGGCAAGGGCGTTCCCTCCTTGAGAAACCGCAACATCCGGGGCGACCACTACGTAACCCTGGTGGTACAGGTGCCGGAGCGCATGACTCAGGCCCAGAAGGAGGCCCTGCGCAAATTCGATGAGGCGATGACCGGTGTATCCTCCGGTGAGGCCGAAAAGCCTAAGAGAAAAGGGCTGTTTAAATAAAAATGACTAGAATAGGAGAGGCTGTGGAAAAAGCACAGCCTCTTTTTGCGTGAACTGTTATCAAAATTTTAAGGAAAAAGAAAAGAAACTTCCAGCATTTTCATATATAATAATTGGGAAACTATTTTACCCGGTTCTGACGCAGCCTTTCGTAGTAGAAGATGTATTGCTGGATGATTCCGGCGTACGGCCCATAGGGGCTGAAGTGGTCAGCGAGAATCTGGTCAAAGAGCCGGGATTTGGGAACATTGCCATAGCGCTCATGGCTGTAATATTCTTCTATAAGGATTTTCTGAATCCAGGTGTCTACCGGGAAGGCATTAATATGGTGGAGGCCGAAGAGACAGATGCAGTTGGCCACCTTTTTGCCAATGCCGTAAAAACCGGTGAGGTATTCCATGGATTCCTGGTAGTTTAAGAGGGAAAGGTGGCCTAAGTCCAGTTCTCCCTCCAGGACGTCCCGGCAGAGGCGATGGATGTATTTTGCGCGGTAGCCAAGCTTGAGGTTTTGGAGATCTTCAAGGCCTGCCTGGGAAAGCTCCTTGGCAGAGGGGAAGGAGAAGGCCGGGATTTCCCACGGGTTTTCAAGGGGATGGCCGTAGCGGCGGCTTAAATCCTCCACCAGTTTTCGGATGGCTGGGATGGTCTTCTGCTGGGATATGACGAAGGTAATGATCATTTCCCAGGGATCCTGGCGCAGGATGCGGATTCCCTGGGCACAGGATGCGGCCTGCGCCACGTAAGAGCCGCCGGACTGGGCCAGGCGGAGGACACCTGAGTAATCAGTAGAACTGTCAAAGTAATTCAGCCAGAAGTCCAGGTCAGAGTCCGGACAGCAGAAGGTCAGGTCTTCTTTGCTCTGGCGGACGTTTAAGCAGCGGCCCTGGCTGATGATAAAGTATGAGCCATCGGCCTGGAGGGCCATGCGGAAGCATTGGCCGGAATCAGCGATCTGGGAAAGATCCAGGCAGGGAATTTGGAGCGTATGGTCCATGGCGGGATATCCTTTCTTAGTTTTAAGACCAGTGTAGTACGGCAGCTGAAAAATGTCAAATGAAGGAGTAGAAGCAGTGGGACGAGTGAAACAGAAAACAAAAGCATTTTTTCTTGGTTTGGGGACGGCGGCCTTTGTGATGGCTGCACCTATGGGCGTTTTGGCCTCTGAGGAGGGACCGGGAGCGGCGATGAAGCTATCGGTGAACGGGGTCAGCATCTATGTCAGCAAGATGGGAAGCACACTGACTTTAAGTCAGTATGGAAGAACCATCGGCCAGTGGTCCGCCAAGCTGGGAAGGGAGTCCTCCGCTGGGGACAAAAAGCGGCAGGGAGACGAGATCACCCCTTCCGGGAAGTTTTATGTATGCACCAAAAATGATAAGAGCCAGTATTATCTGGCCCTGGGGCTGTCCTATCCCGGCATCGAGGACGCAGAGCGGGGGCTGAAGGACGGCCTGATTACTCAGGAGCAGTATCATGCGATCGTGGAGGCCAATGAAAAGGGCCAGCAGCCCCCGTGGGATACGCCTTTGGGTGGGGCCATCGAGATTCACGGCGCCCAGGGCGGGGAGACCGCCGGCTGCATCGCGATGACCAACGATGTGATGGATGTGCTGTGGCAGTACTGCAATGTGGGAGTACCAGTGACCATTGGGCCTTGACTGGGAGAAAAAAATAAGCAAAAGGGCGTATCCATGCCTGCAGATTTTTTTATGAGCTGGATACGTCTTTTTTATTGCAAATAATATATAAACAAGACGAAACAAATAATTGACTTTTTGTACTATTTGTTATATATTTGTATTATCATTACAAGGAGGAAAATAGTCCATGGAACCAAAACAGATTATTGAATCAATTAAGGAAAAGCTGCCCTGTGCAAAGTCGGTATATTTTGTAGGATGCGGAGCATCAAAAGCAGAGCTCTATCCTGGAAAATATTTTCTGGATGCGAATTCAAGAACCATTCGTACCGGACATTACACTGCAAATGAGTTCCTGCATGCGACTCCGGCGGCTGTGGATGAAACCGCTATTGTAATTACCTGTTCCTTGGGGGGGACCACACCTGAGACCGTTGCTGCGGGAAAGAAGGCGATGGAACTGGGCGCCCAGGTGATTGCAGTAACCCATGCGGCAGAATCTCCGCTGGCTAAGAATGCCCACTATGTAATTGTTCATGGATTTGAGAAGGATTACGCCGCCAAGCTGGAAAAGATGACAAATGTGCTGATGCTGGCAGTGGAGATTCTGAATCAGTATGAGGGATATGCCCATTATGAGGAGATGCAGGAGGCCTTTGGGAAAATTTATGGCCTGATTGAAAAGTCCGTATCCTTTGTTCTTCCATCTGCCCAGAGATTTGCCCAGGATTACAAGGAAGCCCCGGTGATCTATGTAATGAGTTCCGGTGCTACCCATGAGGTGGCATATGCCTTTTCGATCTGCCTGCTGATGGAGATGCAGTGGGTAAATTCAGGTTCATTCCATGACGGTGAGTTTTTCCATGGTCCCTTCGAGATTGTGGATAAGGATGTGCCGTTTATACTTCTGATGAATGAGGGCCGTACACGTCCTCTGGACTCCAGAGCCCTTGATTTCCTCAACCGTTTCCAGGCGAAGACAACTGTTTTGGACGGCAAGGATTTCGGGATTGGGTCTGAGGTTCCATCTGCGGTAGCAGAATATTTTAACCCGATGGTTCTGACGGCGGTTCTCAGGGTGTACGCAGAACAGCTGGCGATTGTGCGCAGCCACCCCTTGACCCAGAGAAGGTACATGTGGAAATTAGAATATTGATGCGATGAAAGGGAACATACAAAGAGAAACTTCCCATATGGCCCAAGCATTAGCGGGAGTATTCCTGTTCGCTGCCGCTTACCGGTGGTTTATCTATCCTGCCGGTCTTTACAGCGGCGGCTTTACCGGAATTGCTCAGTTGATTGACCTGTTTTTGAGGGAGGTAATGGGCGTTCGCTTTCCCCCGGAGATAGATGTTGTGGGCGTTATTTTCTGGTGTATCAATATACCGCTTTTCGCTCTGGGATATACAGCGATTGGGAAAAAGTTCCTGATCCGGACTGTGGTATCGGTTTGCGTGCAGTCTGCTCTTATGGCTTTGCTTCCGGCTCCATCCAGGATGCTCTTAGATGATATGCTGCTGAACTGCATCATAGGCGGCGTGCTTTCTGGACTGGGGGTTGGAATCACTCTGAGGGCAGGCGGCTCCGGAGGCGGAACGGATATTGTAGGCATATATGGGGCTAAAAAAAATCCGGACTTTACAGTAGGGAAGATTGCCGTAATGATTAACTGCTGTATTTATCTGGTGGCCGCCATCCGTTTTGATTTGAATATCGCGGCATATTCCATGGTATTCAGCATCGCTTCCGGAATGATGGTAGACCGGGTTCACGATCAGAATATAAAAGTAGCGGCCTTTATTGTGACCCAGAATGAACAGCTGGGACAAACGGTAAATCAGATGATACGCAGAGGCGTGACTACCTGGAGCGGATGGGGAGAATACAGCCGCCAGAAGGAACAGATTCATATGGTTGTGGTGAACAAATATGAGCTGCAGCAGCTGAGAAAGGTGGTTCGGGAGACAGACCCGTCGGCTTTTGTCCAGATTTTGTCGCCTAATATGATATGGGGCAACTTTGAGAAGCGTCTGGAAGTTAATTAAATGACTGATTCAGCAAAAACAGTCGGATAAAATCGGAGGGAAATTATGTTTAATTTTGATGAGGCAAAGGTAAGACAGGAGCATCAGAATGGGGTGGATCTTATCCCTAAGGTGGAGAAAATCGTAGACGAGGTTTGCCAGAAGGGATATTCCTCCATCTTTTATATTGGAATTGGCGGAACCGTACTTTATGCCAGCCAGATGATGCACATTGTAAAGCAGCTGGGAGCTAAAGTGCCGCTGTATATAGAAAATGCCGCTGATTTTAACCTGGTAGGAAACCCCTATTTTGATCAGAACAGCGTTGTGGTGATTGAATCCATTTCCGGAGATACGAAGGAAGTGGTGGAGGCGGTGAAAAAGGCTCATGAAGTAGGGGCAAGGGTGATTGGATATGTAGAAAAGCCAGGCACGCCTCTTTATGAAAACTGTGACTATCTGGTAAGTACGGTTGGCGGCGGATACTATTACTGGTATACAGTAACACTGCGCTTTTTAAAGAATGCCGGCTGCTTTGAAAAATACGATCAGTTCTTTAAGGAAATCAGTTCTATGCCGGATAATGTAGTGCAGATTTACAAGGATGCAGATGCCGATGCGGAAGCTTACGCAAAGGCTTATTGTGATGAACCCTTAACCTACTTAATCGGTTCCGGGAACCTGGAAGACTGGGCAACTTGCTATGGCATGTGCATTATGGAGGAGATGCAGTGGATGCGGACAAGGCCGATCTCTGCCGCGAACTTCTTCCATGGCACACTGGAGGTGATTGAGCGCGATATCCCTGTGATTTTGATTAAGGGAGAGGATGCAACACGTCCGCAGATGGAACGTGCAGAAAAGTTTGTTAATACCATCAGTGCAAAGGTAATTGTGTTTGACTCCAAGAAATTTAAGTTGGAGGGGATCAGCGATGAGTTCCGATGGATTTTAGCGCCGATTGTGATGCGGTCTGCCTTCCAGAGAGTGAATGTCCATCTGGAACACTACAGAAGGCATCCCTTGGCAATCCGGAGATATTACCGTCATCTGGATTATTAATCCCAAATTAGCGGGCGGTTTGTACTGGCAGAAAGTCCTTTCATATGTTATGATAATAAATAAGATGTCTTCAGACATCTTAAGATATGGGATCATGGATTGGAAGAAAGGATTAAGTTTGTTATGTCAGATGTGGTACGTGATACCGTAGTTCCCTTATATCTGCAGATTGTACAGGATTTGAAAGGGAAAATCGACCGGGAGGAGCTTAAAGCAAATTCCCGTATTCCAACAGAGGCTGAGTTAAGCAAGGCTTACGGTGTAAGCCGGATTACCATAAGAAAAGCATTGGAGCTATTGGTTGATGAAGATATTCTCGTTCGAAAACAGCGTATTGGTACCTTTGTATCATCAAAAAAGATCTCCAGAAGCTTAAATTCATTTATGGGTTTTACAAAAAGCTGTGAATTAAGCGGGAAAAAAGCAAGAACCCAATTTTTATCTGCGGCATTAGTAAAGGCGCTGCCGTCCGATATCCAGCGGCTTAAGCTGGAAGAGGACGATAAGGTAATTCATATCCGCAGGCTCCGGTTCTGTGATGATGTTCCGGTGATTTTGGAGGAGAATAAGTTTCCGAAGCAGTACGCATATCTTTTGGCGGAGGATTTAAACGGTTCCCTCCACGGGATTTTAAATAAGCATGGAGTGGTGCTGGCCAGTGGCTCCAAGACCATAGGAGTCTGCCATGCGACCAGAGAAGAGGCCAGGCTCCTTAACATTAAGGAAAATGACGCTCTGATTCTGTCAAAGGATATTGCATATGACGCAGAGGGACATCCGGTATACGCGGGCAAGGAGATTGTCAACGCAGACCGCTATGTGTATAAAATACTTACAAATAATGCGGTGAAATACATATGAAAGATATTAAAAGAAAACAGATTTCCCTGATGAACATCCAATATAAATATTTTCCTTTGTCTCTGTTTCTGGATGACGCAGAGAAGCTAGGGGTGGAGAATGTGGAACTGTGGGGCGGTGCGCCGCATTTTCACATGGAGGATATGACCTATGGGGAAATATGTGCGGTAAGGCGGGAGATCAGACGCCGCGGGCTGAATCTGGTGTGCTATACGCCGGAGCAGTGCGTGTATCCCATTAACCTTGCTTCTAACGCTCCGGATACGCGCAGGAGGAGCCAGAAGTTTTTTGAGAATAGTATCCGAGCTGCCGGTGAGCTGGGGGCGGGAAAGGTGCTGGTCACCTCTGGAACCGGGTATTTTGATGGGAGTAACCGGGAGGAAGCTTGGAAATGGGCAGGGGAGGGACTCTATGCTCTAGGCGAGATGGCGGCGGACTACGGAATCACCCTGGCGCTGGAAGTACTGCGCACCGATGAGAGCAATCTGGTTCACGACCTGCCCAGCCTTTTGAAAATGCTGGGGGAATTAAATCATTCATCAATTGGGGGGATGATTGATACCATTCCTATGGCTTTGGCGGGTGAACGTCCTGCCCACTATCTGGAGGCATTAGGGGACCGGCTGGTTCATATCCATTTTATTGACGGAGCGCCTAGAGGCCACCTGGCCTGGGGCGACGGGGTATTGGATATGGAGGGCTATTTGGAGGAATTGGATGCATATCCATATAAAGGCTATCTGTCTCTGGAAATTACGGATGGAAGGTATTTTATGGATCCATCGGATTCGGCTAAGAGGAGTGTGGAAAGGCTTTTTTCAGTTATAAAATCATAAATAGCCTTTAAAGGCAGATCCGGGCTGTTAGGATAAAACCAGCAGCCCGTTTTTTATATTTTAAGGAGCCTATTATATACTAATGTACTAATACAATATTTGCGAAAATGCTCAAAAATGCAAAATAAATACTTGATTATTTGTATTAAATATGATATAACAAAATAGTACATTAAAAATAACAAATAAAGGTGTGTGAAAATACATGATAAAAGTCCTTGGAATTGGTGATAATGTCTGCGATAAATATCTCAATACAAGAACCATTTATCCAGGGGGAAATGCCCTGAATGTTGCGGTGTTTGCGAAGATGATGGGAGCTGAGGCGGCATACCTGGGAACCTTTGGGGATGATGAGGTAGGAGCGCATGTATATGCAGTCGCAAAAGAGCTTGGCCTGGATCTATCACACTGCCGTTTTGAACATGGGGTAAATGGCTGTGCCAGAGTTCAGCTGGTTGAGGGAGACAGGGTATTTCTGGAGGGCAATCATGGGGGGATTTCCAGGAAAAAGCCGCCGGTGCTTACTAGGCTGGATGAAGAGTATATAGCAGAATATGATTTGGTACATACCAGTATACACAGTTTTATGGAAGCGGAACTTCCGGTGATGGGTAAGGCGGGCAGATTTGTGTCCATGGATTTTTCTAACCGATATGATGAGGCGTATTTGAGGCGATGCTGTCCCCATATAGACTGCGGGGAGATTTCCTGCGGGGATATGGAAGAAGCGGAAATCAGAAGGACGATGGAGCAGATGATAGATTTTGGCTGCCGCCATATGGTGATTGCCACAAGGGGATCTAAAGGCTCTATGGTACTGGCCGATGGCAAATTGTATGAGCAGTCTCCCTGCCTGGTAAAGGCGAAAGATACAATGGGAGCAGGGGATTCATTTATAGCTTGCTTTTTGGTTCACTATTTAGATGGGATAAAAGATGCGGTTGATTTTGGGGAGGGGTCAGGTGATTGCGGAACTGTTACAGCCGATAGGTATCAGGACCTTCTGGTGAGGGTTAGCTTGTATCGGGCGGCAGTATTTTCCGCCGGTCAATGTCAGAGGGACGGATCCTTTGGATTTGGAAAGGTGGTTGACTTGACAGAGGAAGATCTGTCAGTCATGAACCATTCAAAATAAGCCTCAACAAGGGCGGTAAACAGCAGAAAGGAGAGTTTTATGAAAAAAAGGTCGATGAAGAAGGTATTGTGTGCAGCATTAGCGGGCCTGATGGCTTTGGGACTTGCAGGCTGCGGCGGCGGAACCAGTGAGACGGCGGCAGCAGGCAGCGGCGCCGATGAGTCTACTGTTGCGGCAGCGGGTGAAAGCACTGGCGAGCAAAAGGTAATCCGGTTTATGCATCGTTTCCCGGATGAGCCTTACAACAGCTTTATTGAGGCAAAGCTCCACGAGTATGAGGAATCTCACCCGGATATTAAGTTTGAGATTTCCAGTGCCCAGAACCAGGAATATAAAGAAAGAATCCAGGTTGTAGTAGGCGGAGCGGAGGCCCCCGACATTTTCTTCAGCTGGGTAGGCGATTTTACAGAGCGTTTTATCCGCGAGGATTTGATTCTGGATCTGACCCCTTATCTTGAGGAGGATCAGGAGTGGAAGGATTCACTGATTGAGTCCCAGATTGCGGAGTATACCACTGATGACGGTATGGTATATGGAATCCCGTTCCGGCTGGACTGCAAATTGTTCTTCTATAATACTCAGATCTTTGAGGAGAATGGTCTGACTGCTCCTACCAACTGGGATGAGCTGATTCAGGTTTGTGAAACCCTGAAGGCGGCGGGAATCACCCCGATTGCATATGGAAACCTGGAGCCTTGGTCCGCTTCCCACTACATCGGCACCTTAAACCAGATCTGTGTGCCGGATGAGGTTCGCGAAAAGGATTATGATCCTACAAGCGGTGAGTTTACGGATCCCGGTTATGTGAAGGCGCTTGAGTACTATCAGCAGCTGCTTCCTTATGTGACAGAGAACCCGAATGGAGTAAAGCCTGATATGGGACGTATGAATTTCTCTATGGGAACAGCAGGCATGTATTTTGCGGAGCTGATTGAGATTCCCTATATTACGGCTGAGAATCCTGATATGGAATTTGGCATGTTTAAGTTCCCGCCTATTGAGGGGGCTGCCGGAAATGCCAATATCCTTACTGGCGCGCCGGAAGGCTTTGTGGTTTGTTCCAAGACCCAGTATCCGGATGAATGCGTGGAGTTCCTGAAGTGGTTCTTGGGGTCAGAGGTTGGAACAGAACAGTGCCAGGAAATTGGCTGGTTTAATGCTGCCAAGAATACGACGGACGGTGTAACCGATCAGGCTCTCTTAGACGGCTATAACACGATTATGGAAGCAGAGGCTATGGGGCCCTGGCTTGACAATGCTCTGTATTCCACCGTTTGCGATGAGTACCTGACTGCTGTATCCGACCTTACAAACGGTGACATTACTCCTGAGGAGGCTATGGCCCGTATCCAGGCAAAGGCCCTGGAAGCCCAGACTCTAGTGAGTAAAGGTGAATAAAATTGATGCATGAAACAGGCTCTTGGCCTAACAACAGCGGGCTGCCGTTTATTAAACGGCAGCCTCTGCGCTAAGAGAGTATCATATTAAAAGGAAGGTGAACATGTGAGAACGAAAAAGCATACGCCGTACCTCTATATGCTGCCGGGTGTCTTGATGGTTCTGTTTTTTGTCTACATTCCAGTGCTGATGAATATTGTTTACAGCTTTTTCCGGCTGTCATCTTTTTCGGCAGAGGCTACCTTCGTAGGACTGGATAATTACAGAAGATTTTTCACGGATGATGTGTTTCCCATCATGTTAAAAAACAATGTGGCATATTGTATTATTTCCTTGATCGTCCAGGTGGGCTTTGGAACTGTTTTAGCGCTGATTTTGGAGAGCAATGCTATTTCCGGAAGGATGCGGGATTTTTTCAGGAATTTTTATTATCTGCCTGCTTTGATTTCCCTGACGGCAGTAGGTCTGATGTTTACATTTATCTATGATCCCAATATTGGATTTTTGAATAATCTTCTGAAGGTTTTTGATTTGCCGACTAAAAGCTGGCTGGGAGATTCGAAGCTTGCGATCTATTGTATTATTGCAATGAGCCAGTGGCAGTTTACCGGATATATTACATTGCTTATGGTTGTAGCTTTTCAAAATGTTCCAAGAGATTATGTGGAAGCGGCGGCCATCGATGGGGCCGGGCCTTTAAAGCGGGCTTTTTATATTATGCTTCCTCAGGCAAAAGAGCAGCTTTTGGTATGTACGATTATCACGATTATTGGTGCATTTAAGCTTTACACAGAGGTGTATGCCACCACCAGCGGCGGGCCGGGAAACAGCTCCCAGGTTTTGGGACTGTATCTGTATCAGCAGGCCTTCCTGCATTCTGACCTGGGGATGGCAGCTGTGACAGGTGTGTTTATTTTTGTGATTACCGTAAGCCTTTCGATCATCCAGATCCGTATGACGCGTTCCGGAAGTGTATAGGGGAGGGAGAAGCATGAATAAGAAAAAGATCCATATTTCAACGATTCTTTTGAATTTGCTTTGTATCTTTCTGTGCGTCGTGATTGCGTCCCCCTTGCTTTGGATTCTCCTGAATTCATTTAAGACAAACCAGGAGATGTTTATGGATTCCCTGGCGCTTCCTAAAGTGTGGCAGTTTGGAAATTATATCAAAGCCTGGTCCATGGGATTGTACCGTTATTTTGGAAACTCTATTTTGGTAAGCTCGATTTCTCTTGTAGGGATTTTGGTGCTGGCCTCTTTCCTGGCCTACGGCCTTACACGGTTCAGGGCAAAGGGGAGCAATATTATTTTTATTATTGTACTGGGCGGAATGGCCCTTTCCGAGCAGATTGCCCTTGTGCCTCTTTATAATATCCTTCAGGCGCTTCACTTGTATGATACGTATGCGGCAGTGATTCTGCCATATATCGCATTCCGTATTCCTTTTACTGTGTTTTTGATGAGGGCGTATTTCATATCTATCCCGGTGGAGCTTGAGGAGGCGGCGGTAATGGACGGCTATAACAGCCTGCAGATATTTACTAAAATTATTGTGCCGATTTCCAAGCCTATATTTGCCTCATGTGCGATTGTAAACCTGAATTTTGTGTGGAATGAATTCTTGTTTGCTAATGTATTTTTAAGCAATAAAGCGATTCAGACGATTCCAATTGGGTTGATGACCTTTAAAGGCGACTTAAAGGTGGATTATACGACGACTCTGGCGGGACTGATTATCGCCTCCCTGCCTTTGATTATTTTGTTCCTGCTGATGTCCAAACAATTTGTTCGAGGTCTGACAAGCGGGGCGGTGAAAGGATAGGCTTTTAGGCCGGAAGCTTCGGCCAGGAAAGGAGAAAATCATGGAAAAAGTAAAAGAGATTGTTGGGAATATTGTAAAAAAACACGGAATTGATACCGTTTACTTTGTAGGCTGCGGCGGCTCCCTGGTGGGATTTTTTCCGGCCAAGTATTTTCTCAGCTGTGAGGCAGTTAAGCTGAAGGTCGGTTATATCAATGCCAATGAGTTTGTTTACGCTACGCCTAAGGAAATCGGGCCCAACGCAGTTGTAATTCTGGCTTCCCAAAGAGGAAATACACCAGAAACGGTGAAGGCCTGCCAAGTGGCAAGACAAAGGGGAGCGGCTACGGTGGGACTGACCTTTGAAGTGCCGTCCCCTTTATCTGAGGCTGCGGAATATGTGATTTTATATGAGTTTGGAGAGGGCTCTGTCGTAGAGAACCAGAAGTCATCTTATGGTTTAAAGCTGGCAGTGGAGTTCCTGAAAGAGCTTGAGGGCTATGAAGATTATGACAAGATGCTGGAGGGCCTTTCAAAGATGGATGGCATTGTCAAGAAGGCCTGCAAAGAAATTGTCCCCTATGCGATTAAATATGCATGGGAATTTAAAGATGATTCTGTGATTTATACTATGGGGAGCGGAGCATCCTGGGGAAGCGCCCACCAAGAATCCATCTGCATTTTTATGGAGATGCAGTGGATTAATTCCAGTGTGATCCATTCCGGCGAGTATTTTCACGGGCCATTTGAAATTACGGATAAGAATACAGCATTCCTTATGATGAAGTCTACGGGAAGAACACGCTTTTTGGATGACCGGGCTCTGGATTTCATGAAAAAATTTAATGACCGCTGCATGATTCTGGATGGCATGGATTATGGAATGGGTGGTCTGGGGAACGTATCCGAGTATCTGGATCCATTTTTCCATACCAATGTAGTCCGGGTGTTTAATAATCTTTTAGCTGATGTGAGAAATCACCCCTTAAGCGTAAGACGATATATGTGGAAGTTTGATTATTGATGCAAAGATAAGACTAGGGTTAAGACAAAATGATAAAAGCGCTGATATTTGATATGGATGGAGTGATCATTGACAGTGAGCCCGGAAGCTTAAGACAGGTGCTGGAGTTTGTACGTTCCAAAAAGCCTGATGTAAATGAGAGGGAAATGTATCAGGTGGTGGGACGTTCCAGCCAGGATGTGTGGACCCGGATCGCTGGGGTGATTGGATGGGAGAAGAATTGGCTGGAAACCAGACAAGAGTACAGGAGCGTATGGCAGAAGGAACATCCGGCTAAGGTATCATATCACGAAATTTTTCGCCCTGAAACATTAAAGATTCTTAAATGGGCGCGTGATAGGGGAATGCGCAGAGCGGTCGCTTCTTCAACCGGCTATGAAAAGGTAAGGTCGATTCTTACGGAAGTGGGGGTTGCTCCCTATCTGGATCTGATCGTCAGCGGCGATCAATTTAAAGAGAGCAAGCCTAATCCGGAAATCTATTTAAAGACTGCTGAGCTTCTGGGAGTCCGTCCGAAGGAGTGCATAGCAATCGAGGACTCCACAGTTGGAATTACGGCTGCACACCGGGCGGGCGTTAAGGTAATCGCATTGAAAGACGATCGGTTTGACTTTGATCGAAGTCTGGCAGACGGGGAAATCGATGCTTTGGGGAAATTGATCGGATTTCTTGAAAGAGGGCTGTAAAGGCCCTCTTTTTTCATCCTTAAAGATGCAGGGGATGACAAAAGGGGAAAAATTGGGTATAATAAAAGGCAGCACATAAGAGAAATTCACTGCGAATTGAGGAGGAAGAATACATGAGTCAGGTTTACGAGAAATTAATGAAATGCTACGACAGCGTGAAGGATCGCATCCCCTTTAAGCCCAAGGTGGCTTTGATCTTGGGATCCGGCCTGGGGGATTATGGGGACGAGTGCCAGGCAGAGGGGATTTTGGATTACCATGATATAGAGGGATTCCCGGTGTCTACGGTGGCGGGCCATAAGGGGCGCTTCATTTTTACCCATATCGGGGGGACTCCGGTGGTGCTGATGCAGGGAAGAGTCCACTACTATGAAGGATATGCCATGTCGGATGTGGTGCTGCCCATCCGGCTGATGAAGCTGATGGGGGCGGAGATTTTGTTTTTGACCAATGCGGCCGGCGGCGTAAACTTTGATTTTAAGGCCGGGGATTTTATGATGATTACAGATCAGATTTCCGCCCTGGTTCCTTCTCCACTGATTGGTCCCAACCTGGATGAGTTCGGCCCCAGATTCTGCGATATGAGCCAGGTTTATGACCGGGATCTTCAGGAGGTGTTAAAAGCGGCGGCGGCGGAGCTTTCCATCGACTTAAAGTCCGGCGTGTACATCCAGTTTACGGGACCGGCCTACGAGACGCCTGCTGAGGTGCGGATGGCCCGCATCTTAGGAGGCGACGCGGTAGGCATGAGCACGGCCTGCGAGGCGGTGGCAGCAAATCATATGGGGATGAAAATCTGCGGTATTTCCTTTATCTCCAATCTGGCCTGCGGCATGACGGACCAGCCCTTAAGCCATGAGGAGGTAGGGGAGGCTGCGGCCAAGGCGGCTCCCAAGTTTAAGGCCCTGGTGACGAAGGCCATTACGGCTATGGGGCAGTAGCTCTTGCTTTAAGTTTAAGAAGGCTGCGGTAATTGTGCTGGGAGGGAGGTGCTCGGATGAAAATCCGTTTTTTCCATATCAAGCTGATAACCATGGCGGAGGGAGAGCAGGTGATTCCTGATGGGGAGCTGTGGACGGAGGACGGAGTTGTATCCTATGCCGGGTCGGCGGACGGGGCCCCGAATCCGGAAGGGGTGAAGTGGGACCGGCAGATCGACGGCCGGGGAAACCTGGTGATTCCCGGATTTAAGAACGCCCACACCCACTCGGCCATGACGTTTCTGCGCTCCTTTGCCGATGACCTGCCGCTGGCAGAGTGGCTGAACCGCCAGGTATTTCCCATGGAGGCGAAGCTGACGCCGGAGGATGTTTATCATCTGTCGAAGCTTGCCCTGATGGAGTATCTGACCAGCGGCATTACCGCTAATTTTGATATGTACATGTATCCGGACCAGATTGCCCTAGCCTCGGCGGACTGCGGATTTAGGACGGTGATTGCAGGCACGCTGAATGATTTTTCCTCTTCTCTGGAGGAAGAGAATGACCACTATATGAGGCTCAATTGCTTTCACCCTTTAATCCGATACCAGCTGGGATTTCACGCGGAGTATACCACCGGGGAATCGCTGCTTAAGGGACTTTCCGGCCTGGCCGAAAAGCATCGGGCGCCGGTATACTGCCATAATTCCGAGACTGCCGCAGAGGTGGCGGGCTGCGTGGAGCGGCATAAAGCTACGCCTACGGTTTATCTGAACAGCTTAGGGCTTTTCCAATATGGCGGCGGAGGCTTTCACTGCCTGTATATGAGTCCGGAGGATTTGGAAATTTTTCAGAGGAAAAGGCTGTACGCGGTAACGAATCCGGCTTCTAACCTGAAGCTGGCAAGCGGCATTGCCCCGGTAGGCGAGATGGTCCGGCTGGGGATTCCTGTGGCCATCGGCACCGACGGCCCGGCCAGCAACAACTGTCTGGATATGTTCCGGGAGATGTTTTTGGTTACAGGGCTGGCTAAGGTGAAGGAGCAGGATGCGGCGGCCATGCCGGCCGGGGAGGTTTTGCGTATGGCCTGCTGTGAGGGCGCCCGGGCTATGGGGCTTTCAGACTGTGATAGCCTGGCGGCGGGCAAGCGGGCGGATCTGGTAATGATCGATTTAAACCAGCCCAACATGCAGCCGGAAAATCATGTGATGAAAAATCTGGTCTACAGCGGCAGCAAGCAGAATGTGAAGCTGACCATGATAGACGGAAGGATTCTCTATGAAAATGGAGAGTTTCGGATCGGGGAAGATCCGTCGAGGATCTATCGAAAGGCAAATGAGATCATGAAGCGATGTAGGGAGGGATTATCATGAAGAAAAAGAGATGGCTGTGGATGGCGCTGGCGGCTGTTCTGGCGGCAGGTACGGTCATGCCGGTTTACGCGGATGACGATGATGAGGAGGATCCGGAGCCGGTCGGAGAGATTGTCCTCCATTTTTCCTCGGATATTGAGGCGGGAGACGGCGGAGGAGACGTGGACGTAACCTTAGAGAGCGGAAACTGCTCCATCGACGAGGTGGAGATCACCAACGATAAGGGCTGGTGGTCCGGCGGCGATGAGCCGAAGGTGAAGGTTACATTGAACGCGGATGATGGTTACTATTTTGATAAGGGCGGAAAAAGCGCCTTCTCCTTAAGCGGCGATGAGGTCAAGTACAAGAGTTCCAGCCGCAAGGAGGACAAGGAGATTATGATTCTGACCGTGACCTTGGGAGAGCTGGAGGAAGGCGACTTAGGAATCGGCAGTATGGACTGGAACGAGGAGTACGGCATCGCTCATTGGGAGGAAAATGATCAGGCGGCGGATTACCGGGTGCGCCTTTACCGAGGCGATACGCCGGTGGGAAGTGTTCAGACTACGGATCAGACCAGCTGGGATTTCTCCGACAAGATCGACCGGCCCGGCTCCTACAGCTTCCGGGTGCGGGCCTTTGACCGGGGGGATAACGCGGGAGACTGGGAAGAGTCCAGCGAGATGGACGTAACGGAAGAGGATCTGATCCGGTTTGTGGGCTCCTGGCGTCAGGATACGGTGGGCTGGTGGTTTGAGAATCCCGATGGAAGCTATCCCGCAAATGCCTGGAAAGAGGTTCGGGGAAAGTGGTATTTCTTTGGGGCCGACGGTTATATGCGGACCGGCTGGATCGACTGGAATGGAAAGCAGTATTTCTGCGATCCCAGCGGGGCCATGTTGGAAAATACGGTAACGCCGGACGGTTTTCAGGTAGGAGCCGACGGAGCCAGAATTGGATAAAAAAAGAGGTTGTAATCCTTCGGAAACTATGGTAGTATATATGTGTTTGACCATATCGAAGTGAGAGAGGTGTAACAAAATGTCGGCTTTACGGATTATTTTGACGGTGATATATGTGATTCTCGCAGTTGTTATTTCCGCTGTGGTTCTGATGCAGGAGGGCAAGTCCCAGGGACTTGGTTCCGCGTTGGGCGGCATGGACAGCTACTGGAAGAAGAACAAGGGCCGTACCATGGAAGGCGCTCTGGAAAAGTTTACGAAGTACGGAGCCATTGTGTTTTTCATTCTCACCATTGTGATAAATGTGCTCCTGGAGCGCCAGGGACTGTGAGAAGATTTGGACACGGTAAAACAGACACCCTTTTGCCCGGAAGCAAAGGGGTGTTTTTTTGTTACGAGCACTTAGCGCCTGTTTATCAAGGCGCTTAGGTGCGAAACATGCAGAGCACTTGGCGAGGTCTTTTCGAGCCTAGTGCGGAGCATTGTTACGAGCACTTAGAGGGACTTATATGGAAAAGGAATTATTTGAGCAGCGGGAAAAGATCCTGCTGGATTTGATGAGGGATCAGGCCTACGTGCCCATGAAGGCCAAGGAGATCGCAGCTGTTTTGAACATCCCCAAGTCCCAGCGGGGAGAGCTAAAAGAGGTTTTGGACGCCCTGGTAAGCCAGGGAAAGGCCAGCATTTCCAAGAAAGGCCGGTATGGGAGGCCGGAACACTGCGCGGTTGAGGGGATCTACGCCGGAAGCCGCAGGGGCTTTGGCTTTGTGACCGTGGAGGGCATGGAGCGGGATGTATTTATCCCGGAAGATCAAACCAGCTCCGCCTTAAACGGAGATCGGGTGCGGATCGTGGTGACAAGCCAGGAAGCCGATGAGCGCAGAGCCGAGGGCAGGGTGATCCGCGTGCTGGAGCGTGCCAATCATCAGGTGATCGGCTATTATCAGAAGAATAAAAATTTTGGTTTTGTGGTTCCGGATAATCCCAGGATTTCTGTGGATCTTTTTATCCCAGAGGGTAAGGACATGGGGGCGGTAACCGGCCATAAGGTGGCGGCCCGCATCCTGGAATATGGCGACGGGAGGAAGAATCCAGAGGGAGAGATCATTGAGATTTTGGGACACGTAAATGATCCTGGGACGGATATCCTCTCCATTGTACGGGCTTACGGCCTGCCGGAGGAATTTCCGGATGAGGTGATGGAACAGATTCGTGATATTCCCCAGACGGTGTATGTGCCGGAGGAGACGCCGCCGGTTCTGTACGAGGGGGAATATGGTTTAGACGACTTAATGACCCATCTGCAGTGGGCGGGGGAGCTGGCCGGCCGGTTGGATCTGCGCGCTTTGCGGACTGTGACCATCGACGGGGAGGACGCCAAGGATTTAGACGACGCCATTACCATTGAAAAACGGGAGGACGGGAGCTTTATTTTGGGAGTCCACATTGCGGACGTCAGCCATTATGTGCCGGAGGGGACCCTTCTGGATGAGGAAGCTTTGAAGCGGGGAACCAGCGTTTATCTGGTGGACCGGGTGATCCCCATGCTGCCCCATAAGCTGTCCAACGGAATTTGCTCCTTAAATCAGGGAGAGAACCGGCTGGCGTTAAGCTGCATCATGGAGGTGGATGAGAAGGGAAATGTGACGGACCACCGAATCTGCGAGACATTGATCCAAGTGGATCGGCGCATGACCTACAGGGCGGTGAACGCCATTGTGGAGGATGAGAGTCCTAAGGAGACGGAGGAATACCGGGAGCTTGTGCCGGACTTTATGACAATGAAGGAGCTTTCCCGCCTGATCCGCGAAAAGCGGAGGGAGCGGGGAGCCGTGGATTTTGACTTTCCGGAAAGCAAGATTATCCTGGATGAAAATGGTAAGCCTTTGGAGATCCGACCCTATGAGCGGAACACGGCGACCCGCATCATTGAGGATTTTATGCTGTTGGCAAATGAAACGGTGGCGGAGGATTACTATTGGCAGTCGGCGCCATTTCTCTATCGAACCCATGACAAGCCGGACCCGGAGAAGATGCGGCAGCTGGCGGCTTTTATCAACAACTTCGGGTACTCGGTGCGCATGTCCCAGGGGGAGATTCATCCCAAGGAGGTGCAGAAGCTCTTGGACCGAATCCAGGGAACGGAGGAGGAGGCGCTGCTTGCCAGGCTGACACTGCGCTCCATGAAGCAGGCAAAATATACCACCGAGTGTTCCGGGCATTTCGGGCTGGCGGCCCGTTTCTATACCCATTTTACTTCCCCGATCCGGCGGTATCCGGATCTGCAGATTCACCGGATTATCAAGGAGAGCTTAAAGGGCGGACTGAAGGAAAAACGGAGCGCCCATTACAGCCGTATTCTGCCAGGGGTGGCGGTTCAGACCTCCGCTTTAGAGCGCAGGGCCGACGAGGCGGAGCGGGAGACGCAGAAGCTGAAGAAATGCCAGTATATGGAAGCCTTTGTGGGCCATTGTTTTGAGGGCGTCATTTCCGGCGTCACAAATTGGGGCTTTTTTGTGGAGCTGCCCAATACGGTAGAAGGCCTGGTGCGCCTAAGCGCCCTGGAGGATGATTACTATGTATTTGATGAACGCCATTATGAACTGAGAGGCGAGAGACGAGGAAAGAGCTATAAATTAGGCCAGAAGATCCGCGTAGTGACAGCCGGTGTGGACCGGATGAGCCGGACGGTGGAATTTGCGCCGGCGGCAGAAGAGCTGGCGGGAAAGGCAGAAGTTTGATGGGAGGCGAAGAGGTTTGAAGGATCGCATTAAAATGGTGGCTAACAATAAAAAGGCTTATCACGATTATTTCATCGATGAGAAGTATGAGGCGGGAATTGAGCTATTCGGCACGGAGGTAAAGTCCGTACGTATGGGCAAATGCAGCGTGAAGGAAGCCTTTGTCAAAATTGAAAACGGCCAGGTGTATGTATACGGCATGCACATCAGCCCCTATGAGAAGGGAAATATATTCAACAAAGATCCGCTGCGGGTGCGGAAGCTTTTGCTGCACAAGGCGGAGATCATGAAATTAAACGGAAAAGTAACCCAGAAGGGCTACACTCTGGTGCCGCTGCAGGTTTATTTCAAAGGCAGCCTGGTAAAAGTAGAAATCGGCCTGGCCCGAGGCAAAAAGCTCTACGACAAACGAGCGGACCTGGCTAAAAAGGATCAGCGACGGGAGCTGGAGAAAGATTTTAAGGTTAAAAATTTGTATTAAGTTCAGACGTGCAGACAAACATGGCCCAAGACCGAATGGAGAGCTTGCTCACCAGGCGGTCTTGGGCCATGTTTGTCTATAGGGCGGACGCCCGACATGAATGATTTGACGGCCCCAACTCCTGGAAACAAATAATTCGCTCCAAGCCGTCAAATTATGAATGGCACGTCTGAACAATTGCAGCAGGGAGAGCGGAGCTTGCTCACCAGGCGGTCTTGGGCCATGTTTGTCTATAGGGCGGACGCCCCCAATTTGTAAAAAAGTGCTTGCCACCCCCTCCTTTTTATGTTATAGTAAAGTCAATTCCAACTTTGGAAGTTCTAAAATTCTTTTTTATCAATTTTATCGCAATGGCGTTTGAAGCGTCATTCAGACCGATTCGGTCAAATGTATCAAGTAGGATTGGAGCGTACCATATCTCTTTAATCTATTTGTCTGGTAATCGATTTATCTTGTTTTTCTGATGGAAAGGTGGTATCCGATGGACGTCGCAAAAAGAATGGCTCTTTTGCTTGGAACTGGTATTCTGCTGGGGGCAAGTCCGTCCTGCGTGCAGGGGGAACCTTTGGAGAAAGTAAAGAACGGGCAGACCGGCAGCCTTGTTTCTCTGGAGGACTATGTCCGGCTGGCGAAGGAATATGAAAGCCTGATTACAGGCGAGGAACCCGCACAGATTCCGGTGGGGCGGCTGATTGTGTCAAGCCAAAAGGAGAATGAGGCCCGGGTAGCCAGCATCGCTTCCCAGGCGAAGGAAGGGCTCTGGCATACCTTCTATGTGATTGGGAAGAATACGGTTCCCAACGGCAAAGTCATTGCCCGGTGGTATGGAGATGAAGCGGTTTACGCCAATCTCCTGGAGGACGTGATATGGGAGGGGGAAGACTGCTATTACATCTCGCGGATGGGCCTTAAGAAAGAGAGTTCCGGGGAAGACTGCGCCCATATCTGGGAAAAGTCAAGGGAGCAGGAAGCGGGATGCCTCTTAAAAGGCATAAGCCAGGTGCTCTGCTCGAAATGCGGCGCAGACCGTGAGATTATAAAGCCCCCCTTGGGGCACCTGGATGGGGACGGAGATTCGATCTGCGACCGCTGCCAGAAGCGCGCCTTTGAACAGACGCTTGACTCTGTAGTGAAGGCCAGCCTGAATGGAGAATCTTTGACCTTTACCTGTATTGACGAGGATTTTCAGGGAGGGATGCTTTATCTGGCGGATCAGACTGTTTCATTGGAGCAGTTTGGGGGATACGGGATGGTTGCCTACGGGGACAGCCTGGTCTACCGGTATTTTCGGGACGGATTTCAGAACGGGTTTTCCATTAAAAAGGGGTTGCTTCCGGTTCAGACCGGGGAATCGGGCCTGACGGCCTATGCGATGAGTCTGTCCAAGGCGGAATACGAGATGTATGGGGATCGCATCGCGGGGGACGCCTTCCTGCTGCGGGATCATCAGGAGGACTCGGTGTGGGCTGTAGATGAAAAGGGGGATTTCCATCTGCAGAATCCGGGGCAGACAGAGCTGGGAATACGTCCGGCGGTTGTACTTGCCAAACCAGATCCGGGGACTGTGGAGCCGATTCACTGGAATCTGGGAGAACTGCAGGCGGTCCCGCTGGACGGAAATGAGTATTTGTTTCGCTGCATCGATCAGAATTATTCCGGCGGAGCTCTATTTTTATGCGAGAGTGTGATTCCGGCGGACTATGGCAGCGGCTATCGTTTGGAGCAGCTTGAGGATGGAAGTCATGGATATGTGTTCGCGCCCGGGCCTTTTGGAGAATTTGGGGAGGGAAATGATTATAAATATTCCAATATTCACGCATGGCTGGAAAAGCAGGAAATTTTTAATACAATGCCTGTGAAAATCGGTTCCGATTACGCCTTTACGGGGAGCAGCCCTGAGGGGGCCAGGTCCGGCTTTGACAGCAATTCATTGAGCGCCCACTATATCGGCAGTCAGCAGCTGAATGCCCGTTTATTTATATTGTCAGTTGACGAAGCGCTGAATTATAAGGAGCATCTGTGGAGGTTTGAGGGGGAGGATGAGGAAAATCCGGAAACTCAAGCTTCGGCATACGCCAAGGGGTATTGGCTGAGAAGCCCTGGAGGAAATTCAGAGGAATTTCAAACAGGGTACGCCTATGTTGTGGATCTGGTAAATGGAAATCTGCATCCGGCGGCGGTCCGGGCGGAAGGAGGGACGGGAGAGGAAAAGCAGGATCAGACCACCGTATACGGAATCAGGCCGGCATTTGTGATGCCGCAGGATTAAGGAGGGAGAGATTACATTGAGAAAAAGAACAGGAAGAATGTCAGCGGCCTGGCTGCTGGCGGCGGCGCTGACCCTGGGCCAGACCGCGCCGGCATTGGCCCAGGAACCGGCACAGGAGCGAGAAGGTGAAGAGAAAACAGGCCGCCGGGAGAAGGATCAGACAGACAGCGGAGGCCAGGCACGCCCGGCAAGCGAATCAAACGCCCATGCCGCTTCGCCGTCGGACGCGCAGGAGGAAGAAGAGAGGGGGACAGAAGAATATGAAGAGGAGAACTTACAAAAGAAGGCTTCACCTGCAAGCGCACTCATGCGGGCTCCCGCAAAGAGAACATCGGCTACAGGGGATTTATGGGAGGAATGGCTGGGAGCAGAGATCGACTGGGAGGGAGAAGGTTCCGAAACCAACCCTTACAAAATTACCAGCCTGTCGGAGCTGATGGGATTGTCGGAAGCGGTAGCCCAGGGGGAGGATTTTGAGGGCCGATACTTTGAACTGCAGCAGGACATTGACCTGGGAAACCTGGAGCTGAATCAAGGCTGCTGGAATCCCATCGGCTGGTACCAGAACCGGACAGAATTGGGAGGCGCGCCGGATACGCCCTTTAAAGGAAGCTTTGACGGGGCCGGAAATACCATTTACGGCCTTAAATTTACCAAGATGGACTACGACTATTCCAACCTGGGATTGTTTGGCAGGATTGAGGACGCCCAGATCCGGAATCTGAATCTGGAGGCGGAGGAAGTGTCCGGCAAGGACAATGTGGGGCTGCTGGCAGGATGCGTGGAGGGTGATTCCAGGATCTATGAAGTGACGGTGAACGGTGTGATCTACGCAGAGGGCGATGGGGGAGGCATTGCCGGGGAGGTCACCGGCGGCTCTGAGGGGGCTGTGATTGAAAACTGCCGGGCGGACAGTATTGTGATTAACTCGGAGAACCAGGGCGGCTTTGTGGGCGGCATCGCGGGAAATGTGCAGAATGCTTTCCTGGTGGATGTGACCGCCATTACCATGGACGGCGACAGCAGCAGGATTCAGGGCAAAGGCTATGTAGGCGGCATCGCGGGAAGGCAGAATGAGACAGATATTTATAACGTTTACGCAGCCGGAACCATCGGAGGAAATGGAACCAGGGCGGTAGGAGGAATCACTGGGCTTTATGAGTCGGGAAATCTGGTGGTGGCCAGATTTGACGGTGAGATCAGCCGCACCAACAACGGCGCCGCTTCCCAGGAGGGAACCTTTATTGGTACCAGGGAACCTGGAAATGGATTTCGGTACGGTACGGGAGCCGATGACAATGTATCATTTCTCTATGCTTCTTCTGCCAATCAGGCGAAAAATCTGATCGGTTCAGGTATTGCCGATGATAATACCTGGACCATGGACGCCCACATCGGGTATTTTACCGATTATGGAAGGAAGTATGTTCAGGTGGCGGGAATCACTGAGGCCACCAGCGGGGAGCGGTTCTTTTACGAGGAACTGGAGGATGGAATCCGCTATATCATTACCCAGAAAACCGGGCAGGATGTAGATATCGATTACGGGGAAGGCCAGGCTTTTAAGATCGACCATTACGCCCCGGGCAACCAGGGAGAGCCGGTGAGAGGGTATCTGGTGTCGGTTCCAAGAATCGATACGAAAAATGCCAACGGCACATTTGACAATGACGTAGCGTCGCTGACTGCGATCCCGGAGGGAAATAACAGCTATTACCGTCCCATCGATCAATATAATCCCGGAGCGGTGGCGGCGGACAGCATCCTGTCGGTGACCACTGCGGCCAAGAATCAGGGGGAAAACCGATATCAGATGGTCTACGATGAGGATGAGCCTGGGAAGGTGAAGCCACCTACCTTTACAGATGAAGCGGGGGAACCCCAGCCTATGACCTATGTAAGCGGGGGAAGCTACACCTTTGAGATGCCAGAAAGCGATACGGAGCTGAAGGCGGAATACGTGAAGGTGACCACTGAGCTGACCATGGAGCCGGAGGAAACGGAGATCTCTGTGGTGCAGATTCGAACCGGCGACCGGAAGAACCCGGAGATCGCCATGGAGGTTTGGGATCAGGAGGGTACATTGATTGCCAGATATTTAAACGGGAGCAAAGACAGTGCTACCCAGGTTCTTCCGGTTCGGCTTCACGCAGAGCATAACGGTGCGGGGGACACGGCGGACCGGACGGTTTTGTGGTCCATCGATGATACGGACTTGCTCCATTTTGAGGAAGGATGGACGGGAGGATATACGTTAAAAGACGCCAGGGTGATTCCCAATCTGGAATCCGGCTTTATTCAGGACCATATCCAGGAGGCAGTACAGGTTCAGGCGGACGGCGGCTATGAGCAGGCTATCAGCAATACCATTTACAGGCGTTCCGCGGTTGTAACCGCCTCTACCAACCCGGCCACCAGCACAGATGGAAAGGCTGTAACGGGGACTTGTAAGGTAACGGTTTCCTTCCGGATTCAGGATCAAACCACCATCCGGGTGGAAGGACTGAATTTGAACCAAAGCCAGATGGAGTTTTATGTAACCAGAATTTTAAAGGGTGACCGGAAAAATCCGGTGGAAACCTATCAGGTCACCGCGCCCTTTGTCTTAAGCGCCAGCCTGAGCCCCTCCCAGCCTTTCTACAAAAATGTGACCTGGGCCGATCAGGAAGGGGGAAGATTGATCACCCTCGCGCCTTCCGGGACGAACCAGCAGGAGTGCCAGATCTCAGTTGTCTGCGATACATCTGGGAACCAGCAGCCGGCCTGGATCCAAAATATTGTGATGGCGGATGACAGCGCCAAGGAGGCGGGAGGCGGTTATGGAAAGCTTTCCGGAAGCGGAAGGATGACGGAGATGGTTACCGCTACCTCGGAGGACCAGACCCATGGGATAGTGAAGGCCCAGTGCCAGATTACCATTTATTTTCAAACGGATGACCAGACGGTGATCCACCCGGAAGGGGTTGCCTTAAGCCAGAGGGAGCTGGCCTATGATTTGTCCTACCGATTTGCCGGGGACACCAGTTCTCAGCTGATGGAAGCCAGCGGATTTGGCCGAAGGGATCAGCTGACGGCTGTGGTTTTGCCGGATCTGGAGCGCCAGGAGAATTATGAACCTTATAACCGGAATCTGATCTGGGAATCTTCTGACCCAGCCGCACTGTCGGCGGAGAACGGGCTGTTGGTGGTAAAGGAAGATGCCCCATGGATTCAGGAAGCCATGAAGCAGCCGCCCTACCAGGGGCAGAAGCAGGTTACGGTTACAGCAAGAACAGAGGATGGAAATCAGATGGATTCCTGCAGGGTAACGTTAAATTTTAAGGCCCTTGCTATAGAGGCGGACCGGGATGAGGAAACCTTTGAGCTGACCCTTAAAAAGACCGGACGGCGCAGCAGTCCTGCCTATACCTGGTCTGGCGGCGAGGAAAAAACCTTTGGGGCAGTCCTTTATCCGGCGTCCGAGCCGGTAACCGCCGGCTGGAGCAGCGGCGATCCGGGGATTCTCTCGGTGACAGAGCAGGGAATGGTTACGCCGGTTGTTTTGGACTCAGAAGGAAATATTGCGGCTCAGTGGCTGAAAGAGGCGATTTCGGCTTCGGAGGCGGCCAAGGTACAAACCGCAGTCTATGCGACCAGCGCTGATGGCGGGATGACCGATCAGGTACTGGTGACAATCAAGCTGACCATTGATGATCAGACGTATTCTTCTTCCGGCGGCGGTGGGGGAGGAGGCGGTGGAGGCGGAGGTTCCTCCTTCAAGGGAGCTTCTGCTGCCGGCAGCTCAAATTCAGCTCTGGCAGGCCAGGTCACCGGTACATGGAGTCAAAATGACCAGGGAAAATGGAGTTTTTCCGGAGACGGCAGATCCTATGCCGACGAATGGGCCTACATCTATAACCCATACGCCCAGCCGGGACAAAGCAGCACCGACTGGTTCCATTTTGGCGGGGACGGCTTTATGACCACCGGATGGTATAAGGATGGAGCAGGCAATCTCTTTTATCTGAACCCGCTGCCGGACAACACCCAGGGGCGGATGCTTGTGGGCTGGAACTGGATTGACGACAATGGGGACGGTATTTGGGAGTGCTACTATTTTAATCCGGTTTCCGACGGGACAAAGGGCAGGCTTCTTGTCAGCCAGACGACGCCCGATGGCTACACGGTCAACGACAAAGGACAGTGGATTATGGACGGAGCGGTGCAGGTGAAAGGAACGCAGCTGTAGAAAATCAAGAACAGGCGCACCTTGACAATCGAATATTGCCAAACGACCGAAATATATGTCCTGACGGCGGGGGAGAAAATCTCTCCCGCCGGTTAAAAGAGACGCAGGGATTAGGTGTGGTTTTTCACTGGGAAAATTCAGACTTAGGTTCTGCGAAATTGATTCGAAAAGGGGAGGTGCAGTAAATATATGAGCACGGCACAAGTTGAGAAGGAGGAGAGAGTTATGAGGAAAGATTTGAAAACAGCATTGTATGCGGCAGGGCTGACGATGCTAATGGGAACAACCGCCTATGGAGGCCAGTGGCAACAGGATGGGGAAAATTGGCGGTGGCAGGAAGATGACGGCAGCTTTGCGGCGAACCGGTGGAGATGGCTGGATGGGAATGGAGATGGAATTTCAGAGTGTTACTATTTCGGTCAGGACGGCTATCTGTACGTAAATACAGTGACGCCAGACGGATACACGGTAGATGAGAATGGGGCCTGGGTGCATGACGGCACGGTGCAGACTCAGGACGGCCAGGCTATGGCAGAGGCCGAGCGTTATACTGTGATTGGCGGGCCGAATCGGCTGGTATCGCCGAATGGGCTTTATGGGATTGTTCCATTTGATATGAATTTGTATCAGGAGTTTAAGTCAGGACAGGATTCGCTGGGATCATATGATTATGAGTTTAGCATATTCTATGTAACTCGTTATCAATATACCTATGGTGGAGAAAAATTTGATTTGGGTTTTGATTCACCGGGTGGAAATTATTTTCCGGGGAAATGGGTGGTAGACAATACAAAACCGGATGCGGTGAATGGAAAAACAAATATTCGTTATATGTATGATGATGGTACATTTGCGGGGTATGGATTTCACACACTATTGGCCTCAGAGGAATGGGCTGCGGAATCTAAAGCCCTTAAAGCGGCAGAAGATCCGGATTATTTGAAATATAGTGGCAGAGCGGAAACCTTTTTCTCCGAGGATGGCTACATGTATCGAAACTGCTATATTGGAACGACCAGTACTAAGATGGGGTATGATGGCGGATGGATTGACAGAGATTACAATTAAGTTTGAAGGAAGAGGGAGGTAACATTGACACCGTAAGTATAAGAATATACAATTGAGCTAGGTGGGAAAGGGAAAGCTGGATGGGAGAAAAAGATATAAGCGGAAAACTGCTGGAAGATTATACAGATGTATTTGCGGATATTATGAATGTGTTGGTTTTTCGGGGGGAAAGACTTCTGGAGCCATCGAATCTGATTGACGGTCCCACGGTATCCAGGTATAAGAGTGCGGAAGCGAGGCCGAAGGAACAAATTCGGGATGTGGTAAAATTTGATAACCGACAGACAAAGATGACAGCCTTTGGGATTGAGAATCAGTCAGTTGTAGATCCGCACATGGTGTTTCGGGTGATGGGATACGATTTCAGCTCCTATAAAAGGCAAATAGATGAAGGCAATAGCCGGATCAGCCCGGTGATTACCCTAGTGCTGCATTTTGGAATGAAGCGATGGTCAGGACCGAAGGATGTGTTTTCCACAGTTGATCAGGATTTACCTTACGGAAAATATTTGGACGCAGCCATCTCGAATTACCGGATTAATGTGGTCGACGTGGCATTTTTGCCTGAGAAAATAAGGGAACAATTTATATCCGATTTCCGAATCGTTGTGGAATATTTCAGTGCAGTGAGAGAAGGACGATTAGAGGAGATTCGCTTTAACAGGCAAAAGATCCGGCATGTAGAGGAGATACTGGATTTCTTCAGAATCTTTAGTAAAGATAAGCGATTTGAGGAATGTAAACCAGTAATTTTGGAAGAAGCGAAGAAAGGAGACGTAACTATGTGTGTTGTAATGGATTATGCAGAAAAATGTGGTCGTGAGCAAGGACTTAAAGAAGGAATAAAAGGGACCGTATATGTTTTGAAGAATTTAAATACTCCCATGCCGGTTATTCGGGAGCAGTTAATGAAGGCTTATGATTTAAGTGACAATGAAGTACAGAAGTATTTAGAATGAGAAGTAAAACTGAATAGCGAAATAAAGTAATCAGGACTTGGATTGGCTCCGGGTCCTTTTTATTTTGAAATTTAAAGGAGGGACAGAGGGAAAATGAAACAGCGATGGAAACGAATCGTGACCTTGGTGCTGACGCTCATTCTGGTACTGGGGGCAGGGCCGCTGGAACTGTTGCAAGAGAGCTTAACTTTGGTCGGTGTAGCAGCTGAGACCCCGAATCCGGGAGAACAGACAAGTCTGCGGTTCGGTATGACCTGGCTTTACAACAATGGCACTGCGAGAGAAACCACGGGATCTGGCTATTTGCGGAATAAGGCAAGAAAGGAGTACCTGGTAGGCGATGCTAGTGATCCGAAATGGGGGCAGTTTGCCAATTCCTATGTTTTCTGTGTCGCGAATCATGAATTATGGCCAACACCGGGATCAATTGCCTATGTAGAGGAAGTTAATACATACGATGAGCTGCCGACGAGCGTTGACGGAAGAAATCCCATCGACAAATACAACTTCACCTTCGCCCTCCTGACTATGTACTACCTTTCCCGTCCGGCCAGCCCTTCGGCGATGCAGGACCCATATGAGGAAACGGCGAAATATCTGATTGCCAAGCCCATGATCTCCCTCTCCTATGAGGGCGGTTATCTGCTGCCTCATGAGTACGGCTATAACTGGTCTGCCATTAACTGGAATATTGAAACCT
This sequence comes from uncultured Enterocloster sp., assembly GCA_944383785.1. Lineage (GTDB taxonomy): Bacteria > Bacillota > Clostridia > Lachnospirales > Lachnospiraceae > Enterocloster. The sequence goes on along the minus strand of CALWQV010000010.1, from coordinate 8,229 downwards.
TGTACGAGGGGGACTTCCATCCGGATACCCAGGGCAGCTCCCGGGTATATGAGGAGATTGTCCAAGAGGGGTTTGATGTGAATGGGCGGCCCTGCACCTATAAGGAGTATGTTTTCAATCAGATCTACGAGGCCACCGAGTACCTGTCTTCCCTGAACTACCAGGAAGGGATGGGCTTTACCTATGCGCCTCAGATTGTTCAGGGGGAGGACGGCCAGTACCACGCAAAATTAATCTTCGAGGATACGGCTATTAACCGGAAATATTGGTCCAACATCAAGGCTGAGACAGTTTATGGAGACTGGAAGTTCGCGGGCTACCAGGACGGCGCAGGCGGAGCCCCTTACCTGGATTTTGTCTCGCCCAGCGGGCAGATGCCCCAGGAGGGGAAAATCGCGGATATGAGTTTTGTCAAGGACAGTGAGTTTGACCGATGCCTGACGGATTTCCAGAAGGGAAGCATTATCAAATTTGATTTCCGGGACCAAAGCGGACGGGTAGGCCAGTCGATGCTGGCGGCCAGCCTGGAAGGAAATTTTTCCGTTGCGGTGGCTTTTGGCGGACAGTCCGGCGGAGGCGGCGATGAAGGCGGCGGGGGAACCGGCCAGGAGGGAAGTTTTGAAGTCAAGGTGGATCGTTACCGGCACGAGGAAAAATGGGAGGCCAACTACAATGTTGATCTGATCAAATTTGATTCTGAGACAGGAAAACCTCTGGAGGGAGCGACTTTTGACATTCTGGAGGCTTTTGACGATTCCCAGCTGGAGAGTACGGCGCTGGATCTTTTGGAAGCGGATGAGTTGGAATATGAGAGCGGAATCGGGAGTCTGAACCAGACGGAGTGGGGAAATGACGGGGTATCGGCCAACTACAGCGGACAGATGGGGGTAAACCAGTCCGACCGGAACCGCTATAACTGGCAGAATGAAAAAGGGAGCCAGTTTGAGCATTGGCAGGGCTGGGATCCGGGCAATGGGGAAACGCCCTGTCCCAGGGACAACGACATTACCGGTCCGGAGGGCCATCTTCACCCGGCTGGTTCAAATGGCCTGCCGGACTTAAGCAAAACCGGCCATACCGATACGCGGACCTACACCTACCGGAAGGGATACTGCGGGGGACATCCGGCTCCCACGATCTACTATGTCCCGGTTCCAGCGCCTGAATACGATGAGGAAGGGGAGATCACTAACCAGGGAGAAATCGATGGGGCCAAGCAGGCCAACCAAAACCTCCACGACCAGGCATGGGCAAAGTGGCTGGAGGAAGTAGAAAACTGTGAAAAGCTGGTGGAGGAAGGAGGATTCTTCCATGCTGTTACGGAAGGCCTGGGACAGCCTGCCCTGGAAGCGGACCGGGATCAGTTCTATAGGGATTTTGTCAGCCTGGATTATGAGTATTCCGCAAAAGAGACCAACGCCAGGGGAGGCTATATTCTCCACGGAATCCACAAGGATGATATTGTGATTGAAACCAGGACGGTCAGCTCATCTGAGGTAAAGGATCTTAATACCTCCGGTTTGCACCATGGCGGCGGCCAGGGCGGAGAGAACGTGGATGGAGAGGGGGCTTCCTTTGTGGCGGTACAGCCCGATTCTTGGGAGGAAGAAGCGGGGCAGGAGCTTTTAAAGGCCACCCCGTCTACGCCATCTGCTGCAAAGCTGGGCCAGGAAAGGAGGCAAGCGGCAGAAGCAACACCTGACAGCGCAAAAGAACAGGGGCGAAATAAAGGGGAAGCACTCGGTCAGGCTGCCACGGATTCCAACGCAGGTGAGGAAGCCACCACCGCTTCCGCAAAAACAAGCGGGCGCGGCGGCAGCGTGATTCTGACCGGATTAAGCAGGGCCGCAAGAAAAGCGGGAAAGACGGCTGGCAGCGTAAAACGCCTTGTGGCCGGCCTGTTTTCCAGTGAAGAAGCGGGAAGAGACAGCGCAGCCTTCCTTCCAAGCCAGGCTAATACCATTACGCCCAATGTCTCGGACATTATAGACTGGACCTTTATTGTTTACGACCACCGGCAGGAAGGGGAGATCCATTTTAACAAGCGGGATCTGGATCTGACCCAGGAGGGCGACTACGACTCTTACGGCCAGTCCAACGGGGATGGGACTTTGGAAGGCGCTGTTTACGGTCTGTTCGCCAAGAGCGATATCGTCCACCCGGACGGGAATACCGGAACGGTGTATCAGCAAAACGATCTGGTGGCGGTAGCCGCCACAGACCGGGACGGAAACGGCTCCTTCATGGCCTATACGCAAGGTCCTGGCAGCACCTACAACTATGAAACCGGCTCCATTGAAAAGCGGACGGATCTTCCCTTTGACGGGCCGGAAAACCTGTATACTGATGAAGGGGTATCCACTGCCTTGGGAGAGGACAACGAACAGTTTGTGGGACATGATAAAAAGGGCGGGAAGCTCACCATTCAAGAGTCAGGGGGAGAAACGGACAGCGGATACCGCCGCCTTTCCTCCAATCAGGATGCGGGCTATGAGGTACAGAATAACCAGGCAAACAATGGGAACTGCTGGATCGGCCGTCCCCTGATCGCGGGGGATTATTACATCAAGGAGCTTTCCAGAAGCGAGGGCTATGAACTGTCCATTTACGGGAAAAACGCCGCTGTTACCAACAAAGAGGCCATGGAACATGGCGGCGCGGCGGTGAAGGGCAGCGTTTCCCTAAAGGGCTGGACAGAAAACGACCCGTATACCGGCAATCTGCTGACAGCAAAAAGTAAGGAGATCGGAAAGCAGGGCTATGATATTTATCTGTACGGTATGCCCGAAGAGAGCCTGCCTCAGGTCAGCACCTATGGGATTGTGAAAAGAGAGGAAACCATGAGCTATGAAAAGCCCATCTGGTCTGTCCGGAATCAGAAGGCCGTGGCTGGAAATCAGGTTATTATCGAGGGAAAACCTGTGGCGGCACAAGTGGGGGATGTGGTTGAGCTTCCAAATGGAGACAGTCGGGAGGTGATGGCGGTAACGGAAGCGAAGCCTCAGTACAGAACAGTTTACCCCAGGAACTACTTTGCCGTAAAGCCTCCGGTTCTGGGTTCTGACGACGAATTTTCTGACATGGAGTTTATGATGCAGGTGAATGCGGATCTGGGAAAGGTTTATAAGGAACCGTCTTTCGGAGCACCCTGGAAGCTGGTGAAGCTTAAAGGGGAGGATAAAACCCAGTGGGCCAAAGACCTGACGGAAGCCCTGAAGGAGCTGACGGCTTTCAACGCGGTTTTGCTGGAGAACGTAATCGAAGGCGGGGATGGCTGGTATGGAGTGCTGCGCTATTCCTACGTCCAGGGCGGTGAGGAGTTGGAAAGCCTTTACGATGAACAGCATAAGCGGATTTTGGTGAAGCAGCCAGTGGATATGGAGGGCAGCGAAGGATTCATTTACGTGCCTTATGAAAAGGGAGATTTAACCGGATACAGGGAAAACGAATCCGGCTTTCTGACGGAGGCTTCCCTCAAGGTTCTGATTCCCTCGGTGGATTCCGTGAGTCTTTATGAGGACCTGGAGCAGCTGGAATACCGGGAAGTGATGGGAGAAACCTACTGGATCTACCAGGAAGGGGACGACCTTTTAAAGGAGGACGGCTCTGTGGCCACGGAATCTTATATTTCCGGCTACGAAAAGGTGACGGAAACCATAAGGTTGGAGGAAAAGAAAGAGCAGAAGTTCCCGGCGGATCAGATTTCCTACGACGCCGCAAATGGCCGCTATGTGATTCATGTGAAGCAGGAGCAGATCCCGGAGGATGGAGTCCTGAACTTTGAGATTACCTATGGCGTCAGCCAGATCGGCGGGCAGCTGCCATGCCAGTACGCGGCGGAGCATGTAAGCCTTGGGGCGGCCCCGACAATGGCGGCAGAGGATACATATCTGGTCGATATTTCCCTGGGAAATAGGGACGATCAGACTGTGATTCTGGACGGGAATACGAGGACTGCCCCGCTGCTTGTCTATGAACGGCCCATCCGCCAGAAGATCAAAGTGGCAAAGGACATTCAGACAAATCCGGACGGAAGCTACGCAAATAATACTTATGATGTGGAAGCGGTTCAGAAGGCAGCGAATTTCCGGTTTAAGGCTTACTTGAAAAGCAACCTGGAACGGCTGTACCGGGATGAGGAAGGGAATGTGGCCTGGCTGGACCGGAATGGAAATGAACTCAGTTATACGGAGGTTATTTCTCCAGATTTCCCGGATGACTCCCATAACGGGACGGTCCGAAAAGTCAATGTGCCAAAGCTCTTTACAAAGGTTCTGCACAATACGGATTCCAATCTGACCAGCCCAAACAGCAACAATACGCTGTCGAATTATAAAGATCCAGAGACGGCGGATACCAACGCCGGCCAGAAAGGGCCCTATGATACCTCCATTGCAGAGAATGGCGTGGGAGTGCTGGCAAACGACGGGCTGTACAGCTACCGGGGAAGGAATATGGACGTTGCGGGAAGCGATGCTATCCGAGCGGAGCCAAATCAGGGTTACACCAGAATTCTGGAAACGGTGGAGCGGCAGGTGGAGAGCGGGAATGGGGTCATTACTATACAGGAATACAACTATGAGAAGTTTTTTGACGCTCTGGAAACAGTTAATGTGGATAAGTGGGATGATAAAAACCAGACCTATACCTCCTGGAAGCCATTGGGCAACCGGGCAAACCGCAGCGATTACGCGGAGAACAACGCGAAAGCTTCCGATCAGGTGCGTCAGTTTGCCATTGATTGGTATCTGAAGGATGAGGCGGCCAAACTGATAGCGGATAATGGGCAGAAGGAAAATGAGGGAAAGCCAGGCACGGACAATGGACATTACACGGAGGAACTCTACGATCAGGCGCTGAATTATGCTTTGGAGAAAGCCTATAACTACTTAAAGCCATTTTTTAACTATGACCTGGATGAAATCTACTCCATCCCCTGGGACAGCGCGGCGGACGGGGGCGCGGACCAGGACCGGACGACCTTATCCGCTGATCTGGATGGGGAAAGCTATAGCTATGGCTTATCCTCCTACCTGCCCTATGGAACCTATGTGGTGGTGGAGCAGCAGCCCAGATATGTGGGGGAGGATGAGGCGGCATTTAACGATTTCGTAAATAAGCATTACAGAATCGACCATCCCAGGGAAGTGATGGTTCCGGCGGTCTATGAGGAAGGGACGGGGACAGCAGAGAACCGAAAGCTGAGCCGGACATACCGGTATGACCCAAAGCTGCCGCTGGGGAAACAGGCGGGCCGGTACCTGATCCGCTTTGGGGAGGAATGGGATGAAAACGGAGGCGATGAAAGGCAGTACGTGATCCGCGCCCACAACAACAGCGGAAGCTTTGAGATTTATCAGTACGGGCTGGAGCCAGACAAACTGACCGGAACCATTTCTTACAATGGCGGCAGCTATGATTACCAGGGTTTTGGGATTACCCAGGAGGCTTTTGATCCGTTAAAGGATTATTACAACCCTATTCATGAAGTCTTTGGAGCCCCGCTGACGAAAGAGCAGGGAGCAAATGACAGTAGCCATTATTTGGCCGGTGAAGCGGATGAAATCGAGAAGCGCTATCATTATGCTTCCGTATCGGAGCAGGCCGGAATCGCAAAAAACATCCGGTTTGAGAGTGAAAAGGAGGTCGGCGGGGATGAGGGCGCGGTTTACCGTAGCGCGGCGGCCATGCAGGGTGTCCAGACAGCCTATGAGGGGCTGTACGCTCCTATGCTGGTTCCCTATTCCGTAACGGAGCCAGGGGATGAAAAGCAGTATCAGCCTTCGCAGATGAAGGGTTATGCGGATGGAACCTACCATAATACTTTTTATTCTGCCAAATTGCGGATTGAAAAGCTGGATGGCGAAACCCACGAGAATCTTCTTCACGACGGGGCGCTGTTCATGCTTTACCGGGCAGAGCGGGATGAAAGGACGGGACAGGTGCGTTATTTTGAGGAAGATACAACCATCCGGGGAACGGAAGAATTTTTGAAAGTCATGGGAGCGGAGAGAATCGAGCCCTTAAGCCGAGGGGAAGAGGGAGCCGGAACGTTATACTCCGGCGTTGTAAAAGCCGGGACTCCCATTTGCAAGGAAGAGAACAAGATCATCCTCTCTGACGCGGAGGGGAATGACGTCGGGCAGTTTGAGGCATTCTCCACCATCGGCGATATTCTTATGAAGGATGAGGACATCAACAAAGCCCCAGGCGAATACCGCCGCCAGGCCGCCGGATACCTGGAAACGCCGCAGCCTCTGGGAGCGGGTGTTTACGTGCTGTGCGAGGTTCCGCCAAAAGGCTATGTAAGGACGGCGCCTATTGCGATCGAAATTTACTCGGATGGGGTCACATACTATAAGGAGGGGAAGAAAGATCAGCGAGTACGCGCGGCCATCTATGAGAAGCCAGCGGACGGGATCCGGGGCAGTGGGAATCAGCCCAAGGAGGATACGGCCCAGATCTATGTGGAGAATACCCCCATCAAGCTCCAGGTGGAAAAGCGAAAGGAGACGGGGGAGGTTACCTTTCGCATCGGGGAGCGGGTAGACGGAAGCCTGACGGAAATCGGCGGAAATCCACAGCTGGAGTACGCCTACTTAAACGGTGTTTACCTGGGATATGCTTACCCTAAAGGGACCTTGGAGCGTCTGCAGGCATTAAAAGAGGCTGGGGAGCAGGTGGAGATCGTCTATGAGGAGGGCCATTTTGCCGGATACGGCTATGTGACCAGAACCAGGGATACGGACGATGATGCCAACCCTTACGTAGCCGGGGCAACAATGACCTTATTTGACGCCATCGAGCTGATCCCCTCCGGAGATACGGAGGATCACGCCTACGAGGGATTAACGGTGAAGCGGGGCAATACGGGAACCGTTCTGGAGATGTTTGTCCGGAAAGGTTATGCGGGCCAGAAAACAGAGCTGGTGAAGGAGAGGGACGAGAATGGAGAAGAGATTCTGGAGGATTATGTAGTCGGAATAGGGGAAGATGGGATTCCGATTACGGAAAAAGGCTATGTGTGGAAGGAAGGGACGGTTGAGCGGCCGGATATGGATATTTTGTTTTATGACCTGTCCTCCCTTTCCCTCACCTGGACGGAGCGAATAGACGGCAGGGATATTTTATATGGCTGGAACAAGGACCATGAGAAGATTCCGGTGGCGCAGGTTCAGTCGGATATGAAAAACCACCATAAGAGCGACCGGGAACCATCCATTTACGCCTTTAAGGGCGGCCAGGCTTACCTGGAGTTTGTGGGCGGTGATTTGACAAAGGTTTCCTATAACCCTGTCAGCAAGATTCCGGAAGGGGATTTTGCGAAGCTGGAGTGGAAGAACAGCTGCCGCACCTGGCTTATGGGAGATGGGACTGTGGTCTACCACCTGGACGGGGAAGGCCATCGGGACGCCATGGTAGACCCCTATACGGGGATGGCCTATGTGCTGGAGCCGGTGTCGGATGAGACCGGAGCCCATGCGGCGGACCGGGTGCTGGTATGGCCGGTGGAGGTTCACAAGGATGAAAATGGAAATGTGACGTCAAGAAACAAGATCACTACCTCCCGGATTGCGACTATCGGGGAAAATGAAGAAGGATACGGCGAGAGCGCAGTCATTGAACCGAACAATCAGAGCGGCCAGGAGATTTCAGACAGCGAAAAACCAGGCTATAGCCATCAGGAATCCGGGTATATCAACGGTTCCTGGAAATCAGAGAATGGGGAGGAAAGCCACAGAGAGCAGACCGTCAAAACCAACGGCCAGGGCCAGAACATGAACGGGGAAATTCTGGCTGATATCCAGAACGGGGATTTCCTGAAAACAATGAGCCCCGTGTACGATGAACATGGCCTCATTCTCTACTATCAGCGCAGCGATGAAACTTATGATAAAGGGACAGAGCTGTACGACCGGAACGGAGATTTTGTCCGCTACAAGGATTCGGACAATTTGGAAGCGTACAACCGGGGGGCTTATGCTTTAGATGAGCATTCGGCGCTTTTTGACGGGGACAGCAGTAAAGAAAACCAGAGCCAGGACAAGCTGTATCACCGGCTGGGGGAGAGCTATATCCTGGAAAATACCTGGATTAGCTCAGACCGGACGCCCAATGATCCCTTTGATACGGAGGAAACGGCTGGGCAGGCGGATTTGATCAAGCGCCTTCCGGCGGGAACTTACATTCTGGAGGAGCTTTCGATCCCAGGCCAGTCCGGATATGTAA
>CALWQV010000009.1 GCA_944383785.1 uncultured Enterocloster sp. | reverse complement strand
CCCTCCGGCTGTATTGGTTGAGCAAAAGTCAGCGTGGGATTGGTGTGGTATCTTTATCTAAGTGAACCCCCGAGCACGCACTTGGAAATTGTAAAAGAGCGGTGGAACTTTTCGCGCCTCTGTATCCGCTGAAAACTTACCGGCCTTTTTATTACAACAGCTATGGAGACAGCCTTCTGAAGCTGGGGAAAGCAAAGGAGAGCAGGGAGGTGTTTTACCAGGAGGCCCTACGGTTTAAGAATACCGGTAATATTCCTTCGGCGGAAATGCTGGACGGAACCTTTCAGAATCTTTTGTATCTGGATGTTCAGCTGATTAATGGAAAATACCCGGAGGATGTAAGCCTGTATTATAAGTTCCTGGAGCAGGTGGAGATGACGGAATCGATGCAGAAGTGCCTCGGCGCGGATCTTGCTTATTGGTCTACCCTAATGCACAACCGCTGGTACCGCCCCTTGTTCCTGGAATTGATCACCTATGTGAAGGAGCGTGGATACCTAAAAACAGAAGAGAGCCAGGAAGTGCTGAAATCCGCTTTTGCCTCCTGGGAATCCTATTCCTATCATGATGATCCCAACATCAACGGGTTGCTGGAGCGTTATCTTTCGGCTTCCTATGAGAGGAACTATTTGGAATCCGCAGACCAGGAGGAGGCAGCGCGGGCTGAGGCAATCGCCCTGACTTATGAATGGTACATGTGTCAATATCAAAAGAGCCACCCGGAAGCGCTGTCCTATATAAAAGAGGCTTATCCGTATACATACGCGGATAACCGGGAGTTTTTAGAAAAGCTGGAATGTGACCCGAAGAAGGCAGAGGCAGAGATACGGGGCAGCCTTTCCGGATATGTAAAGGAGTCTGACAAAGAAGTCTTGGCCCAATCGCTGGAGCGGGCCTATCGGAGGGAGAAAGACGAAGGGAAGAAGCAGCTTGATCTGTCGGATGGCGTCAATCCCTACCGGAAGATTCAGCCCAAAATCGGCAGAAATGATCCCTGTCCCTGCGGCAGCGGCAAAAAATACAAAAAATGCTGCGGGAGGTAATAGCTTCCTTTTCCTTGACACATCCTCCATCCAACGTTATAATCGCAGGAAAGGGCATTTGCGCTCCTTTTACACAAACACACAAAGGAAAGGATGGGTACACAAGTGGTTAATGAGGTTATGGATTTGATCGCTGGCTATGACAAAGAGGTGGGAGAGGCCATTCAGGCGGAATGTGCTCGCCAGAGACGCAACCTGGAGCTGATCGCTTCGGAGAACATTGTGTCAGAGCCGGTGATGATGGCAATGGGAACAGTACTGACCAACAAATACGCAGAAGGCTACCCGGGAAAGCGCTATTACGGCGGCTGTCAGTGCGTGGACGTAGTGGAGAACCTGGCCATTGAGAGAGCTAAGAAGCTGTTCGGCTGTGATTATGCCAATGTACAGCCCCATTCCGGCGCCCAGGCAAATATGGCGGTATTTGTGGCGATGCTGAAGCCAGGGGATACGGTTTTAGGCATGAACTTAAATCACGGAGGCCATCTGACCCACGGGAGCCCTGTGAATTTCTCAGGTTTGTATTTTAACATTGTCCCTTACGGGGTAAATGATGAAGGCCTCATTGACTACGACGAGCTGGAACGCATTGCTCTGGAGTCCAAGCCGAAGCTAATCATTGCCGGAGCCAGCGCTTACGCCAGAACTATTGACTTTAAGCGGTTCCGCGAAGTGGCGGACAAGGTGGGAGCTTACCTGATGGTGGATATGGCTCACATCGCCGGATTGGTAGCGGCAGGAGAGCATCCAAGCCCCATTCCCTACGCGGATGTGGTAACCACTACGACCCATAAGACATTAAGAGGCCCCAGAGGCGGCATGATCCTGGCAAATAAAGAGGCCGCTGAGAAGTTTAATTTCAATAAAGCGATCTTCCCCGGAACCCAGGGAGGCCCCTTAGAGCACATCATCGCCGCAAAGGCTGTGTGCCTGGGCGAGGCCCTGAAGCCGGAATTTAAGGCTTATCAGCACCAGGTCGTAAAGAATGCCAAGGCGCTGGCTGAGGAGCTTCAAAAACAGGGATTTAAGATTCTGACCGGAGGAACGGACAACCATCTGATGTTAGTGGATCTGCGGGGGATGGAGATTTCTGGTAAAGAGCTTCAGAACCGCTGCGATGAGGTGTACATTACCCTGAATAAGAACACCGTGCCCAATGATCCTAGAAGTCCCTTTGTGACCTCCGGCGTGCGCATCGGAACCCCGGCGATCACCACCAGGGGACTGGTGGAGGAAGATATGGCCAAGATCGCCGAGTGCATCTGGCTGGCCGCCACGGACTTTGAGAACAAGGCCGACTATATCCGGAGTGAAGTGACGAAGCTCTGCGACAAATATCCGCTGTATCAGTAAAACATGTAGTATAAGGGAGCGAAGGAGAGCCGCCAAACGGGAGAAGAGTTTTGGAGGCTCTCTTTAAAATTTTCTTGTATTTCTCCCCTCACCTGTGTTATAGTAAAATTGTCTGAAAAGTTCTGTTATACATTTCTGTATCATTTTATTTTCAGTCCGGCGTTTCGCCGTAACTGTTCCAAGTTCATTGTCTTTTGACAGACAAGCAGTTACAGACAGGAGGTCATTCTATGTGTAAGAAACCGTCGCCAGAAGAGATTTTCGGCCCAAAGCTGACCGAAGAGGAAGTCATGCGGATGATCCAAAAAACGCCGGGACTTTTTTCAAAATACCTGGGGCTTTCGGAACCCTTAAAATCCGAGTTCCTGGAGTTCTGTATGGGGGAGCGGGGGCTGAACCTGACCTATGATCCCATGTTTAAGGCAGTATTTGATCCCCAACAGTACGCTTACCGGCTGGAGGAGTTTTTGAGCCTGTGCCTGGGGGAAGAGGTGAAGATCCTCCACGCCCTGCCCACCGAGTCCAGCCGCCTGACGGACGAAGGCTCCCTGTTGGTCATGGATTTGCTGGTACAGCTGGAATCAGGAGCTTTAGCAGACATCGAAATACAAAAAGTGGGATATTTGTTCCCCGGCCAGCGGTGCGCCTGCTACTCCAGTGACCTGGTGATGCGCCAGTATTCCCTGGTACGTACCAAATGCAGGGAGAAGAATCAGCCCTTTTCCTACCAGCAGATCAAGAAGGTCTATACCATCGTCTTGTTCCAGAAAAGCCCCAAGGAATTCCACAAGTTTCCGGGGAAGTATCTCCACCATGCCAGGCAGCGGTTCGATACGGGGCTTGAGCTGGATCTTTTGCAGGAATATCTGATGATACCACTTGACATCTTCTTAAAAAGCCAGCAGAATATAGATAAGAAGATCGAAGCCTGGCTGACGTTAATCGCCGCCGACGATATGGAGCGGATCCGGAAGGTGCTGGAGGCGTATCCAGAGTTTGGGGAGATCTACTGCCAGGTATTTCAGTTTCGTCGCAAGGTAGAGGAGTTGATGGGAATGTATTCCGAGGCATTAAGGATTCTGGACGCCAATACGGTGAAGTACATGATTGAGCAGCAGAGGGAAGAGATCGAGCAGCAGAGAGGGGAGATTGAACAGAAAGATAAGGAGTTGGATTCCATAAAAAGGGAGATGAGCCAAAAAGACCGGAAGATCAGACAGCTAGAGGAGATGCTTGCTCAGGCGAATATAGAGTAAAGTTCAATTGTGCAGATGCAAAGAAGACCCAAGAATTTTGATAATGAAAAACTTGGGTCTTCTTTTTATTATGCACCTGTTTTTAAAACTATTATAAGCGACAAATTATCTCGCCGTCTCCGCTTCTTTTTTCAAGTTCTTCTGCGCCGTCGCCAGCATAAGCTTAATCCGGTTTAACTGGTTTACCTCGCTGGCGCCGGGGTCGTAGTCCACGGCAATGATATTGGACTGGGGGTAATGCCTGCGCAGCTCCTTAATCACGCCCTTGCCTACGATATGGTTGGGCAGGCAGCCAAAGGGCTGGGTGCAGACAATGTTATTCACCCCGCTGTGGATCAGCTCCAGCATCTCTCCGGTCAGGAACCAGCCCTCTCCGGTTTGGTTGCCCAGGGAGACGAAGCCCTTGGCCATCTGAGCCAGCTCGTTGATGTTGGAAGGAGGCGTAAAATGCTTGCTGGCCGCCAGCTCCTTCTTGGCAGTCTTACGGAAATACTCCAAAAGGGCGATTCCCGCGTTGCACAGGTAGGCGGTGGAGCGCTTGGTTCCCAGGTGGTCCGCCTTAAAATTGCTGTTGTAAAAGCTGTAGAGCAGGAAATCCATCAGATCCGGCATAACCGCCTCCGCTCCCTCGTGCTCCAGCAGGTCCACGATGTGGTTGTTGGCAAGGGGTGAAAATTTCACCAGGATCTCTCCCACGATTCCCACTTTCGGCTTCTTGATATCACGGCGGGGCAGGGCGTCAAAATCCCGGATAATGCCCCGCACATTTCTGGAAAATTCCACCATAGCCGCGCTGCGCTTTGACAGGGACTTGATGCAGCGCTTTTTCCATTTCTCATGGAGGGCATTGGCGCTTCCGGGCTCCGCTTCATAGGGCCGGGTGGCGTAGAGCACCCGCATAAAAACGTCGCCGTACACCACAGCCTGCATGGCCTTGGTCAGCAAGGGCAGTGTAATGGAAAAGCCCGGATTCGTCTCCATGCCGTTGGCGTTGACGGAGATCACGGGAATCTGGCCCATGCCCGCCTTTTCTAAGGCCCTGCGGATGAATCCGATGTAGTTGGAGGCCCGGCAGCCGCCGCCGGTCTGGCTCATGACCACTGCCGTATGATCCAAGTCGTATTTGCCGGAAAGTAAGGCGTCCATGATCTGGCCGATGACGATCAGGGAAGGATAGCAGGCGTCATTGTTCACATACTGAAGCCCCACGTCCACCGCGTTCCGGTTGTGGTTCTGAAGAACCTCGATCTTGTAGCCGAAGGCACGGATGGCAGGCTCCAGCAGATCAAAATGAATAGGCGACATCTGAGGACACAGCAGGGTGTAGTCCTTCTTCATATCCTTGGTGAACATAACCCGGTTGTAGGCGCTTGATACCACATGGCGCTCGTAGTGCTTCTGATCCCGCACCCGCAGGGCGGCGATCAGGGAGCGGATGCGGATGCGGGCGGCTCCCAGGTTATTGACCTCATCGATTTTCAGCACGGTGTAAATTTTGCCGGAGTGGGTCAGGATATCCGCCACCTGGTCGGTGGTTACAGCGTCCAGGCCGCAGCCAAAGGAGTTAAGCTGGATTAGATCCAGATTGTCCTGCTTCTTTACAAAGCTGGCGGCGGCGTAAAGGCGGGAATGGTACATCCACTGGTCCGTCACCACCAGAGGCCGCTCCACCTTGCCTAAGTGGGAAACCGAGTCCTCGGTGAGAACCGCGAAGCCGTAGGAGGTAATCAGATCCGGGATTCCGTGGTGGATCTCCGGGTCCACATGGTAGGGGCGTCCTGCCAGGACGATGCCCCGGCGGCCCTTCTCCTTCATCCACTTCAGCACCTCCTCACCCTTTTTCTCCATATCCCGGCGGGAGGCTAAAAGCTCCGTCCAGGCGGTGTGGGCCGCCATCTTGACCTCGGCCTGGGGAATCTGATACTCTTCCTTGAAAATGTCCACCAAGGCCTTTGTGAGGATTTCCTCGTTGGTAAAGGCCATAAAGGGATTCAGGAAGCGGACGTTATTTTCCGCCAGCTCCTCCACATTATTCTTAATATTCTCCGCGTAGGAGGTTACCATAGGGCAGTTGTAATGGTTCCCGGCGTCCGGCGTCTCGTTGCGCTCATAGGGAATGCAGGGGTAGAAAATCGTCTTTACCCCCTGGCGTATAAGCCAGCTGATGTGGCCGTGTACCAGCTTGGCCGGGTAGCACTCGGACTCACTGGGGATGGATTCGATGCCCAGCTCGTAAATCTGCCTGGTGGACTGGGGAGACAGGATCACCCGGAATCCTAACTTTTTAAAGAAAACCGCCCAGAAAGGGAAGTTTTCATACATATTCAGGACTCTTGGGATGCCGATGATGCCGCGGTTCGCCTCGTCCTCCGGCAGGGGATCATAGTCAAACATCCGGTGGTATTTATAGTCAAAGAGGTTGGGAACCTCCTTCTTGGATTTTTCAATCCCCAGACCCCGTTCGCAGCGGTTTCCGGAGATAAAATGGCGGCCGCCGCTTCCGAAACGGTTGATGGTCAGCACGCAGTGATTGTTGCAGCCCTTGCAGCGGGTCATGGAGGTGGTGTATTTCAGGTCCACGATCTTATCTAAGGACAGCATGGTGGTGGTCCGGTCCTCCCCCTCGGGGATCATGTGGTAGCGCTCTCTGGCAATGAGGGCGGCCCCGAAGGCCCCCATGATCCCGGCGATATCGGGGCGCACGGCATTGCAGCCGGAGATTTTCTCAAAGCTGCGAAGCACCGCGTCGTTATAGAAGGTGCCTCCCTGAACCACCACATGGGAGCCTAGGTCGGAAGCCTTGGTGATCTTGATGACCTTAAAGAGGGCATTTTTAATCACCGAGTAGGCAAGCCCTGCGGAAATATCCGCCACGGAAGCTCCCTCCTTCTGTGCCTGCTTTACGTTGGAATTCATAAATACGGTGCAGCGGGTTCCCAGGTCCGTGGGATTTTTGGCAAAAAGTGCCTCTTTGGCGAAATCCTCCACGCTGAAGTTCAGGCTCTTGGCAAAGGTTTCGATAAAGGAGCCGCAGCCGGAAGAGCAGGCTTCATTTAACTGGACGGAATCCACGGTGCCGTCCTTGATCTTGATGCACTTCATGTCCTGCCCGCCGATGTCCAGGATACAGTCTACGTCCGGCTCAAAAAACGCAGCGGCATAGTAGTGGGAAATGGTTTCCACCTCCCCCTCGTCTAACATCAGGGCGGCCTTTAAAAGGGCTTCCCCGTAGCCGGTGGAACAGGAGCGGACAATCTTCGCTTCCGGCGGAAGCTGGTCGCGGATCTCCTTAATGGAGCGGATGGCCGTTGCCAGGGGGCTTCCGTGGTTGTTGTCGTAGAAGCGATAGAGAAGCTCGCCCTCCTCGCCCACCAAAGCCACCTTGGTGGTGGTGGAGCCGGCGTCGATGCCTAAGTAGCAGTTCCCCTTGTAGGAGGACAGCTCCCCGGTTTTTACCTTATGGCCGTCGTGGCGCCGTCTAAAGGCGTCGTAGTCCGCTTGGTCCGCAAACAGGGGCTCCATCCGCTTGACCTCGAAATCCATCTGGATGCCCTGGGACAGCCGGTCGATGAGAGAAGATAACTCCTGGGGTTCCTGCCCCTCCTGGGGGTTTAGGGCGGCCCCTACGGCGGCGAACAGGTGGGAGTGGTCTGGGGCGATAATCTGATCCCCGGTTAAGTGCAGGGTGCGGATAAAGGACTTCCGCAGCTCCGGGAGGAAATGTAAGGGGCCTCCTAAGAAGGCCACATTTCCCCGGATGGGCTTTCCGCAGGCCAGGCCGCTGATGGTCTGGTTCACCACCGCCTGGAAGATGGAAGCTGCCAGATCCTCACGGGTAGCTCCCTCGTTGATTAAAGGCTGGATGTCCGATTTGGCGAACACGCCGCAGCGGGCGGCGATGGGGTAGATGGCCTTGTAATTTTTCGCGTACTCGTTTAAGCCCGCCGCATCGGTCTGCAGCAGGGAAGCCATCTGGTCGATGAAGGAGCCGGTGCCGCCGGCGCAGATGCCGTTCATCCGCTGGTCGATGCCGCCGGTGAAATAGATAATCTTGGCGTCCTCGCCGCCCAGCTCGATGGCCACGTCGGTGCGGGGAGCGTAGTCCTGAAGGGCGGAAGCCACCGCCACCACCTCCTGGATGAAGGGAACGCCCAGGTGGGTGGAGAGGGCCAGGCCGCCGGAACCGGTGATCATGGGCAGCACGGAAACGGGGCCGGTTGTTTCCATGGCTTTCACCAGAAGCCCGGCCAGGGTTTTTTGTATGTCGGCAAAATGCCGTTCATAGTCAGAGAAAAGAATCTTGTGATCTTCATCAAGCAAAGCCACCTTTACGGTGGTGGAACCGATATCGATTCCCAATGTAAGGTTTGTATGTAATGAACTCATAAATAACGCGGGTTAATCCCAAAACCTCCTTTTGTAAAAAACATGCCGAAACATAAACATGCGCACTATAGTTTAACATAAAATAGGAAGGAATACAATTGGACGTTAAGAAAACTTAATATTCTTGTAAGAGTAAATCAATGGTAATCAAATCAGCTATTTTGTATAATATTATTATAAAATTTCAGGAAAAATTAGTGAAATGAGAAACGGAAGGAGGAATTTTTGTGACCAGAGGGACACGCAGACAGTTAGGGGCATGGATTTTGGCCGGGGTGCTGGCGATTTCTTCGGCGGTTCCGGCCCTGGCGGCAGAGGACCGGGAGAAGATCGACAAGGTGACGTTAAACTTTTCCTATGATAAAGAGCCTGCAAGCGGCGACGAGATCGGGGACATCCGGGTGAGTACAAACAGCGATCAGTTTTCCGTGGACTATGTGGAGTATACCAACGGAGGCGATACCTGGACGGTGGGAGATGTGCCGGAGGTCCGGGTGGAGCTGGTGGCGGAGAGCGGCTGCTATTTTGGCTATGAGTCCAAGAGCCATTTTGATTTAAACGGCGGGGGAGCGGAGTTTAAGGACGCGGACCGTCAGGATGATAACACCTATATGGTTTTGTTTGTGGAGCTGGACCGCATCGGCGGCAAGCTTTCCGCTCCCCAGAATCTGGAGTGGGACGGGCCTACGGCTTCCTGGGATCATCTGGACGGTGCCAAGACCTACGAGGTGAAGCTCTATCGGGGCAGCAGCCTGGTGACCACGGTGGAGACCACCAGCAATTACTATAACTTCGCGGGAAGCATTAACCGGGAGGGGGATTACACCTTCCGGGTGCGGGGAATTTCCGATTATAACGACCGTTCCGGCGAATGGTCCGAGGATTCCGATGATTACTACGTGGATGAGGACGAGGCGGTTTACTCCGGCACCGGAGCCTGGCAGCATGACGGGATCGGCTGGTGGTACGCCTACACCGGCGGCGGCTATCCTGCCAACTGCTGGAAGGTGATTAACGGGGCTTATTACTATTTTGACCGCTCCGGCTATATGCTGACGGGCTGGCAGTTTATCGACGGGGACTGGTACTACTTAGCCCCCAGCGGCGCTATGACCACCGGCTGGCAGCTGGTCAACAACGTATGGTACTACATGGACGGCAGCGGCGCTATGCAGACCGGGTGGAACTATATTAACGGAGCCTGGTACTATATGGACGCAAGCGGAGCCATGTACGCCAATACCATGACGCCGGACGGGCACTATGTGGACGCCACGGGCGCGAGAGTTTATTAAGGATGGGAGCATTTGCCCCACAGAGTTTCAAAAAGGATGAAGGAGAGGGCCGGGCGAGAACCCGGCCCTTGGCGCGTCCGGAAAGTAAAGAACTTGTAAACGGAATATGAATTTTTCCTCCGGAGCCCAAATAAAGCCGGATAGGATTTGACAAACTGCGGGACAGTCACTATAATTGAGAAGGACTTGGACAGAAAGGGGGCAGATTCAGATGATTCGTATTTTTAAGACTGAGGACGGGGTTATGCATGAAAAGACAGATCTGCAGCCAGGCTGCTGGATCGCCCTGACCAATCCCACGGCCTCAGAGGTGATGGATGTGGCGGATGCCTGCCAGATCGATCCCGATCATATCAAGGCCCCTCTGGATGAAGAGGAACGGTCCCGTATCGAGGTGGAGGATAACTACACCCTGATATTGGTGGATATCCCGTCCATTGAGGAGCGCAACGGCAAGGACTGGTTCGTTACCATCCCCATGGGCATCATTACCACCAACGACGTGCTGATTACGGTCTGCCTGGAGGATACGCCGGTTCTCTCCTCCTTCATGGACGGCAGGGTTCGGGACTTCCATACCTTTATGAAGACCCGGTTTATTCTGCAGATCTTGTACCGGAACGCTACGCAATATCTGCAGTATCTGCGGATCATTGACAAGAAGAGCGAGGTGGTGGAGCGCAAGCTTCATCAATCCCAGAAGAACGAGGAGCTGATCGAGCTTTTGGAGCTGGAGAAATCCCTGGTATACTTTACCACCTCCTTAAAATCCAACGAGGTGGTGCTGGAAAAGCTCCTTAGAACCGAGCGGGTGAAAAAGTACCCGGAGGATACGGATCTTCTGGAAGACGTTATCATCGAGAACAAGCAGGCCATCGAGATGGCGAATATCTACAGCGGCATTTTAAGCGGAACCATGGATGCCTTCGCCTCCATCATTTCCAACAATGTAAACGCGGTGATGAAGTTTTTGGCCACGGTCACCATTGTCATGTCCATCCCTACCATGGTGGCAAGTTTTTACGGCATGAACGTGAATACCCACGGGATGCCCTTCGCCGACAGCGTTTACGGTTTTGTGATTGTGCTGGGGCTGGCGATTCTCCTGTCTCTTTTTGTGGCGTATATTTTTAATAAAAAGGACCTATTCTAAGTAAAAAAGGATGTTGGAAACAGAATGAAATTTTTTCAAAAAATGGAGCGGAAGTTCGGGCGCTACGCCATCCACAACCTGATGTACTATATCATTGTGCTGTATCTGGTTGGATTGGGGATCGCCTGGCTTATGCCAGGATTCTATGTGGCCTACCTGAGCCTTGACCCGGCCATGATCTTAAGGGGACAGATCTGGAGGATTTTTACCTTTATTATCTATCCGCCGACCACGGATCCCTTTTTCGCGATTTTTGTATTTCTCTTGTACTACTCCCTGGGGAGATCGCTGGAGCGCGTCTGGGGAGCATTCCGCTTTAACGTCTATATTTTGATGGGCATTGTGTTCCATGTGGCGGCGGCCCTGATCCTGTATCTGGTCTTTGGCAGACGGGTGCTTTTAACCACCACCTATTTGAACGCATCGGTGTTTTTTGCCTATGCGGCCAGCTTTCCCAACGATACGTTTTTCATCTACTTTGTGCTGCCGGTGAAGGCAAAATGGCTGGCGGCCTTTGAGGGCTTTTTCTATGTGCTGATGTTCGTTACGGGGGGAGTGGGGACTCGGGTGGAGATCCTTATGAGCCTGGCCAACTTCCTGATCTTCTTTTTCATGACCCGTAACTACCAGCGGGTGAATCCAAGGGAGATTAAGCGCAGGAGAGATTTTCAGGTTCAGATGCGTCCGGTCAGCCGGGCCCGTCACCGCTGCGCCGTCTGCGGCAGGACCGACGAGGACAGCCCGGGGATGGAATTCCGCTACTGCTCTAAATGCGAGGGGGATTACGAGTACTGTATGGATCATCTGTACACCCATAAACACATTAAGAAGTCGGATTTGGGGCAGCAGCCCCCGGATTCCGGTTCACAAGGATAAACGCACAGGAATGGAGGAAGAGAATGAAGAAGACAAAGATTATCTGCACCATGGGCCCCAATACCAATGACGAGAACATTATGAGGGAGCTTGCCTTAAACGGTATGGACGTGGCCCGTTTTAATTTTTCCCACGGAGATCACGAGGAGCATCTGGGAAGACTGGAAATCCTGCGCAAGGTGCGCAAGGAGCTGGATATCCCGGTAGCCGCCCTGCTGGATACAAAAGGACCGGAGATCCGCACCGGCCTCTTAAAGGACGGAAAGAAGGTGACCCTGAAAGAGGGGCAGACCTTTACCCTTACCACACGGGATGTGGTGGGAGATGAGAATATGGCCCACATCAACTACGACGGCCTGAATGAGGACGTGGCTCCGGGCAACAAGATCCTCATCGACGACGGCCTCATCGGCCTGGACGTAGTGGAGGTCAACGGGCCGGACATCGTCTGTCAGGTTGTTAACGGCGGCGAGCTGGGTGAGAAGAAGGGCGTCAATGTGCCCAACGTTAAGATCAAGCTTCCTGCCCTGACTGACAAGGATAAGGAGGACATTCTCTTTGGAATCCGCCAGGGATTCGACTTTATCGCCGCCTCCTTTGTGCGGACCGCGGACTGCATCCGGGAGATTAAGCAGATCCTGGAGGAGCACGGCTCCAACATGCGGGTCATCGCCAAGATTGAGAACGCCGAGGGAATCGAGAACCTGGACGCCATCATCGAGGCCAGCGACGGCATCATGGTAGCCAGAGGCGATATGGGCGTGGAGATCCCTCCGGAGAAGGTGCCCTATATTCAGAAGACCATTATCCGCAAGTGCAATGAGGCCTGCAAGACGGTGATTACCGCCACCCAGATGCTGGATTCCATGATCCGCAACCCCAGGCCCACCAGAGCGGAGGTAACGGACGTGGCAAACGCCGTTTACGACGGCACGGACGCCGTGATGCTTTCCGGCGAGACGGCTATGGGCAAGTATCCGGTGGAGGCTGTTAAGATGATGGCTACCATTGTGGAGGACTCGGAATCCCATCTGGATTACGCGGCCTACCGGGAGCGGAAGGTATCCGATGAGAATATGAAGAATATTTCCAACGCGGTGTGTTTTGCCTCCGTTTCCACCGCCCACGATCTGGGAGCCACTGCTATTATCGCTCCCAGCATCAGCGGATTTACCACCCGCATGCTGTCCAAGTGGAGACCCAGCGCCCGGATTATCGGCATGTCTCCCAGTATGACCACGGTGCGCCAGATGCAGCTCCAGTGGGGCGTGACCCCGGTGTGGTCCAGAAGAGCGGACACCACCGACGAGCTGATCGAGAGCTCTGTGGAGGAGTTAAAGCAGAGAGGCCTGGTGCAGCTGGGGGACACCACGGTGATTACCGCCGGAGTGGTGACCTACGCCAGACGCCACGAGTCCGCTACGGAGACGAATATCATGCGGGTTATGATTATTGAGTAAAGATATACTGGACAATGGAGTCCGCCATGGAGTACAATGGTGCAGTAGGCGCTAAAGTACGCTCCGGCGGACTTTTTTGTACCCCAAACGCACTTACGAAGGGAGAAGAACCATGGAAAAGAAACCGTTTGTAACCTTAGAGCAGTTAAAAGAGATTGAAAAAACATATCCCACCCCTTACCATCTCTACGATGAGAAGGGCATCCGGGAGAACGCTATGAAGCTTCGGCAGGCATTTTCCTGGAATCCGGGATTTAAAGAATATTTCGCGGTAAAAGCCACCCCCAACCCCTTTATCATGAAGCTTTTAAAGGACTGCGGCTGCGGCGTGGACTGTTCCTCCTTAACGGAGCTTATGCTGTCAAAGGCCTGCGGATTTTCCGGCAGTGAGGTGATGTTTTCCTCCAATGATACGCCGCCGGAGGAGTTCGCTTACGCCGCCCAGATGGGGGCCATCATCAACCTGGATGATTTTACCCATATCCAGTGCCTGGAGGAAACTCTGGGCTATATTCCGGAAACCATCAGCTGTCGCTACAATCCGGGAGGCGTCTTTAAGATCAGCAACGATATTATGGACAACCCGGGAGACGCTAAGTACGGCATGACAACGGAGCAGATTTTCCAGGCTTTCCAGATTTTAAAGGATAAGGGGGCCAAGCATTTTGGCATCCATGCCTTCCTTGCCAGCAATACGGTGACCAACGACTATTATCCTCTTCTGGCCAGGCAGCTCTTTGAGCTGGCGGTAAAGCTGAAGGAGGAGACGGGGGCCCACATTTCCTTTATCAACCTGTCTGGAGGGGTGGGGATTCCCTACCGTCCGGATCAGGAGGCCAATGATATTCTGGCCATCGGCCAGGGGGTAAAGCAGGTTTATGAGGAAGTTCTGGTTCCTGCCGGTATGGGGGATGTTTCCATCTGCACGGAGCTGGGCCGCTTTATGCTGGGGCCCTACGGCTGCCTGGTGACCAAGGCCATCCATGAGAAACACATTTACAAGGAGTATATCGGGGTGGACGCCTGTGCAGTGAACCTGATGCGGCCCGCTATGTACGGGGCCTACCATCACATTACGGTGATGGGCAAGGAGGACTGGCCCTGCGACCACAAGTATGATATTACAGGTTCCCTCTGTGAGAACAATGACAAGTTCGCCATCGACCGGATGCTGCCGAAGATCGACCTGGGGGATTTTCTGGTGATTCACGATACAGGGGCCCACGGCTTTTCCATGGGCTATAATTACAACGGCAAGCTGCGCTCGGCGGAGCTTCTGCTGAAGGAGGACGGCTCCGTCCGGATGATCCGGCGGGCGGAGACTCCCGCGGATTACTTTGCTACCTTTGATTTTTGCGGATTGTTCCAAGAGCTGAAATAAGGCGGATGGATCAGAAAGGAGAGGGAAATGGCGAAAATCGGCTTTATCGGTATGGGAAATATGGGCTCCGCTATTTTGGGCGGCCTGTTGAAGCGCTATGACGCGAAGGAGCTGCTTTTTACGGCGGCCCACCGGGAAAAGATGGAGGAGGTAACCCGCCGCACCGGCGTTCCCCACGGGGAGTCCAACGGGGACTGCGCCGCCAGGTGCAAGTATCTGATTCTGGCGGTGAAGCCCCAGTATTTTGAGACGGTGTTTCAGGAGATTGAGGGGCAGCTTAAGCCGGAGCAGGTGATCGTTTCCCTGGCTCCCGGCATTACCATCAGCGCAATGAAGAAGCGTCTGGGACAGAACAAGCGCTTTGCCCGGGCCATGCCCAATACCCCGGCCCTTTTGGGGGAGGGGATAACGGGCCTTGCCTATGAGAAGGGCAGCTTAAGCCCGGAAGAGGAAAATGAGCTGAGGGGGATTTTTGAGGCCTGCGGCAAGGTGGAGGTGGTGGAGGAACGGCTGATGAACGCTGTGGGCTGCGTCAGCGGAAGCTCCCCTGCCTTTGTGTACATGATGATCGAAGCCTTAGCGGACGGAGGCGTAAAATACGGCCTGCCAAGGGCCACGGCCTGCCGCATGGCGGCCCAGGCGGTTTTGGGCAGCGCCCGCATGGTGCTGGAGTCGGGAAAGCATCCGGAGCAGCTAAAGGACGAGGTGTGTTCCCCGGCGGGAACCACCATCCAGGGAGTTTCCGCCCTGGAAGAGGGGGGATTTCGCAGCGCCCTGATCAAGGCCTGCGATGCCTGCTATCGGAAAAGTACGGAGATTCAGTAGAGAAAGGGGATTTTAGTCAGGATGGACGAAAAAGCAAAACAGGAACAGATACCGGTGATCCGTTTGGACCGCCAGTTAAAGTATGAGGGAAATATTTTAAAGATTTATGAGGATGTGGTGTTGGCCAACGGCCATAAGGCCCACTGGGATTTTATCCACCACGACGGGGCCGCAGCTGTGCTGCCGGTGGCGGATGACGGACGGATTCTGATGGTGCGCCAGTACCGCAATGCCCTGGACCGCTTTACCCTGGAAATTCCGGCGGGAAAGCTGGATGATCCAAATGAACCGAAAATCCAGTGCGCCTACCGGGAGCTGGAGGAAGAGACTGGCTTTCGGGTGGATCAGCTGGAATATCTTATGAGCTTAAACACCACTGTTGCCTTCTGCGATGAGGCCATCGATATTTTTGTGGCCCACCACCTGATTCCTTCCAAACAGCACTTGGATGAGGATGAGGTGATCAATGTGGAGGCATGGGAGTTAAAGGATCTGGAAAATTTAATCTACGCCGGTGAGATTACCGATGGAAAGACCATCGCCGCCATTATGGCTTACGCCAGGAAGTACCGCTCAGAGGACCGGCCGGATCCCCGGATTTAGCCGGGATGGTCATAAAGGGCCGCTTTTTTTCATAAAGTGTGGTAAACTGGCTTAAGAGGTGTGCCTGCCCTTGAAAACAAGAAAGTGGGGATATCCGGACTGGCTGGCCCTTTTCTTTGTGGCCGGAGTCCTTCTTGGAACAGGGGCAGCGCGTCTGTTCGGCCCTTCTGTGCTCCGAGAGCAGGGAACTGCGGCCGTCCTGGCCGCCGGTTCGGGAAGCTGGGAGCTGTATTGGCCGGTTTTAAGGCATCGACTGCTTCAGACGGCGGCTGGCTGGATGATGGGCATGACCATCTGCAGCGCCTGGCTGTTCTGCCTGGCCGCCGCCTGGGCCGGTATATATGCGGCCGTGGTTCTGTCGCTTTTAACCGCAGGTCGGGGGATTTTGGGGCTGCCTATATTTTTGTGCGGCCTGCTCCCTCACGGTTTGTTCTACGGGATGGTCTGGTGGATTCTGGCTGCCTGGGCCGGCGGGGAGGAAAAGCGGACGCGGCTGCTGCCGTTTCTTCTGCTGGAGGCTTTCACGGCCCTGGGAGCGGGGGCCCAGGTGTGGCTGGCCCCCCTTTTAACCGCCTGGTTTTGAGAAAAATTTTGCGTAAAATTTACAAGATATTGGTGAGGGAAAATACCCTGAGCCAACATCTTGTATTTTTTATGTTAATCAGTAAAAAATGCCCGTAAAAGTGGGAAAAATGTGTTTGATTTTATTAAAAAATACGGCTATAATGGTAGACAGCCACGAAAAAAGGGCGTTTTTGGAATGATTGAAGAAACAAAGGATAGAAGAGTTATGACGGCGGAAATTAAAGGGTTTGTGGAATATCTGGAGCAGGTGAAAGAGGCCTCCAGGAATACGGTAGTCTCCTACCAGAGGGATCTTATGCAGCTGGAAGCGTATTTAAAGGATCAGGGGATCACGGAGGTGGGAAAGGTAACGAAGACCAGCCTGAACTCTTATATTCTGGAATTGGAAAAAGAAGGAAAAGCTACAGCCACGATCTCCAGGGAGCTGGCCGCTATCAAGGCCTTCTTTCATTATGCCTTCCGGGAGGGGCTGATCCGCCGGGATCCATCGGAATTTATTAAAGCTCCCAGGGTGGAGAAAAAGGCCCCTGTGATTTTGACCCTGGCGGAGGTGAACTCCCTTTTGGAGCAGCCCCGTGGGGACAGCGCCAAGGAGAAGCGGGATAAGGCCATGCTGGAGCTTTTATACGCCACGGGCATCCGGGTTTCGGAGCTGATCGGGCTTCAGATGGAGGATTTGAACCTGAAGGTGGGCTATATTGTCTGCCGAGACCGGAATAAGGAGCGTATGGTTCCCTTTGGCAAGCATGTGAAGGCGGCTCTTTCCAGCTATCTCAACGGTTCCCGGGAGGAGCTTTTGAAGGGAAGCCCTTCCCCCTGGCTTTTTGTCAACTGCAACGGCAACCCGATGAGCCGCCAGGGATTTTGGAAGCTGATTAAATATTACGGGCAAAAGGCAGGGATTCAGAGCGACATTACGCCCCATACCCTGCGCCATTCCTTTGCCGCCCATCTGGTGCTCAGCGGGGCGGACATCCGGGCGGTTCAGGCAATGCTGGGCCATTCCGACGCGGCTACCACTCAGATTTACGCAAGCTACCGGGAGAAGGCGCTGCGGTGAATTGTAAGGGAACGTAAGGAATTCTATATTGACACATCCTTTTAAAATCGCTAGAGTTGAGGTAGGAGAACAGCGGGAAAGGGAGTGTGTCGGGATGGGGAAGAAAAGAGGGACAGTTTTTGCGGCGGCGCTGTTTTTTGCTATGGGAATTTTTCCGGCTCTGTCGGCAGAGAAGGCGGATGTGGCCTGGGCCGATGATTTAAGGCGCGTAAACCGGATCTCCCTGAAGTTTGAGACAGATATCCGTCCGGGGATGGACTTTGGCGACGAGACGATCGAGATATCTGCCGCCAGCGACCGCTACTATGTGGAGGATTATCGGATTTTAAATAATGGATTTATCTGGGAAAACCGTATGGAGCCCAGGATCGAGGTTACCCTCATGCCTTCCGACGGCTGGTATTTTGGTTCCATCGGAAGGGACGAGATTACCTTAAAAGGCGGCGGAGCCCTCTACTGCCGCTCTCAGGCGGGGATGGGGGATTCCATGGAGATTGAGCTGACCTTAACCCCCTTAAACCGGTATATGGAGCCTTTAAGCGGGCTGACTCTGGATGGGGAAGGCGTGGCTTCCTGGAACCCAGTGGAGAATGCCGGGGCCTACGAGCTGCGGGTTTACCGGGACGGCAAGGTTTTTGGAGACACGGTAAAGGTGACAGGAACCCGGTTTAACTGCTGGCAGCGGCTTGCCTACAGCGGCAGCTATTTCGCGGAGGTAAGGCCGGTGAATCGGGCGGACACGGAGGTGAAGGGGGACTGGGCGCGCTCCGGGGAGCTTCTGGTGGACGGCCAGATGGCGGCGGTCTTTCAGGGAAAGCCCTTTATGGGGGAGGACGGCCAGCTGACTCAGGCGGCGTGGCGCCAGGCGTCCGATGGCCGTTGGTGGTATGACTATGGAGACGGGACCTGGCCGGCAAACTGCTGGGAGGAGATTCAGGGGAAATGGTATTTCTTTGACCCGGAGGGGTATATGAAAACAGGGTGGTTCATGTGGCAGGACCGCTGGTACTACTGCACGGAGAAAGGCTATATGCTGCGGGACTGCATCACGGAGGACGGCTATTGGCTGGGAGAGGACGGGGCGCTGATTCCTCAATAAAAAAGGCAGCGATTCAGGAGGGCCCGGCGATGAATGGATTTAGAGGTGAGTGACGTTGAGATACGAGGAACAGGAATTTTTAAAGGCATTGGATCTTTCCTATTCTTATCGGCTGGCAAAGCAGATGGAGAAGCCCAGGACCAACCCGGTTCTGGGCTTTCGCACTGCTGGTTCCAAGGCAGAGTTTGAGACAGGGGAGCTCCTAGTTCGGGAGATGAAGGAGATTGGCCTTAAAGATGTGACGAAGGACCGGGTGGAGGTGGACGTATGGGAGTTCCACCATGCGCTTCTTTCCTTCCAGGATCAAGAGGGCAAAGAGTATCGCTTCCAGTTGGGGGCGTATCAGACCCAGTTTGACACCCATGGGCCCAGAGAATTTTCCGTGGTTTATGTGGGAAAGGGTACGGCTAGGGATTATGAGGGCCTGGATGTTCGGGGGAAGCTGGTGCTGGCGGACATCAACCAGAGAGACGAGTGGTGGATTAATTTCCCTGTTTATCAGGCGAAATTAAAGGGAGCCGCCGCCCTGATCGCTGTCCAGAACCAGGGCTACGGGGAGGTGGATGACCACGCCCTAAACGCTCAGGATATTGCGGGGCCTGCGGATGCGCCGGCATTTTCCATTTCCAGGGCGGATGCGCAGATTTTAAAGAAGGAGCTGGAGCGGGGCGAGATTCGGGTTTCCTTTGATGCTAAGTCCCTGGTGCGGGAGAAGGGGGAAACCTATAATATTATCGGGCGGATTCCTGGGCGGAATACAAAAAAGAGCATTCTTCTGTCCGCCCACTACGATTCCTATTTTTCCGGCTTCCAGGATGACAAT
Source organism: uncultured Enterocloster sp. (assembly GCA_944383785.1). Taxonomy (GTDB): domain Bacteria; phylum Bacillota; class Clostridia; order Lachnospirales; family Lachnospiraceae; genus Enterocloster. The sequence continues at coordinate 29,610 of CALWQV010000009.1, read as the reverse complement.
ACGGCGGTGGCTATGATGCTCGGAATCGCCAGGGCCCTTATAAAAAGCGGGTACAGGCCCAAGTATAACCTGATTTTTTGCGCTATGGCCGCGGAGGAATGGGGCGTCATCGGCTCCAAATACGACTGGTCCACCGGGGCTTATGAGGAGATTTTCACCGCCCGTCCCCAGTGGAGGGGGCAGGTGATCGCGGATCTGAACTTTGAGCTTCCGGCTTACGCCCACGGCAGAAAGGACGGGCTGCGCTGCACCTACGAGTACCGGCGCTTTTTGAAGGATTTTGTGAAGCGGATCAGCCCGGATACCACGGCTTACCCCGATGGAATCCAGGTATTAAGCCCCATTGAGACCTGGTCGGACGACTTCTCCATGGCCATAGGGGGAATCCCCTCCATGGTGAATGATTTTGCCTCCGGGGAGTTTATGGAGACCCATTACCACTCCCAGTTCGACAACGAGGAATTTTACGATGAGAAGGTTTACCGCTTTCACCATGAGCTCTACGGGCGGCTGGTGCTGGAGCTGGACCGCCTGGCGGTGGCACCCTTGGATTTTTCACGGCTCTTTCGGGCCATCCGGGACAGCGAGGACAGCCGTTTATGGCAGAGGGCCGGGGCTGATGGAAGGGAGCTTTTAAAGGAGGCAGAGGAAAAGGAAGAGCTGGGGAGGAAGCTTTACGACCGGATCATGGATGTGAACCGCCGGTATCAGGAGCTTCCCGATGGAGGAGAGGAAGGGGAGCGGTTTTTCGCCGCCTTCGAGCCTCTTCAGGAGAAGCTGCTCTACGCCTTCTTTAAGGAGCAGGATTATTTTGTAAGGCTGAACTGGCACGACGAGGTGCTTTTCCCGCAGCAGGCGGTGCGCCGGAATCTGGAAGCCATATACGGGGCCTTAGACTGCCTGGAGCGGGGGGATGCAGAAGGGTGCTTGGAGAAGCTTTACAGCATCGACAACAACCGGTATGCCTTTGAATTTGAACGGGAGGTATTCGACTACTTTACCCAGTACGTGCTGAACCAGCCGGCGGACCGGCTGAAGTGGGGATCCGGGCGCATTATCCGCCATGAGAACCTGTTTAGCCTGGTGGAGGGCTTAAAGAAGTACCTGGAAGAAAAAGAAGGCCAGCCGGAGAAGCGGCAGGGAGAGCGGCAAAAGCTGCAGCGGCAGTTAGAGCAGGCGGCCGAGAATCAGGCCGCCTGCTACCGGGACGACATCCGCTATATGACGGAGGCGGTGCGCAAGATGGGGGCGCTGCTTGCGGAGTGTGATCAGGCGATCTCCGGCGCGAAGAGCAGCTGACAGACCGGGGGGCGGATGATGGCTTCACGGTCAAAAACATCGTTAAAAACCTGAATGAAGCACTTGGCCGCCTCGGACAGAGGGAAATATTTGGAGTAGTAAACGCCTCTGCTGCGGGTGGTGATGGGGTTTTCGATGGAGAAATAGGCCATGGGCTTGATTAAGCCGATGCGCAGGGGCGTGCGCACCGGGGTAAAGACCATGCCCATACCGGTGGAGGCCAGCCGCAGGGCGGTTTCATTCTTAGGAAGCTCTACCACAATGTTGGGATTGATGTGGTACTTGTGGAACAGGTTCCGGGCCATCATCCCCATGCCCTGCTCCGGAACCAGCACGATAAAATCGCAGTTTTTGATGCGGCTGGGGTTCAGATAGTAGGGAGTAATGGGGGAGTTGTTGGCCAGGTTTAAGTTTCGCACCAGGGGATGCTCCACCGGGACTGCCAACAGCAGGGAGTCGTTGTAGATAAAGTCATAGTTAAAGTTGGGCGTGGCGCCGCTGTAGGAGGCGTACACTAGGTCTGCGTGACCGGCCTCCAGCTCCTGAAATAGCGTCAGATTGTTTCCTTCTATGATTTTAAACTCGATCTCCGGATAACGGAAGCGGAACTCCGGCAGTACGTAGGGCAGAGTTTGGCTGCAGAATTCCGTATTCATCCCCACGGTTACGGTACCACTGGCAGCGCTGGAGATACTGCTTAATTCCAGCTGCATTTTATGTTCAATATCTAAAATTTGGCGGGCATTCTCGATAAATTTCTTTCCCGCAGGCGTGATGGAGATGGGCGTAGTGGTTCTGTCAAAGAGCTTAGCGCCCATCTTTTTTTCCAATCGATTGATAAATTTTGTAAGAGCCGGCTGGGTGATGCAAAGCTCCTGGGCGGCTTTTGAAATGTTCAAATGCCGGGCTACGGTGATCACATATTCGTAAGCGATGGATTCCATAAAATACCCCCCTATAACATTAAGGTTATTAAAAATATGTCATAATTATTATTAGACATAATAACTTTCATTTATTATACTATAAAAAAGCTAATTTTACAAAAACAATAGAAGAATATTACAAAATTTTTATGATTTACTAACGCTTTTTGGTTATGGAAAATCGCCCTCGTCTTTGCTGGATGGGGGATTGATGTATAGAAAGAAAGAGAGGGAAAGCGAATGAAAAAGAAAAAAATCTTGGCCATGTTTTTGACAATCGCTATGGCGGCTTCTATGGCGGCCTGCGGCGGCTCCTCAGAGCCGGCATCAGGAGGCGGAAGCGTAAGCGAGAGCGGGGAGACTGCCGCTCCGGGGGAGGAGAAGCTCAGCAGCCGCGATACCCTGAATATGGCGTGCAAGTCAGAGCCCACGTCTCTTGACCCGGCTCAGACCAAGGATCTGGTAACATGGATGTTCATGTACAACGTATCCGATCCGCTGCTGTATTTTAACTGGGAGACTCAGGAGTACGAGGGAGCCGTTGCTACCGAGTGGGAGCCGAATGAGGACGGCACCGAGTACACCTTTACTATCCGGGACGGCATTAAGTTCCACAACGGCGACACCCTGACCGTAGACGATGTGGTATTCTCTCTGAACAGAGCCATCGCCTCATCCTTTACCGCCCAGACCAACACCTGTATCGACCACTTTGAGAAGGTGGGGGACAACCAGGTAAAGGCGGTCCTGAAGTATTCCTACGCGCCCTTCTTAGAGATTATGACCAACCCGGCCTACGCCATCGTAAGCCAGAGAGCGGTAGAAGAGTGCGAGGCTGCCGGACGTGACTTTGGCCGTGAGCCCGTTGGCTGCGGCGCTTACAAGTTAAAGAGCTGGCAGAGCGGCAACAAGCTGGAGTTTGAGCGCTTCGATGATTACTATAAGGGACAGCCTAAGATGAAGTACATCAACTGGACCATCATCACCGACGCTTCCGCCGGCGCGATGGCTCTGGAGTCCGGAGAAATTGACTACTACTACGGTCTTGCGAAATCTGACCTTCCTCACCTGAAGGAAGTTCCGAGCCTGACCTATTTTGTAGATGAGAATGGTTTCGGACTGTATGATATCACCTTCAACACCACCGACGGCCCCTTCACCGATATCAACCTGAGAAAGGCCGTTGCCTACGCCATCAACCGTGAGGAGATCCTTCAGGGCGGCGCGGACGGATACGGCGTTGTAAACAACTGCTGGTGCGCTACCGGATGTACCGGATATCTGCCGGACTTCGAGTGGTATGAGCAGGATCTGGAGAAGGCGAAAGAGTGCCTGGCAGCGGCCGGATATCCCGATGGAATTGACATTGTATTTACCCAGGACAGCTCCGACACCTACATGGCTCCCGCAGAGGTTATGCAGGCTCAGCTGGCCCAGGTGGGAATCAACGTAACCTTTGAGAAGCTTCAGCGCTCCGTATGGATCGATACCGTATCCGGAAACCGTGACTTTGTGGCTTCCCTGCGTATGACCAACCACGTAATCAACGACGCGGAGTACATGCTGCGCCGCAGACTGACCACCGAGATGCTGGGCGGCGGAAACAACTACTCCGGATATCAGAATCCTGAGTTTGACGCTTTGGTAGAGCAGTCCGCAACCGAGACGGATCCCGAGAAGAGAAACGAGATCTTCCGTCAGTGCTACGAGATGATCAAGGAAGACGTTCCTGTAATTCCTCTGTACACCCAGACCAGCCCCATTGTAATTAACAGCAAAGTACGCGGCTGGACCTTCCATCCGTTGGAGAGAAACGTTTGGGCAAATGCTTACCTGGTAGAATAGTAAGCGGCATTACAACACGATAACAGCCGACGGTTTGCCGGGCGTCCGCCGGACGCCCGGCTTTCTGTTTCCATGAAACTGAAAAAGCAGGCCGTCAGAGCATGTAGAAAGGAGTCTTATGCTAAAATATATTGGTAAAAGACTGTTGATGATGATCCCGGTTATCATCGGCGTGGTCTTTATTATTTTCGCGATTATGGAGCTGACTCCCGGCGACCCGGTAATGATGATTCTGGGAGAGGGAGCGCCCATTGAGGCCCAGGAGGCCCTGCGCGAGGAGATGGGGTTAAACGATCCTTTCTTCGTCCGTTTTGCCCGCTATGTTGTGGACGCCCTTCACGGGGACCTGGGCGAGAGCTATACCTCCGGCCTTCCGGTGTTCCAGGAAATTTTAACCCGTATGCCCTACACCTTAAGCCTTGCTACCTTTAGCATCTGCGTGGCGGTGATTATCGGGCTTCCCATCGGTATCTTATCGGCGGTGAAGCGCTACTCCCTGACGGATAACTTAACCCTGGCCATTTCCTTAACGGTTACTTCCATGCCTGGCTTTTTCCTGGCCATGCTTCTGATGATGATTTTCTGTATTAAACTGGGCTGGCTGCCGATGATGGGCTTGTCTTCACCGAAGCATTATATTCTGCCGGTGATTGCCTCGGCTTCCTCCACTACCGCATCCCTTATGCGTATGACGAGAACGACGATGCTGGAGGTAATCCGTCAGGACTACATCCGCACCGCCAGGGCCAAGGGAGCCACGGAGCGCCGCGTGATTTACGGCCATGCCCTGCGAAATGCCCTGCTTCCGGTTGTAACGATCATAGGCGTAAACTTTGGCTTCGCACTGGGCGGCTCCATCGTGCTGGAGCAGGTGTTTACCATTCCGGGCTTAGGACAGCTGATGATCAACGCCATCCGCGAGAAGGATACGCCGGTGGTAATGGGAGCCGTTATGACCACCGCGATCTTCGCCAGCCTGATCAATCTGCTGGTGGATATTATTTATACTTACATTGATCCTAGGCTTGCATCTAAATTTACATCCGTGAAAAGGCAGGTGAAAAAAGCATGAGCGCATCTACGACTACAGTGACAAGTTCCTACAGTGTTGCAAAAAAGAAGAGCCAGTGGAAAACCATATGGATCCGCTTCAAGAAAAATAAGATGGCTCTGGGCGGTTTGATTGTATTCTTGCTGATGGCGGTTATCGTTTTAAGCGCCGATTTGTGGCTGGATTATGAGAAGGGGGCCATGACCATGGACATTGCCAACGCCTACCAGTCTCCCAGCGCCCAGCATATTTTCGGAACCGACCAGTATGGCCGGGACTATTTTACCCGCGTGGTTTACGGCGGACGTATTTCCATGTTCGTGGGAATCGCTACGGTTATGGTTTCCCTGATCTTCGGAGGCCTGATCGGCGCTACGGCCGCTTACTACGGCGGAAAGGTAGACGAGGTGCTGATGCGCTTCATGGACGTGCTGATGGCCATTCCCAGTACCCTTCTTGCGATTACCATTATTTCTGCCCTGGGCAGCAGCCTCTTTAACATGATCGTTGCCATGGGCGTTTCCCAGATCGCCCGTATGGCCCGTATCGTCCGTTCTTCGGTGATGAGCGTCAAGGGCCAGGAGTACATAGAAGCCTGCCGGGCCTGCGGTACCAGCGACGCCCGTATCATTTTGAGACATATTATTCCCAACGCCATGGGGCCGGTGCTGGTGCAGGTAACCCAGACCGTAGCCCGTTCCGTTATCACCGTAGCGTCCTTGAGCTTCGTTGGGCTGGGCGTTTCCGAACCTACGCCTGAGTGGGGCGGCATGCTGTCCTTCGCCAAGACTCAGATGCGTTATTATCCCTATCTGTCCCTGTTCCCCGGATTCGCGGTTGTGATGTCCGTTATGTCCTTAACACTGGCAGGCGACGGCCTGCGGGACGCGATGGATCCCAGACTGAGAAACTAACCACAGGGAAGAAGGAGGAAGAGAAATGTCAGAGAGACTGCTTGAAATCAAGAATCTTCATGTGATGTATAAAACAGATGAAGACGATGTATACGCTTTAAATGGCATCAACCTGCATCTGGATAAAGGAGAAACCTTAGGTCTGGTTGGAGAGACAGGAGCGGGAAAGACCACCATTGCCCTCAGCATCTTAAAGCTTCTGCCGGAGCAGACCGGGTTTATTACAGACGGAGAAATTCAGTTTGATGGAAAAGATATTGTCCATATGAAAGAGGAAGAGATGCGCAACTTGCGGGGCAATGATATTTCCATGATTTTCGCGGATCCCATGAGCGCCTTAAATCCGCTTCACACTGTGGGCAACCAGATCGCGGAGGTGATTGAGCTCCACAATCCGGGCATGAAGCATGAGGAGGTGGAGAAGAAGGTAGACGAGATGATGGAGCTGGTTGGGATACCGGCGGAGCGCAAGACAGAGTATCCCCATCAGTTTTCCGGCGGTATGCGCCAGAGAATCGTCATTGCCATCGCCCTTTCCTGTAATCCGCGTCTGCTTTTGGCTGATGAGCCTACCACAGCTTTGGATGTAACCATCCAGGCGCAGGTGTTAAAGATGATGGACGACTTAAAAGAGCGGCTGAATACGGCTATGATCATGATCACCCATGACCTGGGGGTTGTAGCCCAGATCTGCAGCAGTGTTGCCATTATCTATGCCGGCGAGATCGTGGAGTACGGAAAGATTGAGGATATCTACGAAGGTGACAAGCACCATCCTTATACGGTGGGACTTTTCGGTTCCATACCGGATATCACCAGCACAGCTAAGCGGCTGACTCCCATCGATGGCCTGATGCCGGATCCTACAAAGCCCCTTCCGGGTTGCCGCTTCGCGGACCGGTGTCCGCACGCTATGGAGATTTGCCATACGAAATCCCCGGAGGCAGTGGATTTTAACGGCCACCGGATAAAATGCTTCCTCTATTCGCAGGAGGGAAAGACCAAGGAGGAGGGACAGTAAATGGGTACGCCTTTAATTCAGACAGTTGATTTAGTAAAATATTTTAATACGAAGCGGGGCCCTCTTCACGCGGTTGACCATGTGAATCTCTCCATTGAGAAGGGCCAGACCCTGGGCGTGGTAGGGGAGAGCGGCTGCGGAAAGTCTACCCTGGGAAGAACGATCCTGCGCCTGATCGAGCCCACCTCCGGACAGGTTCTTTATAACGGAGAGGATATTGTAAAATATTCGGCAAAGCAGATGAAGGAGATGCGCAAGAAGATGCAGATTATCTTCCAGGATCCCTTCACCTCCTTAAACCCCAGAATGTCGGTCAGCGAGATTATCGCGGAGCCCATGATTACCACCAAGTACTGCACCGATAAGAAAGAGCGGCTGGAACGGGTTTTCCGTCTGATGGAGACGGTGGGATTGGCGGAGCGCTTTATCAACTCCTATCCCCACGAGCTGGATGGCGGACGGCGGCAGAGAATCGGAATCGCCCGGGCGCTTGCTGTAGCGCCGGAATTTATCGTCTGCGACGAGCCGGTATCGGCTCTGGACGTGTCCATCCAGGCCCAGATCTTAAACCTGATGATGGACCTGCAGGACAATATGGGCCTGACCTACATGTTCGTAACCCACAACTTAAGCGTAATCAAGCATATCAGCAGCAACATCGCGGTGATGTATTTGGGGCAGTGCGTGGAGTTTGCTCCCACCCAGGAGCTTTTTGATCATCCGGAGCACCCCTATACCCAGGCGCTGTTAAACGCTATCCCCATCGCTTCCCTGAAGCACCGCAAGAAGCTGGAGATTATTAAGGGCGAGGTAACATCCCCCATCAATCCCAAACCGGGCTGCCGCTTCGCTGACCGCTGTCCATACGCTACGGCCAAGTGCCGGGAGGAGGGCTTAAAGCTGCAGGAGATTTCCAAGGGACACTTTGTAGCCTGCCGCCTGCATGAGAAATAAACGCAGCCGCCCGGAGCAAGAAACCGTTCCGGGAAAAAGAAAGGAGATATATGGAACCCTATCCGCTGATTGAGATCGATGGGGAGACGCCCTATGAGCGCGGCCTTCAGTATGGAAGACAGGCCAAGGAGCGCGTGGGGATCTGCATCGAATATTATAAAAAATCATTTGCTAAACAGGGCTTTACCTGGGAGAAGGCTATGGAGTACGCCATGGGCTTTCTGCCGGAGATCGAGCGAACCATGCCGGAGATTCTGGAGGAAGCTAAGGGTCTTGCCGCGGGAGCCGGAAGGCAGCTGGGGGAAATCATGGCGGTGAACTGCCGCTATGAGATCAGCAAGCTTCCGAAGCCGGAGGAGTGTACCACAGCGGCCGTCCTTCCGGAGGCAGCCAGGGGAGGAAAGACCTATGCGGTGAAAAACTGGGATTTCCACCAGGCAGTTATGAACCATATCGTGCTGCTTCGGATCCGTACAAAGGAATATTCCCTGGTGGGATGGGCGGAAGCCGGGCAGATGCCCAGGGAAGGCTTTAATTCCGCCGGAGTGGCGATCGTCAATAACGGCCTTCAGTCCCTTTACGACCACTACGGTCCCGGTCTTCCGGTGACCTTCCTGCGCCGACGGGTGCTGGCAAGTGGGAGCTTTGAGGAGGCGGCGGACCTGGTGCGGAATTTCAGGCGCTGCGTTTCCAACAATATCATGCTGGTGGGAAAGAAGGGCCAGGTGCTGGATTTTGAGGTACAGCCGGACAAGATGGATCAGGTTTACTCCGAGGGCGGAATCCTGACCCATGCCAATCATTTTGTAGTAGATCCGGACGCGGACGCCTTCCCCAAGCGGGCTAAGGTGCGGGATAAGCGGCTGATGGAACTTTTGGCCGCAAAGAGGGGAGATATTACGATTCCCCATATTATGGAATGCATGAAGGATCACATGTACTGGCCAAAGGCGGTCTGCAGTCATCCTACCTTTGAGGGAGACGAGAGGACTTATATCGCCGACGGCATTACCGTGGCCTCCATGATCGTTGACTTTGAAGAAAATACGGCCTATATTTGTTCCGGGCCGCCCTGCGAAGGGGAATATATTCCATATCACTTATAAGAGAGGAGGAGTAAGCAATGTTACATTATCCTTTGATTAAGATTTCGGGGCCTACCTACTTTGAGATCGGAAGAGATTACGGCCGTCAAGCAAAAGAACTGATCGCCCACTCCATCAGCGACTACAAGCAGGTATTTGCCATGAGCTCCGACCGAGCCTGGGAGGAGATCCAGGAGTTTGCCCTGTCCTTTGTAGGAATCACCCGTCGGGAGATGCCGGAGGTCATGGAGGAGGTAGAGGGAATCGCGGAGGGCTCCGGCTTTCCACTGGCGGATATTATGATCGTCAACTGCCGCTACGAGATTACAAAATTCCCCAAAAAGAACGAGTGTACCACAGGGGCGATTCTCCCAGAGGCGGCCAAAGACGGGAAGATGTACATGGTGAAGAACTGGGATTACCGGGTGGGCATCATGGATCATGTGGTAATCCTTCATATTACCCAGCCTGACGGAACCAGGATCGTGGGCCTGACAGAGGCGGGACAGGTGATCCGGGGAGGCCTTAACAGCCACGGAGTGGCGATGGAGGGCAACAATCTCCAGTCCATCTATGACGCCTGGGATGTGGGAATCCCCACAACCTTTGTCAGAAGACAGGCCTTAAAGCTGGATACCCTGGACAAGGTGAAGGAGCTCTTCTGCGAGTTTCCCAGAGCCGTATCCTGCAACCTGATGGCCGCCGGATTTAAGGAAAAGCAGGCCATTGACTTTGAGATTCATCCCAAGGGCACGGATCTGATCTATCCGGAACAGGGCGTTTTGACCCACGCCAATCATTTTGTGGTGCAGCCCAAGATCCACGCCCTGCAGCGTTCCCCCAGAGACGCTCGTTTAAGGGAGCTTCTGATGGAAAAGCACGGCGAGATCGACGTAAACTATATCAAGTGCTGTATGGCGGATCATGAGAATTATCCCCAGTCCCTGTGCCGCCATCCGCCGATTCCCACTCAGCCCTTGTTTATGAGGAGTATTACGGTTTCCAACATTGTAATTGATTTTGAGGAGCAGGTGGTGCATATCTGCGCCGGACCGCCTTGCACAGGAGAGTATCGGACCTATGTATTATAAAATTCCATGTACCTATCTGCGCGGCGGCACCAGCCGGGCCCTGTTTTTCCATAAAAGGAATCTTCCCGAGGATCAAAGCCTGTGGCCGGAACTTTTTAAGAAAGCTCTGGGAGTGCGCAGGACGGCGGCGGGGCTTTCCGCTATGGGCCAGGATTTTCCCACCCATAAGGTGGCGGTGATTTCCCCTCATGAGGGGCCGGACGCGGATGTGGATTATAATTTTTTCCAGGTGGACGGGGAAAACGACTATGTGGACAACCGGGGCAACTGCGGAAATATGTCTTCCGCAGTAGGACCCTTTGCCGTCAATGAGGGCCTGGTGCCGGCGGTGGAGCCGGAAACGGTGGTGCGCATCTATAATACCAACACCCGGCGGGTGATTGTCAGCCGGGTTCAGGTAAAGGATGGAGTAAGCTGCGAGGAAGGGGATGCAGTGATTCACGGCGCTCCCGGAAGCGCGGCTCCGGTGTGGCTGACCTTTGAAAATCCGGGGGGCGGATTGACTGACAAGCTGTTTCCCACCGGAAACCGGACCGATGTGTTTGAGCTGGAGGGCTTTGGCCCGCTGCCGGTGACGCTGATCGACTGCGCCAATCCAGTGGTGCTGTTTAGGGCAGAGGATGTGGGCCTGACCGGAACAGAGCTAACGTCCTTAAACAGCAAAAAAGAGTTTATCCCTCTGGTGCGCCAGGTGCGGGGGATGGCAGCCAAGGCCTTCGGACTGGTGGAGCGCTGGGAAGAGGCGGATACCTCTTCTACCTATATTCCCTTTGTGGGGATTGTCTCCAAGCCCCAGGATTACGCGGATATGGACGGAAATCCGGTGAAAAAGGAGGATATGGATCTGTGCTGCCGCTCCTTTGTGACCAAGCTGCACAGGGCTTACCCAATCGCCGCGGCTATCGCAACCGCCGCGGCCGCAAGGATTCCGGGCACGGTTGCCTATGACCTGGCGCGGCCTCAGAAGGATGGAGGCAGCCATGGCGTGATTTTAGGCCACGCCGGAGGATATACGGAGGTTCAGGTGGAGGTAGAGGGCGATCATGTAGTCCGGGGGACGGTGCTGCGGACGGCCAATACCATCTTTAAAGGAGTTCTTAGGGTAGAAATGTAATATATATGAAATCCGAGCTGTGGTCTGCAAAGGTGACCGGCTCGGATTTTTTATAACTAAATTTCATGGGTACGATTCCAAACTATTATACAGTGGGATTGAAAAAAATCCCCCAAATAGTTGAAATCAGTTATTAAATAAGTTATGATTGAAGGAAGCTGTATTTGACACTTGCATTATAACCTGCAAGAATAATAAACAGGGGAGATTATGAAAATGGAGTATAATGTAACTTTGATTCCGGGGGACGGCATCGGTCCGGAGATTGTGCGGGAAGCCGTTAAGGTAGTAAACCGCGTGGCGGAGGTTTATGGCCACAGCTTTTATTTTGAGAAGATTTTGATGGGAGGCTGCTCCATCGATGCATACGGCGTCCCGCTGACCGACGAGGCTTTGGAGACGGCTAGAAAGGCGGATGCGGTTCTTTTAGGAGCAGTGGGAGGAAATGTGGGCAATTCCCGCTGGTACGACATTGCCCCCAATCTGCGGCCGGAAGCGGGACTTTTAAAGATCCGCAAGGAGCTGGGACTTTTTGCCAATTTGCGCCCCGCCTATCTCTATAAGGAGCTGGCCGGGGCCTGCCCCTTAAAGGATGAGATCATCGGCGATGGCTTTGACCTTCTGATTATGCGGGAGCTGACGGGAGGCATCTATTTTGGAAAGCGCTGGACTGAGGAGGTAGACGGCCAGATGACGGCTACCGATACCCTGACCTACAGCGAGAGCGAGATCCGCCGCATCGCCATCCGTGCCTTTGACATTGCCATGAAGCGCAGGAAAAAGGTGACCAGCGTGGATAAGGCCAATGTGCTGGATTCTTCCCGGCTGTGGAGAAAGGTTGTGGAGGACGTGGCAAAGGATTATCCCCAGGTGGAGCTTTCCCACATGCTGGTGGACAACTGCGCCATGCAGCTGGTGATGAATCCGGGACAGTTTGATGTGGTTCTGACGGAGAATATGTTCGGCGATATCCTTTCCGACGAGGCCAGCATGATTACCGGTTCCATCGGGATGCTGTCCTCCGCCAGCTTAAACGAGAGCAAATTCGGCCTCTATGAGCCCAGCCACGGTTCTGCGCCGGATATCGCGGGAAAGGATCTGGCTAATCCCATTGCCACCATTTTGTCGGCGGCCATGATGTTGCGCTATTCCTTTGACCTGGATGAGGAAGCGGCGGCTATCGAGGCGGCGGTGCAGGAGGTTTTAAGAGAGGGATACCGCACGGTGGATATTATGTCCGAGGGCTGTACCCAGATCGGAACAACGGCCATGGGCGACCGGATTTGTTCGAAAATCGTAAAGTAAGCGCAGATGTGATAAGGAGGATTTCCATATGAAAAGTGATGCGGTAAAAACTGGTATGCAGCAGGCGCCCCACAGATCTCTGTTCAACGCCCTGGGAATGACAAAGGAAGAGCTGGCAAAGCCCTTGGTCGGCATCGTCAGCTCCTATAATGAGATTGTACCCGGCCACATGAATCTGGATAAGATCGTGGAGGCGGTGAAGCTTGGAGTCGCCATGGCCGGCGGAACGCCAGTGGTATTTCCCGCCATCGCGGTCTGCGATGGCATTGCCATGGGCCATATGGGCATGAAATATTCCTTGGTGACCCGTGACCTGATCGCCGACTCCACCGAGTGCATGGCCATCGCCCATCAGTTTGACGCACTGGTGATGGTTCCCAACTGTGATAAAAATGTTCCCGGCCTTCTGATGGCGGCGGCCCGGATTAATGTTCCCACCGTATTTGTCAGCGGCGGCCCCATGCTGGCCGGCCATGTGAAGGGCCATAAGACCAGCCTGTCCAGCATGTTTGAGGCCGTAGGCTCCTACGCGGCGGGAACCATGTCCTTGGAAGATGTGGAGGAATTTGAGGCAAAGGCATGTCCCACCTGCGGTTCCTGCTCCGGCATGTACACGGCCAACAGCATGAACTGTTTGACCGAGGTTTTAGGCATGGGCTTAAAGGGCAACGGAACCATCCCGGCGGTTTACTCGGAGCGGATCAAGCTGGCCAAGCACGCCGGAATGCAGGTGATGGAGATGTACCGCAAGAACATCCGTCCCAGGGATATTATGACCAAGGATGCCTTTATCAATGCCCTGACCATGGATATGGCTCTGGGATGCTCCACCAATAGCATGCTCCATCTGCCGGCCATCGCCCATGAGGCGGGAGTGGAGCTGAACGTGGATATTGCAAATGAGATCAGCGCCAGAACCCCCAATCTGTGCCACTTAGCGCCCGCAGGGCCCACCTACATCGAGGATCTCAACGAGGCCGGCGGTATCTACGCGGTGATGAAGGAGATCAGCAAGAAGGGACTTTTGAATCTGGACTGCATGACGGTGACCGGCAAGACCGTGGGGGAGAATATTAAAGACTGCGTCAACTTAAATCCTGAGGTGATCCGCCCCATCGATAATCCCTACAGCCAGACCGGCGGCATCGCTATCCTTCGGGGCAACTTAGCTCCTGATTCTGCAGTGGTGAAGCGCTCCGCCGTAGCCCCTGAGATGCTAAAGCATGAGGGCCCGGCCAGAGTCTTCAACTGCGAGGAAGATGCCATCGCCGCCATCAAGGGCGGAAAGATCGTGGCCGGGGACGTGGTAGTGATCCGGTATGAAGGGCCCAAGGGCGGTCCCGGCATGCGAGAGATGTTAAACCCCACCTCCGCCATCGCGGGCATGGGACTGGGCTCCACCGTGGCCCTGATCACGGACGGAAGATTTTCCGGCGCTTCCAGAGGCGCTTCCATCGGCCACGTATCGCCGGAGGCACAGGTGGGAGGCCCCATCGCCCTGGTGGAAGAAGGGGATCTGATTTCCATCGATATTGATAACCACAAGCTGGAGCTGAAGGTTTCCGATGAGGAGCTGGCCGCGAGAAAGGCCAGATGGCAGGCTCCTACGCCTCAGGTTACAAGCGGCTATCTGGCCCGCTACGCTTCCCTGGTAACAAGTGCAGATCGGGGAGCTGTGCTGGAGGTGAAGTAAAGCCGGACGAGAGTATTAAAAAAGGAGTGCATACCATATGTCTAAGTTAACAGGAGCAGAAATTGTGATCCAGTGCCTGAGGGAGCAGGGAGTCGATACGGTCTTTGGCTACCCCGGGGGAGCGATCCTGAATATATACGATGCCCTTTATAAGCATCAGGATGAGATTACCCACATCCTGACTTCCCATGAGCAGGGGGCGGCCCACGCGGCGGACGGCTACGCCAGGTCCACCGGGAAGGTGGGCGTGTGCCTGGCCACTTCCGGCCCCGGCGCTACCAATCTGGTGACGGGAATCGCCACCGCCTATATGGATTCTGTGCCGGTGATCGCCATTACCTGCAACGTGGGAACCAAGCTTCTGGGAAAAGATAGCTTCCAGGAGATCGATATTGCGGGCGTGACCATGCCCATTACAAAATACAATTTTATTGTGAAGGATGTAAACCGCCTGGCCCAGGTGATGCGCCGCGCCTTTACCATTGCCCAGACAGGACGGCCGGGACCGGTGCTGATCGATATTACCAAGGATGTGACCGAGGCCCTGTGCGAGTATGAATTCCAGGCTCCGGCCCAGATCCCGCGGCAGACGGATACCATCACCGAGGAGGACATGGATCGGGCGGCGGAGATGATCCGCAATTCCAGAAAGCCCTTTATCTTTGTAGGCGGCGGCGCGGTGATCGCGGGCGCCTCCGAGGAGCTGAAGGCATTTGCCCACAAGATTCAGGCTCCGGTGGCGGACAGCCTGATGGGAAAGGGCGCTTTTGACGGCAAGGATGAGCTCTATACCGGAATGGTGGGCATGCACGGCACCAAGACCTCCAATTTTGGCATCACCGAGTGCGACCTGTTGATCGTGGTGGGGGCCCGTTTCTCCGACCGGGTAACGGGCAACGCCTCTAAATTCGCCAAAAACGCCAAGATTCTTCAGATCGACGTGGACCGGGCGGAGATCAATAAGAACATCCGCGTAACCGCCAGCATCGTAGGGGACGCCAAGGTGATCCTGCGCAAGCTCAACGCCCGGCTGGATCCCGTCAACCATGACGAGTGGATCGCCCATATTGAGCGCATGAAGGATATGTATCCCCTGCGCTACGACAAGAGGCTTTTAACTGGACCATATATCATCCAGACCATTGACGAAATGACGCCAGAGGACGCCATCATTGTCACCGAGGTGGGACAGCATCAGATGTGGGCGGCCCAGTATTATAATTTCCGCAGCCCCAGAACCCTTTTGACCTCCGGCGGCCTGGGAACCATGGGCTTTGGCCTGGGAGCCTCCATCGGCGCGAAGATCGCCAACCCGGACCGGGTGGTGGTCAATATCGCCGGAGACGGGTGCTTCCGCATGAACATGAATGAAATCGCCACGGCGGCCCGCAATCGTGTGCATATTATCGAGGTGATCATTAATAATCATGTATTAGGCATGGTGCGCCAGTGGCAGACCCTTTTCTATGGAAAGCGCTATTCCCAGACAATTTTGAACGACAATGTGGATTATGTAAAGCTTTCCGAGGCTATGGGGGCCACCGCTTACCGGGTGAATCAGAAGGAGGAATTTGCCCAGATCTTTAAAAAGGCAATGGAGGCGGAAGGGCCGGTTGTAATCGACTGCCAGATCGGCTGCGATGAGAAAGTATTTCCTATGGTATCCCCTGGGGCTCCAATTGCGGATGCATTTGACGATACGGACTTGAAAATTCAGTAAAAATGGAGTATTATGGGATTTAATACCTGAAAACGTAACCGCGATACTCTGTTAAAGCATGAAAGCCGTGGAGCGGAAAGGAGTGCGGGGAGGTCGCGAGAAAAAGGAGGAGAGCAAGATGAGCAGAGTTTACAACTTTTCAGCTGGCCCGGCTACGCTGCCGGAGGAAGTTTTGGCGGAAGCGGCCCAGGAGATGCTGGATTACAAGGGAACCGGTATGTCCGTAATGGAGATGAGCCACCGTTCAAAGGCCTACCAGTCCATCATCGATACGGCGGAGGCGGATCTGCGGGAATTGTTAAACATTCCGGAGAACTATAAGGTGCTGTTCTTACAGGGAGGCGCCTCCCAGCAATTCGCCATGGTTCCCATGAACCTGATGAAAAATAAGGTGGCGGATTATATTGTGACGGGCCAGTGGGCCAAGAAGGCCTTTTCCGAGGCAAAGCTCTATGGAACCGCCAACGCGGTAGCATCCAGCGCGGACAAAACCTTCAGCTACATACCGGACTGCTCGGACCTTCCCATTGATGAGAATGCGGATTATGTGTATATTTGCGAGAATAATACCATCTACGGCACCAAGTTCTGGAAGCTTCCTAATACCAAGGGCAAGCTGCTGGTGGCGGATCAATCCTCCTGCTTCTTATCGGAACCGGTGGATGTGACCAAATACGGCCTGATCTTCGCGGGCGCTCAGAAGAATGTAGGCCCTGCCGGCACGGTGATCGTGATCATCCGGGAGGATTTAATCAGCGAGGATGTGCTGGAGGGGACTCCCACCATGCTGCGCTACAAGACTCACGCGGATGCGGGCTCCCTCTACAATACGCCTCCCACCTACGGCATCTACATCTGCGGCAAGGTGTTCCAGTGGTTAAAGAGACAGGGCGGCCTTGCAGCCATGAAGGAATATAATGAGAAGAAGGCTAAGATCCTCTATGATTTCCTGGATCAGAGCAAGCTGTTTAAGGGTACTGTGGTGAAGGAGGACCGTTCCCTAATGAACGTTCCCTTCATTACCGGAGACGCGGATCTGGACGCCCAGTTTGTGAAGGAGTCCAAGGAGGCCGGTTTTGAGAACCTGAAAGGACACAGAACCGTAGGCGGTATGCGGGCCAGCATCTATAACGCCATGCCCATTGAGGGAGTGGAGAAGCTGGTAGCGTTTATGGATGCTTTTGAGAAGAAGAACGGGAGGTAGAGGATAGGATGAAAAAAATTTGCTGCTTAAATCCCATTGCCCAGTGCGGCCTGGACCGCCTGCCGGAGGATTATCAGATTACGGATCAGATGGCGGAGGCTCAGGGCGTGCTGGTGCGCAGCGCTTCCATGCACGAGATGGAGCTTCCGGATGGGCTTCTGGCGGTGGCCAGAGCCGGGGCCGGGGTCAACAACATTCCCCTGGACGACTGTGCCCAGAAGGGAATTGTGGTATTTAATACACCGGGGGCCAATGCCAACGGCGTGAAGGAGCTGGTGCTGGCCGGCCTGTTCCTGGCCGCCAGAGACGTAGTGGGCGGCATCCGCTGGTGCCGGGAGAATGAAGAGAATCCCGACATTGCCAAGGCCACGGAGAAGAGCAAGAAGGCCTTCGCGGGCCACGAGATCCGGGGCAAGAAGCTGGGCGTCATCGGCCTGGGGGCCATCGGGGCTGAGGTAGCCAACGCGGCGGCGGCTCTGGGCATGGAGGTTTACGGATACGATCCCTTTATCTCCGTGAACGCGGCCTGGATGCTGAACCGGGACGTGAAGCATATTACCAGCGTGGACACCATTTATCAGGAGTGCGATTATATCACCATCCATGTGCCCGCTACCGCGGATACCAAGGGGATGATTAATAAGGAAAAGCTGGATGAGATGAAGGACGGCGTGGTTGTGCTGAACTTCGCCCGTGATGTGCTGGTTAATGATCAGGATATGGCGGCGGCCTTAGAGAACGGCAAGGTGGCCCGCTATGTGACCGACTTCCCAAATCCCAATTCCGTCCATATGAAGAATACCATCGTAATCCCCCATCTGGGAGCTTCCACCGAGGAGTCGGAGGATAACTGCGCAAAGATGGCGGTAAAGGAGCTGACCGATTACCTGGAGAACGGAAATATTAAAAATTCCGTCAATTATCCCAACTGCGATATGGGGATCTGCCAGACCGAGAGCCGGGTGGCGGTGCTCCACTTAAATATCCCCAATATGATCGGACAGGTGACGGGGACAGTGGCCGGACAGGGCGTGAATATTTCCGATATGACCAATAAGAGCCGTGATAAGTACGCCTACACCCTTTTGGATCTGGAGGGGCGTCCCACTGAGGAAACCATCGAGAAGCTGAAGGCAATTCAGGGCGTTTTAAGAGTAAGAGTTGTGAAATAGGAGGAGGAACAGGATGGCTGTTGTAAGACCATTTTCCTGTTATCGACCCAATGGGGCCGCCGCCGGCCAGGCGGCGGCCCTTCCCTATGATGTGTACAGCAGGATGGAAGCCAGGGAGGCGGTAAAGGGCAGGCCATTGTCCTTTTTAAACATTGACCGCCCGGACGTGTGGTTTCCGGACAGCGTGCCGTCGCAGGATGAGCGGGTCTATGACAAGGCGAAAGAGCTTTTGACGGAGCGGATCAGAGAGGGCACATATGTGTGGGACGGCGCGTCCTGCTACTATATTTACCGGCTGACCATGGATGGCCGGGCCCAGACGGGAATCACCGCCTGCTGCAGTGTGGACGACTATATGGACGGCGTGATCCGCCGCCATGAGAATACAAGGGAAGAAAAGGAACAGGACCGGATCAACCATGTGGACCGGCTGGACGCTCATACGGGGCCGATCTTTCTGGCCTACCGGAACCGGGAGGAGCTTCAGGGGTTAGTGGACGGCTGGGTTCAGGCTCATGAGCCGATTTACCAGTTTACGGCGGAGGATGGAGTGGAACATGTGGTCTGGAGGGTGGATGACCCGGAAACCGTCTCCCGGATGGAGGAGGCTTTTGGCCGCATCCCCTTTACCTATATCGCCGACGGCCATCACCGGGCGGCGTCCGCGGTGAAGGTGGGCTTAAAGCGGAGAGCGGAGAATCCGGATTACACAGGGGAAGAGCCCTTTAACTTTTTCCTTTCGGTGCTGTTTCCCCAGGAGCAGCTGAAGATTCTGCCCTATAACCGGGTGGTGAAGGATCTGAATGGGAGAAGCGTACCTCAGTTTCTGGACGAGATTTCCAGGCATTTTCTGGTGGAGCCCTTGGGAGCGGAAGCCTTCGCTCCAAGTAAAAAGGGCGTCTTTGGTATGTTCCTTGAGGAGCGCTGGTACCGGCTGACGGCAAAGCCGGAGATCTTAAGTTCTGACCCGGTAAAGGGACTGGATGTGTCGGTGCTTCAGGACTGGCTTTTGGGGCCGGTGCTTGGCATCGGGGATCCCCGGGTTGATCAGCGCATCGATTTTATCGGGGGAATCCGGGGGCTTTCGGAGATCGAGCGCCGGGCCCGCAGCGATATGAAGGTGGGATTTTCCATGTACCCCACCGCTATGGAGGAGCTGTTGGCGGTGGCGGACGCGGGGCTTTTGATGCCGCCTAAGTCTACCTGGTTTGAGCCGAAGCTGCTCAGCGGGATTTGGATTCATCCGTTAAGGGAAGGGGCAGCCCCAGAGAAGTAAATACAGTATGCAGACCATCTTCCAGCAGGGGGATGGCCCTGGAAGTATATGATATCAACGCCAATGATATGTCTACGAAGCTGAGCACCGAGTATAATTCCGGAATCCGCAAGCTTTTGTCCACAGGCTACAAACAGGAGAAATGCCTGATGGTAGGAGATGCTCCGGGAGACTTTAGGGCGGCAGAGGAGAATGGGATTTTTTACTATCCGATTCTGGTGAATCAGGAGCAGAGCTCCTGGGAACAGCTGGTGTTAGAAGCCTTAGACCGTTTGGAGGACGGCACTTATGGGGGAGCTTACCAGAACCAGCTGATCTGGAAATTTCAGGAGAATCTGAGGTAGACACATTACTTTTCGAAAACCGTTTCCTGCCCGGTGATTTCGGCATTGTCCGGAATTACCGGGTCTTTTATGCCGTAAATTCTGGACCATTCCTTGGTCCCTTCTACTTTTTTCACCTCTGAACGGTTCATGGAGAGAAAACGGGTCAGTTCAAAGCAGTCGATCCAGATTTCATTGGTGCTTTCTTTCTGGGATTCATCGAAGATCAGCTGCAAGCCGAAGTGCAGGTGGGGCTCGTCGATGTTGTTGGTATTTTCCGTAGCGCTGTAGCCGGTGCGGCCCAGATAGCCGATGACATCCCCGGCGCTTACAATGCTTCCCTCCTTCAGATTGGACTGATAGGGATAGTTTTTGCGCAGATGGGCGTAGTAGTAATAGCGCTTTTTGTCAAAGCTGCGCAGTCCCAGCCGCCAGCCTCCGTACTGGTTCCAGCCCATGGCCTCCACGTAGCAGGATTCCACCGCGATCACAGGAGTGCCTACCTGCCCCATCATGTCGTGGCCTAAATGGCGGCGGCTAAAGCCGTAACTGCGGCTGACTCCAAAGTCGTCGTAATCACTGTAGGGAAAGGATTTGGCAATGGGGGAAAATGCTTTCAGCCCGTATTTTTTGACCCACACAATTTCCGGATCATCCGGCGTGCCGCCGTCTACGCCGGAGGGCAGATAGATGCCCGGAGCCTGTTCCCTGGGGATCTGGGCCTCGTACTCCCCTACCAGGCCGTCTAAGACCGCTCCGTAGGCCTGTCGGTAATAGGGATAATATTTCATGTTTTTTGTCAGCTGCTCCATGGTTGTCTCATTGCTTTGAATGGCCTGGGCGGCTTTTTCCAGATCTGAGGCCTTGTAGAGAGAAAAATCTCCGCCGTACAGGGCACCCAGATAGGCCAGAAGATCCACCCAGTTCAGATGAATGTCCGCCTGGCAGGTATCTACATCATAGCGGAAGGCCTGGTTCATGGCCTGGCAGGTAACGTCAAAATCCACCCATTTGATGGGCTCCGGCTGGGAGGGGGAGGCCGTGTCCTCTTTGCCGAAAAAACGGCCGACCACAGAGCCGGCCCAGGCGGACACAGCCTGACCGGGGGATGTGCGGGATAAAAGGAGCAAGGCGCAGACCAGGCAGAATGACAGGTAGGCGAATCGTTTTAGGAGATTTTTGGGGGACAAGGGATCACGACCTTTCTGTAGGAAATTTCCCGTTCATAGGAGTGTATGCGTGGGGAAGCGGCGGTATGACAGGGGCATTTGCCTGTTTTCTGCTTGCCCTGAGCGTGGACATGGAGTATACTTGTTTTGTAAAAGCCACAGAAGGAGGGTGTTTCGATGGAAAATTTTGAATTTTATGCTCCTACCAGGATGATTTTTGGGAAAGATACCCATCTGCAGGTAGGGAAGATCATTAAGGAGTATGGTTTTAAGAAGGTGCTGGTGCATTTTGGGGGAAGCAGCGCCAGAAAGTCCGGGCTTTTGGATGCGGTTTTTCATTCCCTTGAGCAGGAGGGGATCCAGTATGTAACTCTGGGCGGCGTCCAGGCCAATCCGACCCTTTCCATGGCAAAGCAGGGGATTGAGCTGTGCCTGAAAGAGAAGGTGGAGCTGGTGCTGGCCGTAGGCGGCGGAAGCGTGATCGATTCTTCCAAGTGCATTGCCGACGGAGTGGGGAACCCGGATGTAGATGTATGGAAGTTTTTTACAAAGGAAGCCGCGCCGAAGAAGGCCCTTCCGGTGGGAACCATTTTGACTCTTTCCGCCTCTGGCAGCGAGATGAGCAATTCCTGCGTGATTACCAATGAGGAAGGCGGTCTTAAGAGAGGCTTCGGCAGCTCCCTGCACCGGCCGCTGTTTTCTATCTGCAATCCGGAACTGACTTATACGGTGAGCAAGTTCCAGACGGGCTGTGGAACGGTGGATATTATGATGCACACCCTGGAGCGGTATTTTGGAATCGGAGAGGCGAACGGGGTGACGGACCGGATTGCGGAGGGACTGTTAAAGAGCGTAATTGAGGCCGGGAGAATCGCGGACCGGGAGCCTGAGAATTATGAGGCCAGGGCGAATCTGATGTGGGCCGGCAGCCTCTCCCACAATGATCTGACCAGCGCCGGGCGCAGCTTCATGATGCAGGTCCATCAGCTGGAGCACGAGCTTTCCGGTATGTATCCCAGAATCGCCCACGGCGCGGGATTATCGGCACTTTGGCCTTCCTGGGCCCGCTATGTGTGCGCATCCGGCGTAGAGCGCTTCGCCCAGTACGCGGTGCGGGTCTGGAATATAGATATGGATTTTGAAAATTCCATGAATACGGCCCTGGCGGGGATTCAAGCGACGGAGGATTATTTTGCTAGCCTGGATATGCCGGTGACTTTAAAGCAGCTAGAGGTATCCCCGGAGGTTCTGGAGGAAATGGCCCATAAGTGTACGTTCTTTGGAAAACGGACCCTTGCCGGGCGGAAGGAATTAGGAGAAGCGGATATTCTGGCAATCTATAAGGCGGCTATGGGAGCGTAAGAAAATCGAAAAAAGATCCGGAATCATCCCAGGAGATGTATGCTCTAAGTGACTTCTTAATCTTGTTTTTTGTCATGGTTAGTGAAGCAGTTACTTAGAGCATTATCTTTTGGCAGAGCGAACAGTCACCTTGGCGACTGATAACAGTGTTATTCTTTTGCTTCGATAAAAATATATTTTCCTCTGCCTTGTTGGGGGGCAGATACAATTAAGTCTAATTCTTTTATCTTGCGCAACATCTTGCCTGCGGAAGACGGCGCTAAGCCACATGATTCAATCACATCTGCACGTGAGAAAGGGATGTCATATCCGAACTTCTCAAACAGGGACAGAATATTATCTCTGGTAGGTTTGTTGAGCTTTAATTCAGCAATGGAGCGTTCAAACGCTACTTTTTTTGTTTTAAGCGTTACTTTTTTCTCTTCGGGCGCTACTTTTTCTTCTCCAACAGCTCCTTTTTCGTCTGTTCCATAATTTAAGTTATACAGCGTAACTTGGAACGAACTGGCATCGGAATAGAATTTCGGCTCCAATTCGTCACGGTAATTGTAGGCGGCGCGGTAAGACTCTGTGATCTTCTTAAATCCGCTGCCTTGACGCTCCATATAGCCCAATCTGCCGAAAATATCAGCGAGGACAGGATTGCGGCGAGTAGAGGAAATAGTGGAAATATCTCTTTCCTGTATCCGTGTACCGTCAGCCATACCGCCAGGAGAAGTGATGGTAAGATGGTCATCGTAGATGTCGATATGGACTTCGCTGCCCAAAACCAGATAATCACGGTGGATCAGGGCGTTGACGAGGGATTCAAAAACACTTCGCTCACAGTAATCGGGCATTTCAATACGGGAGTTGGCGGTTTTCTTCCAACGGGTTTTCATGTTCCGCTTCACAAAGCCTGCCCCCTCGTTGAGCAGAATAATCAGGCTGCCGGAATACTCTGCGCTGTCGAGGGCATCTACCATGCCGCCACTTTTGTCAAGACCGTTCCATCTGGTACAGAACAGACGGGATTGCTTGATCGGAGCATCATCTGCAAGCAAAGCGCCTGCGTTGGTCAGCTTTCCATGGCCATCCCGCATTTCAAAAGAGTCAAACAGTTTTTCTTCCATGCTGTTGCCCGTCCAAGCCTTGTAGCGTTCACGCAGTTTGGAAAAGGCATAGTCCTTGAAATCGTACTCGGAGTCAAGCGCATCATAAGTGCGGTTCATACCTTTGAGAAGAAGCTGATTCAATACATACGAGGGCGCAATCACACTTTCGTTGCCGATGCGGATATATGCTTCCATAATGCCGTCTGCCTTGTAATAATACGGTGTGGAACGACCTGCGGAAATGGACAGTACGAGAATATCCTTACCATCTTCCCGCTCAGGAGCGAGGATAAAGTTGGGGTATGGTGTGATACGCTCCTTAATTAAGCGGCTGATTGCTTCTGCATCGGTCTGTGCGTCCGCTAAACCAATAGTGTTTCTGTCATTATCAATGCCGAAAAAGAGAGTGCCGCCGATACTATTTGCAAAGGCGCTGACACTTTTCAGCCAGCTTTTTGGCTTTTTTGTTTCCAAAGCAACCTTGAAATCACATTCTGTCGCTTCAGCAATCCATCTATCAATCATTGTCTTGTTCCTCCCTATCGGAGCCTTTTTTCTCGCCCTGCTTGCGGCAAAGGCTTGGTACAATGCCTGCAAAGCTTGATCAGGTTAAACGATGGTCGGCTTATCCAAATTTTAGCGATCCGGTTGGAGCTGAACAGCCGGCCAGGGCCGGACAAGAAGATGTGCCGTCCTGAACTATTACATTTTTTACTGCTACAGATCGATGATCTCTTTGTCATCCGGAACCAGAAGATTGCCGGAGTAATACTGCCGTCCTTCGGCCGTGTAGAGCTCTTTGCGCCGGGAAATCTGCTTGTCCTCAGTGTGCCAGAGGATCAGGTTGGGGATTTGAAGCTCCGCAGCCAGCTCGCAGGCTTCCTTGACTGTGCTGTGGTGCTTCTCATAGGGCTGGAAGCGCTCCCGATCTCCATAGAGGCAGAAGGCCTCGTGGAGCAGCCATTGGCTTCCTTCCACGTAGGGGCGGCAGCCGGGATTGTAAGGCTCGTCCCCGGCGCAGGTCAGCTTTTTCCCATTATCCAGGATGGTGGTGAAGCCAAACTGCTTGGCCTTGGTGGAAAGAATATCAAAGAAGGTTACGTCATAGGAGAGAATGTGAACCGTCTCCCCGTCCTCCACCGGAACCAGGAAAATGCGCTGGCCGATCATTTTGTAAAATTTGCCCTGAATGGTCAGGCGGCAGAGGGTGGAGATGGTGTCCACCAGTCCGGCGTGGCAGTAAATCTGCAAATTCCCCTCGTAGGTGCCCTTTTTCATGCCGGTGGCGATCATGC
The DNA here is from genome assembly GCA_944383785.1 of uncultured Enterocloster sp. Classification (GTDB taxonomy): domain Bacteria; phylum Bacillota; class Clostridia; order Lachnospirales; family Lachnospiraceae; genus Enterocloster. Next base: position 4,697 of record CALWQV010000009.1, on the reverse strand, counting down.
GGATCATCCAGACAATGCCAAGAATGTGGTCTGTGTGCTCATGGGTGACGAAGATATGGTGGATGGCATTCAGATCCACCTTCATATCATCCAGGATTTTTAAAATACCGTTGCCGCCTCCGGCGTCCACCATAAAATACTCATCGCCGTTTCGGATGGCGAAGCAGGTATTGTAGCAGTGAATGGCCTGGGCATTTCCGGTACCGAAAACATAAAGCTGTTCCATAAAGCTCCTCCTTGAAATAAAATTGGATTGCGCGTGAATTCGTCCTCTTATATGTGATTATAGCAGAGTGTCAGGGAATTTGCCAGACTTGGATTTTGCGGGACTTTATGATATACTAGGAGCACTTGGCGAGGTATTGAACGAGCCTAGTGCGAGTTATACAGAGTATACTAGGAGCACTTGGCGAGGTATTGAACGAGCCTAGTGCGAGTTATACAGAGTATACTAGGAGCACGAGGAACTATAATGGAAAGGATATGAGGATGACCAAACAGGATTTTTTGCAGGGGCTTCGGTCTGAACTTGACGGGCGGGTTCCCTATTCCGTGATTCAGGAGAATTTGAATTACTATGATTCATATATCAGCGGGGAAATGTCCCGGGGAACTGCCGAGGAACAGGTGATTGAGGAACTGGGCGGGCCGAGGATTATTGCCCGCACGATTGTAGACGCCGCTCTGGATACGGAGGACAGGCCTGACGGATATCAGGCTTACGGCACGGGAGATTCTGTGTATCAGGAGACAGGCGGGGCTTCTTACCAGCAGAGGCAGGAGCAACGGGAAGGGCCGAAAATTCACTATATTGATTTCAGCAAATGGTATGTGAAGCTGCTTGCGGGGTTGATTTTGGGATTGATCCTGTTTTTGGTGTTCTTTGTGTTCTTTGGCTTTTTGTGGATCTTCTGGCCGGTGCTGCTGGTGTTCTTGATTCTGGCCATGTTTCGGGGGCCGAGACGGTAAAATAGGGGGGTGTTATGAGGCGGGTAAGCGTCGATTGGGCAGACGCTTACTCGCGTTACCGCCTGGCGCCCCAGGCGGCCTTTTAAGTTACATCTCAAGCAACTTAGAAACCCGGATCTTCGTTTGCTATTCGGAGCCTTCCCAATCACCCAACGACTATGGATATTTACACCCATGTGCTTCCTGATACGAAAGCAGAGGAAATCAAAAAGCTGGACGCACTCATTCTCTGAAAGCATTTTGTGTCAGGATAAATATTCCCCTATTTGGAGATAACGATATTCTCCCTTGCGCATTCCCGCAAACCCTGATCATATAAGGCGGAATCGCAAAAAATACCCCGCCAGCTGCACGAAGCCAACCAGCGAGGTATAAAAAAGGGGAGGATAAGTATTAATTACTTTCTCTTTCGTGTATACTCCTATTATGGCTCCATTTTCCCGTCTTATACAGGTTTGGCAAAAGATTTTTAAAAATATTTGAAATCTGCGTATTTTTGTTATATACTATGAGCGATAGACTGTCAGGCGGGAGGGCCGGAAGGTCTAAATTTATGTAAAAAGGAAGGTTTGTTATGGCGCTGTTAGAAACATGGCGGAATCTGGCGTATGGCGATGGCCTGAACGATAAAAAAAGAGAGGAATTATGGTCTGGCTATTTTAAGATTGAGAAGGGAATTTACGAGCAGATTCTGTCCAATCCCCAGGAGGTAATTACCGGCACTGTAAAGGAGCTGGCTGAGAAGTATGATACGGAGATCCTGATCATGACCGGATTCCTGGATGGGATTAACGAGAGCTTAAAGGGCTACGAGAACCCCATCGACACCATGGAGGAGGATACGGAGGTTAAGATCGAGATCGATCCCGAGAGCCTGTACTATCACATGGTGGAGGCGAAGGCTACCTGGCTGTACGAGCTGCCCCAGTGGGATGCGATTCTGACCCCTGAGCGGCGCAAGGAGCTGTATAAGGAGCAGAAGGCTTCCGGCACCATCCGTAAGGGTAAGAAGATTTTCCCCAATGATCCCTGTCCCTGCGGCAGCGGCAAGAAGTATAAGAAGTGCTGCGGAAAGAACGCGTAGAACCTGACCGGTTATTGATTTCGCCTGCCTATTTTCGGCAGGCGAAATTTTGTTGCGAGCACTTAGCGCCTTATCTTTAGACGCTTACGTGGGATACATGCAGAGCACTTGGCAAGGAGGAATGAAAATGGATGCCTATACCAGTTTTGCCCAGGTTTACGACTTATTTATGGATAATGTTCCCTATGACCAGTGGTGCAGATATATTACGGAGCTTTTGCGGGAATATGGCATACAGGACGGCCTGGTGCTGGAGCTTGGCTGCGGCACGGGGGTCCTGACCAGGAAGCTGGCGGCAAAGGGATACGACATGATTGGCGTGGATTATTCGGAGGATATGCTGGAGATCGCCATGGATCACAGGCAGGAAGGGGAGGACATTCTCTATCTGCTCCAGGATATGCGGGAGTTCGAGCTTTACGGCACGGTTCGGGCGGCGGTGAGCATCTGCGATTCCATGAATTATATTGTGGAGTATCAGGATCTGGTTCAGGTTATGAAGCTGGTCAATAATTATCTGGATCCGGGCGGTATTTTTATCTTTGACCTGAATACGCCTTATAAATATGAAGAAATCCTGGGTGAGAATACCTTTGCGGAAAATCGCCCGGAGGGAAGCTTTATCTGGGAGAATTATTACGATGGGGAAACCGGGATCAATGAGTATGACCTGACGCTGTTTGTGCGGGAGAAAGAAGGACTTTACCGGAAGTTTGAAGAAACCCATTATCAGCGGGCCTATGAGCTGGAGCAGGTGCGCCGGGCGGTCAAAGAGGCGGGGATGGAGTTTGTGGCGGCCTATGACGCCGGAACCCATAAGCCGGTAAGGCAGGATAGCCAGAGGATTTACGTGATTGCCCGGGAAAAGGGAAAATGAGATTAAAGGAGTAAAAAAATGTCGGATTATATCATTAGAGCTACGGCGGCCCAGGGGCGGATCCGCGCCTTCGCGGCGACGACCCGGGATATGGTGGAAGAGGCCAGGAAAGCCCATAATACAAGCCCGGTGGCGACTGCCGCTTTGGGAAGGCTTTTGACGGCAGGGGCCATGATGGGCTGCGATTTAAAAGGGGAGAAGGATCTGCTGACCTTAAAAATCCAGGGCGACGGGCCTCTTCAAGGGCTTTTGGTAACTGCGGATTCCCATGGAAATGTAAAGGGCTACGCCTATAATCCCCAGGTGATGCTGCCCCCCAACAGTCAGGGAAAGCTGGATGTGGGAGGCTCCATCGGCATAGGCGTGCTGAGCGTGATCAAGGACATTGGCTTAAAGGAGCCTTATGTGGGCCAGACGATCCTGGTTTCCGGTGAGATCGCCGAGGATTTGACATACTATTTCGCCACCTCCGAGCAGGTGCCGTCTTCGGTGGCCTTAGGAGTGCTGATGAATCAGGATAATACGGTCAGGCAGGCAGGCGGCTTTATCATTCAGCTGATGCCGGATGCGCCGGAGGATATGATTGGAAGGCTGGAAGAGCGGCTGAAGGAGATCACATCCATTACAACCCTTTTAAATCTGGGAAATACGCCGGAGATGATTCTGCAGTATGTGCTGGGAGAATTTGACCTGGAGATAAATGAGCGCCTGGATACAAGATTTCACTGCGGCTGCACCAAGAGCCGGGTGGCCAGGGCGCTGATCAGCGTGGGGCGGAAAGATTTGTCGGAAATGATCGAAGAGGGGAAGCCGATTCAAGTGAACTGTCATTTCTGCGGCCGAAATTATGAGTTTTCGGTGGAGGAGCTAAAGGAGCTGCTGAGCAGGGCCGTGCGCTAAGTGCTCATAACAAATAGAGCCGGTCCAGAATGGATCGGCTCGATTCGAATCACTTGAATTAGTTATAACTTCCTTCAACGCTATCTTTGACGATATATGTTTGAAAAAGGTACACTTTACTCGATGATTATAATTTGGTTACGTTTGTGGCCTGGGGACCCTTAGCTCCGTTAACAACGTCGAACTCAACCTCGGCGCCCTCGTCTAAGGACTTGAAGCCCTCCATGTTCAGACCGGAGTAGTGTACGAATACATCGTTGCCCTGCTCATCGGAAATGAATCCGTAACCCTTCTGGTTGTTGAACCACTTAACTGTACCTTTCATTACGATACCTCCAAAAATATAAAAAATGTTTCCGCTGCTTACGATTTTGCAGCTGCCATAAGAATATCATAAATAGGGGCGGGTGTCAAACGATTTAGTGTAAAAATTGTATAAGGATGCGGGTTTAACAGAGCAAAAAAGTGTGATATACTTTCGGTTAGTATTCTACCAGAAAATCAGGTAGATTTTTTAGTGCATATTAAATAATTTATTTGTGTAATATTGTGTATTATTTGTGCATTATCTCTATCATTTTTGAGTGGGGGTCAAAAAGTATTGCTTGCATGTAATTTTCGCTTGCTTGCAGAGTTTTAGAAAGGTACATTGCGAAAAAATAAATGATACGTGGATATTGGAAAATCAAGGCCGCCACTAATGGAAAGTATAGAGAAAGTTACAAAATTACAAAAACTGCAATAAAGAAATGGAAATGCAAAACTGCTGTGGGCTATAAGGGGAGTTTCATCAAAGATGGTATAAGTATAGGGTAAGATAGTTCAAATGGGTTTAAGGGGGTGTTTTGCAAGCCACAGAGGGGTCTT